>CALCJV010000051.1 GCA_937967405.1 uncultured Chloroflexales bacterium | reverse complement strand
CCTATTCCCACCGCCCATCCGCTACCCCTAGCTAGCCCTGCCGCCACCGGCTCGGTCTACGTCAGCCATGCTGTGCGCGGCTTAACCACAAATGTACAATACGGTTCGCCCTGAGCCTTGCAGCTCAGTTCACGGCAGACGAGGTCTAGCCCAAAAACTTCCGCACAATAGCCTCCAATGTAGCCTGATAACAGCCAACAAACTGGCTCTGTTGCTACTCCTTGCGAGGCAATGTACTGCTCGGCAAGGTAGCTGTTGGCAAACTGAACTTCGAGCAGGAAATGCGCTTGCGTCGGATCATGCTCAAAAGTCGTTAACGAAGGTTTGCCAACCCCCTCCCACGAATGCATCGTTGGGCCTAGGGCTAGCCATTCCTGTTGATTTTCGGGCTGAAACTCATCTCGAAAGACTCGCGCAAGGCGATGCCCGGCTGTATCCCCACACCGGTAGAGCAACGCTTTGGCCATGATCGTATCGCCCACCTCGATCATGGCATCCACGATACTGCCCATCAGCTCAGTCTCCACTAAAACCATGCGATGGCTGCCAAACGTTATCCGCCCGTGCTCTGGTTCAAAGTGCAACGCTTCTCGTAAATTTAGCTCGCTTGCTTTCATAGCATATCTCCTTGTATGTTTGTACTTTACTCAAGGCTTGTTCTTGCACTGTATGGATCAGCTGATACTGATCGCACCAGCACACCCTTAATAATAGCAGAAACCTAGCCCGTTTGGCTATACGATGGAGTGCCATCTAGCGGAGGCGCGGCACGGGTAGACGGCGGTGGGTGGCGATGGTCAGCATGCGCGTGCAGGCTCGCAACGCCTGCGTTCCTTTCGCACATTCCCTGTTATACTGAGCATCGCAAAGTATGGGTTGGTGAAAGACACTTGTAGGTGTAGCGGATTGGAGGACTGAAGCATTAACTAGGTTGTGTTGACATTTGAAAAAGTGAGTAAAATAGGGTCATGAGTAACGTAACCTTAACTGATGACCAATGGACAAAAATCTGAGATTTCTGGCGAGAAGACCCGAATGCGTATGTTGGAAAGGATGAAGCCGCCTGCCGCTTCTTTGTTGAGGCGGTCCTATGGATAGTGCGCAGTGGTGCGCAATGGCGGTTGCTTCCCGCACGCTATGGCAAGGGGAACACGATCTCCAAACGCTTCGTTCGCTGGTGTGAACAGGGTGTGTGGGAGCGAATGCTGGCTCATTTTGCTGATGACCCAGACATGGAACATGGCATGATTGACCGTGCTGTCGTCCGTGCGCATCCGTGTGCGACAGGTGCTGAAAAAAACGGTGATCAGGCTCTGGGACGTAGTCGGGGCGGCTTTAGCTGCAAAATCCATATCACCGTGGATGGCTTGGGCAATCCCTTGCGATGTATTTTGACGGGGGACCATCGTCATGACGTTACGCAAGCCCAAGCCTTGTTGGCAGGATTTGATGTTGAGCGATTGCTTGCAGATCGGGGCTACGCTGCCGAGCATGTTATCACCTACCTCCTTGATCGCGGCATTGAAACCGTTATGCCACCCCATCAACGCGCTAAAGTTCTGCGGGAATATGACCGATGGATCTCCCGCGAACGTCATCTGGTGGAGTGTTTTATCAACAAAATCAAGCATTTTCGCCGTATCTTTTCTCGTTTTGAAAAACGTGATCGTTCCTATCTTGGTTTTTTGCACTTTGTTGCTACTTTGATTTGGTTACGATGAAATGTCAACACAACCTAATTACAGGAGCCGCAATGATGAATACTGCCACCTTTGAACATTCCCACCACCACGAAGCATATTCCCACCACTACGAAGCTGAGCGTCAACGCTACTGCGATATACTCGATCATACCCCAATAGGGATTGCCGAAGCCGAGTTGAGCACCGGCTTGCTCAGCTATATCAACCCCGCCCAATGCCGGATGCTCGGCTATACCCGCGAGGAGCTAATCGGGATGCCCCTACCGCACGTGTTTGCTGAAGACCCTCAGTTTGTTGCAGAAGCTCTGAGCATCTGTGTTGAGCAGGGCATTTGGCAGGGTGAAATACGCTATCGCCGCAAGGATGGTAGTGCGTTTTTTGCATACTTGATTGCGAATACGGTGTATCACCCTGATGGTACGCCGAAAGTGGCGATTGGCTTTATGCGCGATATTTCGGCGGAGAAGGAGCAAGCCGAGCAACTCCAACTCCACCGCTTCACCGTCGAGCAGGCCGCCGATGCGATTGGCTGGTATGATCTCAGGGGCAAGGTGCTCTACTTCAACAAAGCAGCGTTTGCGCTGTATGGTTACCCGCCCGAAGCCCTTGAGCAGCTCACGGTACAGGATATTGACCCCGACTTCAGCCTTGAGATGCTCGGAGCGTTTGCCGAACGGCTAAAACACGAAGGCTCGCTCCGCGTGGAGCGAACCCATCGCCACCGTGATGGCAGCGCGATTCCTGTGGAGGCAACCAACAGTTACCTTGCCTTCAATGACCGCGAATATATTGCCGTGGTGATCCGCGACATCCGTGAGCGCAAGCGGGCCGAAGCCGAGCGCGAAGCCCTGCAACAGCAGATTATCGCAGCCCAGCGCGAAGCCTTGCGTGAGCTTTCATCGCCGCTCATCCCGATCTCGGATAGCGTTCTGATCATGCCGTTGATTGGCACAATTGACAGTATGCGTGCCCAGCAGATGATGGAAACCCTGCTTGAAGGAGTTGCCCGCCATCGAGCAGAGCTGGTCATTCTAGATATTACCGGCGTGCCGGTGGTAGACACCCAAGTAGCGCAGGCCTTCATCCGAGCAGCGCAGGCGGTGCGTTTGCTAGGGGCACAGGTGATGATCACCGGCATTCAGCCGCAGATTGCCCAGACCTTCGTGCATCTAGGGGTAGACCTGAGCAGCATCCAGACCTGCGGTAGCCTACAAGCTGGGATCGCCGTTGCCTTGACGAGCAGACGCGGGGGGGAGCTAGTGGGGTCGCAAGCGGCAAGGCTTGGCCCATCGCCGTCCGGCGCATAGGATCAGAACCGCATACCAGATGACAGCAGTATGGGCGCAGTGCTTGTGCTACAATACCATAGACGACAGGATGCTTACCTGATGCCTAGCTAGATTGTTGAGGATAAAATAGCGATTCGCTATGCCCGATCTCAGCCACACTGCCATCGCCGATCCCGCCAGCTTTGAGGAACGCCTCAAGCGGGTGCCCCAAGCCCCCGGCATCTACCAGTGGAAAGATGCCCACGGCACCTTGCTGTACGTTGGCAAAAGCAAAAATCTGCGTGACCGGATGCGCTCCTATTTCGGCGCACCACAAGGCTTGAATGGGCGCATCCGGCGCATGGTCAGCCAGATTGCCGACTTCGAGATCATTGTCACCCAGAGCGAACTTGAAGCCCTGCTGCTAGAGATGAACCTGATCAAGCAGCACCGCCCGCGCTACAATGTGCTGCTTAAGGATGACAAGAGCTACCCCTACATCAAAGTCACGCTCAATCAAGACTGGCCGCGGGTCTTCTCCACCCGCAATGTGCAAAACGATGGCGCGAAATACTACGGGCCCTATGCCAATGCCGGCTCGGTGCGCCAAACCTTAGACCTGCTCAACCGCCTGTTTGCCTTTCGCCCCGCCTTCGCCTGTAGCGACCACAAGTTCCAACGCTACCAACGCATGGGCAAGCCGTGTATGTACCACGACATCAAACGCTGCCTTGCGCCGTGTGTGCCCGCCCTCGTCAGCCAAGCGGAGTACCGGCAGGCCATTGAGTCGGTGTGTCGCTTTCTGGAGGGCAAGAGCGACCAGATCGTGCGCGATCTGCGGCAGCAGATGGAAGCCGCCGCCGAGCAGCTGAACTTTGAACGGGCGGCCTACCTGCGGGATCGGCTCAAGGCGATTGAGCAGGTGCTGGAACGCCAGCAGGTGCTGCGGACCGTCGAGACCGATCAGGATGTGATTGCGCTGGCCCGCGAAGCCGACAGCACAGTGGTGCAGGTGCTCTTTATCCGTGGCGGCAAGCTGATCGGCGCGGAGCCGTTTACCTTGCAGGGCGGCGAAGATCAGACCGATGCGGCGATCCTTGAATCGTTCCTGACCCAATTCTACGACCGTGCGCCGGATGTGCCGCCCAATCTGCTGCTCGCCGAGTATGTCGAAGAGCCAATGATTATTGAACGCTGGCTTTCGCAGAAGGGCGGCCACAAAGTCGAGATTGAAGTCCCACGCCGCGGCGAGAAACGCCGCCTGATCGAGCTAGCGGCCAGCAATGCCCAGATCAAGCTCGATGAGATGCGGACGCAGTGGCTCAACCGTGAGCAACGCGCTGTTGCCAGCCTGAGCGAATTGCGCGATCTGCTGGGGCTGCCGGACATGCCTCAACGCATCGAATGCTACGATATCTCGAATACACAGGGCGCACAGTCAGTTGCCAGTATGGTCGTGTTCCTGCACGGCGAACCAGCCGCAAAGTTCTATCGCCGGTTCAAGATCAAGACGGTGGCAGGCGCGAACGATGTGGCCTCGATCCAAGAGGTTATCCACCGCCGCTTCCAACGGGCCGCAACGGCTCACGATGCCGCTCAGCTCGCCCCCCCAAATGCCGACCCACCTGCTCCCACAACGCAAGCCCAGCCCAACGAGGCGTGGGCCCAGTTGCCTGATCTGGTTATGATTGACGGCGGGCGGGGCCAGCTCAATGCAGCGCGGGCTGCCATGAGCGCATTAGGCTTTGACCACATCCCGACGGTTGGGATTGCCAAAGGCGTGGATCGGGATCGCTTTGATCTGGTGCTGCCCGATCAGCCGCACCCACTTGTGCTTGAGCGGGGTAGCCCCGCCCTGCATCTGGTGCAACGTGTGGACGAAGAAGCGCACCGTTTTGCGATCACCTATCACCGCAAGCTACGCGACAAAGCCACCTACCGCTCCAACCTCGATGATGTGCCCGGCATCGGTCCGCGCCGCAAGCGGGCCCTGCTCAAGGCCTTTGGCTCGCTCAAGGCGATCCGGGCCGCCAGTGTAGATGATCTAGCCGCTGTGCCGGGCATGACTCGCAAAGCCGCCGAAGCGTTGAAAGGACTCCTTGAATGATCACGCTTGCCGCGCATGTCGCGCATGCCCACGCACAGGGCATGCCCATCGTTGCCCTCGAAAGCACCGTCATCACGCACGGGCTACCCTACCCGCACAACCTCGAACTGGCCCACGCGATGGAAGCCGCGATCACGGCGGAGGGGGCCGTGCCCGCCACAATTGGCGTGCTGGACGGGCAGGTGATCGTGGGCTTGGATCACGCCCAGCTCGCCCACCTCGCCCAGCACCGCACCGCCCGCAAGCTCTCGCGGCGCGACCTCGCGGCGGCCTTCGTGCAGCGGGCCGACGGCGGCACGACGGTTGCGGCCACCATGCTGATCGCCCACCGCGCTGGCATTGCCGTCTTTGCCACTGGCGGGATTGGCGGTGTGCATCGCGGCTACCAAACCACGCTCGACATCTCCGCCGACTTGCCCGAACTCGCTCGCACGCCGGTGCTGGTTGTCTGCGCGGGAGCCAAAGCGATTCTGGATCTGCCCGCGACCCTCGAATACCTTGAGACATGGGGCGTACCTGTGTTGGGCTACCAGACGAGCGACTTTCCCGCCTTCTACAGTCAGAGCAGTGGCTTGCCCGTACCCACTCGCACCGACACGGCACAGGAGGTAGCAGCAATCTGGCGGCAGCATCTGGCGTGGCACGGGCCACAGGCGAGCGGCATGCTGCTGTGTGTGCCGCCGCCCGCCGCCGTTGCGCTGCCGCGTGATCGGGTGGAGGCAGAGATCGCGGTTGCGCTCCACGCGGCTGCCCACGCCAATGTGCGCGGGCCAGCCGTTACCCCGTTCCTGCTGGCGGCAATGGCAACCCAAACGCACGGCGAAAGCATCCGCACGAATACGGCCATGCTGCGCCACAATGCACAGGTGGCGGCACAAGTGGCAGTGCGGCTCAGGGCCTGTGAAGATTAGACAACTTTGAGAAAATCAGCCCCCGCCACGCCAGAATTGTGTTAAAATAACTAATGTAAAGCATCTGCGTGATGCTGTCACAGTTCTACAAATGCCTCACACCACTGGTGGATGAGTAAGTTCTCATCTGCCTAGCTTGATTTATCCTCTTGACAAAATCGCTATCGCACGGTACACTATACGGGAATGATTCAGTTATAGTATCAGGATCATTAGTTTATCCCTGAAACGTAGTAGCCGCACCCCAGACAACAAAAAATGTCTGACACTTGACCATGTTCTGTTGAGTGCGGGAATAGGTAATTCATAGTATTTAATGGCACCGGTGAGAGGCGCGGCTCCGTTCCGAAAGGGAATGGAGCCGTATGTTCATCTCTGTGATGCTAGAATGAGGAGCAGCCGATGCTCGACCACGCAGCAACTTTTTGGAATTTTGACGATGCCCGTCTGAATGGCGATGGCCCCGATGTAGATGCCCTGCGCGATTTCGATGGGTTTGTTGATGATACGGATGACCTGCGTCTCGGCAGTGATACCGAAAGCTCAACCGAGTCGGCCGTCATGGATGCCGTGCAGCACTATCTGCAAGAGATCGGGCGCGTGGCATTGCTTACGGCCAGTGAAGAGATTGAGCTAGCTGAACGGATGGAGCGCGGCGATGCAGCGCGGGCCCGGCTGGCTAGCAACGATCATCTCACGCCACATCTGCGGCTGGCCCTACATGAGGATGTGGCCTCTGGGATTGATGCGCGGCGGCATTTGATCCAAGCCAACTTGCGCCTTGTCGTGAGTATTGCCAAGAAGTATGTCGGGCGCGGTTTGTCGCTGCTTGACTTGATCCAAGAAGGCAATATTGGATTGATGCGGGCCGTCGAGAAGTTTGATTACCACAAGGGGAACCGCTTCTCGACCTACGCGACGTGGTGGATTCGCCAAGCGGTGACCCGCGCAATTGCTGAGCAGGGGCGCACTATCCGCTTGCCCGTGCATATGAGTGAGTCGGTGGGGCAAGTCAAGCGCACGGCCGAACGCCTCTCGCAATCGCTGGAACGTCAGCCGACGGCAGAAGAGATTGCAACGGCACTGGGGCAGTCGGTGGAACGCATTCAGCGCGTGATGGAAGCCGCCCGTCGGCCTGTGTCGCTGGAAACGCCGGTCGGTGATGAAGGCGAACACGCGCTCGGTGATTTCCTGCCCGATGAGGAGATGCTCAGCCCGACCGAGTTCGCCGCACAGCAAATGTTGCGGCGCGATCTGATCCTTGCCCTGAGCCACCTGAGCGAACGTGAGCGGCGGATCATTGATCTGCGCTATGGCTTGGTGGATGGGCAACGCCGCACGCTCGAAGAAGTGGGGCGTGTATTGGGGATGACCCGCGAGCGGGCCCGCCAGATCGAAGCTGAAGCTCTGCGTCGCCTGCGTCAGCCCGACATAGGCCAGCACCTGCGCGACTATCTGGAATAGTGTTGTTTGTTTGGTATGAGCCGTGTCACCGACACGGCTCTTTTCGCGGCCTACGGCCTGCCGCTGTAGCCCCCTGACACGTGGAGCTTCCATCACCTGCACCTTGTCCCAATACCGGCCTACTCAACCTCGTGTTGCACCGTTCCGCACGGCGACAATCTCAGCCATAACTGCAAGGGCGATCTCCTCTGGCGTGCGTGCGCCGATCTCTAGCCCAATCGGGGTGCGAATTTGGTTCAGGAAGGCCTCATCTATGCCTGCCGCTATCAATCGCTCACGGCGGCGGGTGTGGGTATGGCGGCTACTGAGAATGCCGATGTAGGGCACATTAGCCGGTAATGCCACGCGCAATGCTGGATCGTCAATCTTGGGATCGTGGCTCAGGATCGCAATGTAGCTTTGGCTATGCAAGCCGCTCGCCGCAAAGAGTTCGTCGGGGTATTGGTGCGAAATGGCATCCACGTCTGGAAACCGTTCCGGCGTAGCAAAAGCCGCTCGCGGATCAACGAGGGTTACTTTAAAGCCGAGCAAGCGGGCCATAACACTGAGGGGGATGGCGATGTGTGCCCCACCGATAATGTACAGATGTGGGCGCGGAAGATATACATCTATAAACACATCTAACGCCCCGATGCTCACCCGCTGCGGCAGTCCGGCCCGCAGCGCAGCGCGGGCCGCAGCGGCAAGGGCATCGCGCTGTTCGGGCGGTAGGGCCAATGTGCTGTAGATCACACTCTCTCCATGCACAGCAACTTTTAGCCCCGCCGTCGGCCCTTGCAAGATCAATGCTGTCGCAAAGGCATGATCGTTGACGATCTGCTGGGCAACCACCTGCCACCAAATCTGATCCAGTGGCTCAACAAAGATGCTGATCTGCCCCCCACATGCCAGCCCCACCTCCCACGCAGTATCATCCGCAACACCAAACGTGAGCAGGCGATTGCCTCCTACGGCCAATAGCTCTTGCGCGGCGTGGGCAACGGCTGTCTCGACACAGCCGCCACTTACCGAGCCAACCATGTGCAACTGATCGCTGATGCCCATCCGGGCCCCAATCTGGCGCGGTGCAGACCCCCACGTTGCTACAACCGTCGCCAGCGCAACCCGATGATCGGCGTGTAGCCACGTCTGAATTGTATCTACGACATCACGCATAGACTTCCTCGTGCATCAAACTTGCTTATCCGGCTCTGCATGGCAGGGTTTACGCACCAGCGTGCTTGCTAATGGTGTGGTGCATCTGTTTAGGATGGCGTTCGCGGTGCGCCTGCATCAGGTCCACCAACGTTCGGCATTAGGAAGCTACGAGGATGATCACACTATCTGCTGTTATGCCGTATTCCATCGGGCGGTGTGAAACCTTTGCTATGGGGATAACAGATGCAGTTATCATAAGGTATAAGTATTGTACCATTGTTTGAGGGCAAAATCGGACACAGTGAGCGGAGCCACTCGGTGCCGGTACGGGGCGGGGCGGCTACCGGCCAGCTGGGCGGATCATCGGCCCCACAGCCATAGCGCAACATTATAGTAGATTGGGATGCCAAAGACCAGATTGAAAGGGAACGTAATTCCCAACGCGGCCGTCAGGTAGTAGCCGGGATTGGCTTGCGGGAGCGCAATCCGAACCGCCGCAGGCGCAGCGATGTAGCTGGCACTGGCTGCAAGCACAGCCAGAATAGTGCAACCGCCGGGCGACAAGCCCGCAATGCCACCTAGCACTACGCCAAGCACGCCATGCAAGATGGGCATCACGATACCGAAGCCGATCAGGAATGGCCCTACGGTAATGATTGAGCGGAGTTGTCCGGCTGTAACAATGCCTAATTCGAGCAGGAATAACGTCAGTGCGCCCTGAAATGGACTAATGAAAAACGGCGCAACCTGTTGGATCCCTTCTGCGCCAGCCAAATAGCCCATCACCATGCCGCCCACGAGGAGCACAATGCCTTTGCCGGTAAGGACTTCATGGGCAACTTCGGCAACTGAGCCACTGCTGCCGAGCTGCATGCGGGCAATGACTAGCGCGACGGCGATTGCAGGGACTTCAAGCACGGTGAGCAAGGTGGGCATAAACCCCTCGAAAGGTTCGCCAACCGTGTTGAGAAACGTCTGGCTCGCCGTGAAGGTCACGGCTGAGACCGAACCATAGTGGGCGGCAATCGCGGCCGCATTGGCAACATCGAATTTGCCCAAGCGGCGCAGGATCACGTAGGACCAGATCGGAATGCCCACCCCAAGCAGCAGGGTGGCTAGCAGGGGCAGGGCCAGTTCACCAAAGGACGATTGGGCTAGCCCGGCCCCGCCCTTCAGCCCAATGGCGAGCAGCAGATAGATCGTGAGCGATGCGTATAATGACTCCGGTAAATTGAGGTCGCTTTTAATGAGTTGTGCTACAATACCTAATACGAAGGCTGTCACCATTGGAGAAAAGAGATTGATACGCACCAGTTCGAGTGGATCCATTGCAGCGTAGCTTTCTCGCTCATCAGAGAGCTTCAAGGCAAGACCTTCCTGCGCTCTCAGTGTAGCTCGAACAGATACGCATCGGTTACATTGCATGTCCGTCAAATGAATGTGACAAGCATGCGACTTGATTGAGTAGCTTATGCTATAATAAGCACGGCGTAGGCTTTGATCATCATCTGGTGTAAGGCAACGTGCATGTTCTATAATCCGGAGAAAATACCCCCCGTTGTCGCCCAAACCGTTGCACGCATTGACCGCCGCCTGCCGTTTCCGGGCGAGGTGTTGGTGCGGGTTGGGCAACGGGTTGAGACGGAAGACATTATTGCCCGTGCGCTTGTGCCCGCTACGCCGCACATTGTCAATGTTGCCGGCGATTTGGCGGTGCCAATCGCCCAGACGGCACGGATGTTGCGTGTGAAGCAAGGTGATCCGGTGCGGGCCGGCCAGGTGCTAGCTCGGACGCCCGCTGCGTTTGGGCGTGTTTGCACGGCCCCAGTGGCCGGTGTCCTGACGGGATTCGATCCGCGCACAGGGTATGCCACGATTACGCCTGATCCGCAGGAACTGCGCCTACCGGCGGCGATGTTGGGCTTTGTGATGGACGTTGTGCCATTTCGGGGGGTGACCCTTGAAACTCCAGCTGCCCAAGTCTATGGTGCGGTTGGCGTTGGCCCAGAGCGCAGTGGAGTGTTGCGCCTGATGGTCACGGACCCAACGGAGCCGATTACCGCTGAGATGATTGATGAGCGCAGCACCTTTGCTATTCTGATCGGTGGGGCGGGGATCACTGCGGCCGGACTGCGTCGCGCTGTGGAGAAACAGGTGCGTGGGATCATTCTCGGCAGCATGGCTGAACCAGAGTTACGCCAGTGGTTCAATGCCACCCATTCAGTTGCCTCATCAGGTGCATTGCTGCGGAACCTGACCAGCGGGCGCGAGTATGCGGAACTGGGTCTCACACTGGTGCTAACCGAAGGCTTTGGTCCGCAGCCAATGAGTAGTGCCGCCTTCGATTTGCTGAGCAGCCATGATCGGCAGGAGGCCCTCATCGTCGGCACAACTCGTATTCATCGCCCGTTGTTGCGGCCGCGCGTGATTATTCCCTTACGGCGTTCGGGCATAACTGCGAGTGTCGAGGCAGATCAGCCGCTGCGCGTTGGGGCAACAGTGCGCTTGCGCGATTATGCCCATCTGGGGCAGCAGGGCGTGGTTCGCGCCATCTCAACGGTGCCGCGCCGCCTACCATGCGGGATACAGGCTATGGCCGTGGATGTTGAACTGCCCTCTGGTAAAACGTTGTGGCTCCCGCGTACCGCCGTTGAGTTCCTTGCTATGGCAGCAGCGTAAGCCGCAGGAATGCGCGGATGCACGGCGAAAAGCGAAGCATATGCGGGCAATCTATTGCATTATCAAATTGGTGTGTCGAGCTGTAGCAAGTCAATTATAAGCAGCATTCTGGCAATCCAGCGTGTGAAGTGAGTAGCAGTATTATGGACTATCGAGTGCTAGTGGTGTCCAGTGAACAAGACCCCTTGCGGAGCCTTGTCGGGCAGATCACAGGGGCGAATATGCAGGTGATCGAGTCTGCCAACGAAGTGCTGTGGGAAGTAAATACCAATCCGCCGCAGATCATTCTGGCGAGTATGCATATGCCCGATATGAGCGGCTTGGAATTGGCCGATATTCTCAATGGCTTTGGTTCGCCTACGCGCTTGGTGCTATGGAACCCGCAGTCCGATCAGGCGTTGCAAACCCAAGTCGAGGCCTTAGGGGCCGTGTTTGTGGCGGGTGAGCCGACCCCCGACCTGATCAATGCGGCGTTTCAGCAGGCACTGACGCGCTATACCCAACACGAGGCCCAAGCCGCCGAAGCTGCTGAAGCTGAAGGAGATGTTGAGCCGGAACCGACAGCACGGGCCGCGCGGGCAGCGGCCGCACGGGCTGAAAAGCCGCGATCCGATGAACTGCGCGAGCCGAGCACCACGAGCCGTAGTGACAAGCCTGGCACGAGCGAGCTGAGTGAACGGGCCGGTTCGCGGGCAACGCGGCTCTCGGCGCGGGTAACGGAGCGCAGCGCGGATGCCCCCAAGCCTGCGGCGAGCCGCTCTTCAATCAGCGAACGTGCGGCCGAGAAAGCCGCCACCACGCCACACCACGAATCTATCGGGCGACGCTCAAGTGGCAATATGGTGGTAACAGCAGAAAACTTGACCCCGATCCGCAGTGTGATGAGCGACCTTTCGCAGGAGCTAGGTCCACAGTGCATTATGCTCACGGATCGAGCGGGGATGGTGCTAGTCGAAGTTGGCACGACCGACAATCTGCCCACGATGATCCTGCTGCCGTTGCTCTCCACGAGCTTCTCGACAGCGGGCGAAATTGCGCGGCAGCTCCGCGAGAAAGATGCCACGACCCTCTACATCCACGAGGGGCATAACTACGACCTCTACTGCTTTGATATTTCGCAACGCTTCCTGTTGACGCTGGTCTTTAACAAAGCGGTAGCCAATTCACGCATCGGAGCCGTGTGGGTGAATACGCGCCGAGCCATCCGCGAATTGCAAGAAGTGTTAAGTTGAACCGCAATTTGCACGGTTCTGACAGCCATGCTATACTCACGCACGGCAAGGCGGCGAACGGTTTAACCAAACTTGCACAGAATCGGTTTCTGAGTTACACTCTTTGTGAAGAACAGAACAAATACGATAGAGCCTATTCTTCAGGATATGTGTGCCCCGATGCAAATGAAATGACAATGTGTGTCAGTAGCAGACCGCGTGTACAATGCTACACGCCCGTTTGTTTAGGAGGAAGGCTGTGGCTCGGAATATCGGCATTGCACTGGCTTTGCTTGCACTCGCGGTTGGTAGCCGCATCATCTACCCGATGGAATCTCTGGCGATTGAGGTTCGGGCCGACGACTTAATCCCCAACACAATCTTTACCAACTCTATGCTCGTCTCCCTGCTCGTCAACCTTGTCTTGATTGGGCTAGCAGTGGTGGCCGCAGGCAACATGCAAGCCGTCCCGCGAGGCTGGCAGAACTTTATGGAGTGGGCTATAGAGGGGCTGTACAATCTGTTCAAAGGAATCAATGCCGAATACGCTCAACGTGCCTTCCCCGTGATTGCCACGATCTTCTTCTTGGTGATCCTCTCAAACTGGTTTGGGTTGCTACCGGGCGTTGGCTCCATCGGCATCTGCCACGCTGCCGAGCATAACGAAACCAGTATGAGTGAGATTCGCCTCGCGGTAAGCGCACCAGTAGATAACATGCTGCCGCCCTCGCCCTTTGCCGAAGGCTCCAAGTACATCGGCTGTCAGGCGGGCGAAGGCATCATCCCCTTCTTCCGTGCGCCGAGTGCTGACCTGAACTTCACCCTCGCCCTCGCGCTGATCTCCGTCTTCTACACGCTCTACCTCTCGATCAGCAAGCTCGGTATTGGTTACTTCGGCAAGTTCTTCAACCTGAATGGTGTCATGTCATTTGTTGGCATCCTCGAATTTATCAGTCTGTTGGCACGCATCCCCGCGTTCACCTTTCGTCTCTTTGGCAATATCTTTGCGGGTGAGGTGTTGCTGATCGTGATGATTTTCCTCGTGCCCATGGTTGTTCCATTGCCATTCTATTTCTTTGAAGTCTTCGTGGGCTTCATTCAGGCATTTGTGTTTGCCGTGCTAACGATGGCGTTCATTGCGATTGAAACCCAAGATCACAACGAGCATCACTAGGGTGGGGCGGCGCGTATCGCACAGAGGTGTTGAGAGCGTTTTCTACAGGTTCAAGCGGATTAGCGTATGTGTGAGGAGGAGCGAAACGCATGGAAGTGGAAGGACTGAGACTGATTGCAACCGCGTTGGCGATTGGTCTAGCGGCGATTGGGCCCGGCATTGGGATTGGGATCATCGTATCAGGAGCATTGCAGGCAATTGGACGCAACCCGGAAGCGCAGGGCACGATTGTCACCAATATGTTTATTGGGATCGCGTTTGCTGAAGCGTTGGCAATCTTCGGTCTAGTGATTTCCTTCTTGATCGGCTTTGGGGTCATTTAATGGTAGTGGCAGGCAGGGGAGTAAGCTATGGAAGCGTTGGGCATTAATCTGCCAAAGCTCATTTATCAGATCATCAACTTTGGGATCATGGCCTATGTACTGTATCGGTTGCTCTACAAGCCGGTGTTCACTATGCTTCAAGAGCGGGCGGCCCGGATCGAGCAGAGCCTGAAAGATGCCGATCAAGTGAAAGAGCAGCTGGCGAACGCCAAACGTGATTATGATGCCGAGATTGCGAAAGCACGCCAAGAAGCTGCCGCGATCTTGATGCAGGCGCAGGAGCGGGTCAAGGCGCAGGAGCTGGAGTTGATCAGCCAAGCTCAGCAAGAAGCGGAGCGCATCCGCAGCGAAGCCCGCGCACAGGCTGAGCAGGAACGGGCGTTGATGTTCCGTGATGCCCAGCAGCAGATCGCTGAAATGGTGACGCTGACGGCCGAGAAGGTGCTGCAAGCAGAGCTGAAGCAATCGCACAGTGCGCTCATCGAGCAGTCGCTGGTTGATCTGGCGAAGATTCGGAATAATTAAGGTGGGCCCTGTAGGCCAAGCCGCTAGCGGGATGGGCCCGCAATAATCCAACAACAGGATGGAAGCCGTGACAGCAGCCGATGAACAGATTTATGCGCGTGGCCTGTATGATGCCGTGATTGGATCAACCCTGACCACGCTCCAAGCAGTGGCTCCGAAACTGACGCATGCGACAGGCTCGTTCGAAGCCTTGCAGTCCCAAATTGATGCTGCCCTCGCGCCCGATACCCCCGCCACGATTCGCAATTTCTTGCTCGTGTTGGCCCGCGATGGGATGCTCGCCCAGTTGCCCCAAGTGATCAAAGCCTTTGAGCAGTTCGGGGCTGGAGTGACTCGGCTGACGCGAGCGGAAGTCATCAGTGCCGTACCCCTGAGTAGTGAGCAGCAAGAGCGGGTGCGCCAGCAGTTGCAAGAACAATATCAGACTCCGCTCGATCTGCATTTCCGAGTGGATGAAAGTATTATCGGGGGTTTGATTATTCGGGTGGGCGATCACGTGGTAGATAACAGCTTGCGTACTCGCCTGAATAATGTGCAGCGTGGAATGTTGGCCAGCTGAGCGGCATGCGATACGATTTACGTAGACCGATCAGTCAGATTAGTCAGGTCGATCAGATCAACCAGATTGTGATGGAGCCGCAGGTGAGGGTTAGCCAGTGCGCTCTCGGCCGTGCGGCTCGTTGCCATGACAGCGCACAGACAATGGAGATAGAGCAATGACGGTAACGGATAACCTTTTAGCGCGAATCAAAGAAGGTATTCTCTCAGGAGTTGAGGTCGGTCCCCGACAGGTCAATGTGGGCACTGTCGTTTCGATTAGCGATGGCGTGGCATCCGTTGCCGGTCTGGATGAAGTGGTTGCGTCCGAACTGGTCGAGTTTCCACCCAAGCCGGGCCGCACCGAGTCGGTGTATGGGATCGCCCTAAACCTGCGCGAAGACCTCGTTGGCGTGATCGTCGTTGGCGATTACTTGAGCATTGAGCAGGGCGATACCGTATATTCAACTGGGCGCGTGATCTCTGTTCCAGTCGGCAAGGATTTGATTGGGCGCGTTGTGAATCCACTGGGCCAGCCGATTGATGGCAAAGGTCCAATCAATGCTATGGCTGTCCGCCCGATTGAGCGCATTGCGCCGGGCGTGATTATCCGCAAGTCGGTGGATACGCCGGTGCAAACGGGCATTATCTCAATTGATGCGATGATCCCAATTGGGCGCGGGCAACGCGAGCTAATCATTGGAGACCGCCAAACTGGGAAGACGGCGATTGCGATTGATACGATCATCAATCAAAAGGGCAAAGACCTGATCTGCATCTACGTGGCCATTGGGCAGCGGCGGGCGCAGGTGGCCCAAATTCAAAATGTGTTGGAACGCTACGGCGCAATGGAACACACGATTATGGTGGTGGCTTCGGCTTCTGAAACCGCCGCCCTGCAATACATCGCGCCCTATGCCGGCTGTGCGATGGGTGAAGAGATTATGGAGAATGGAGTCGAGATTGGTGGGAAAGTCATCCGCGATGCCCTGATCGTCTACGACGATCTCTCGAAGCACGCCGTCGCCTACCGCCAAGTTTCGCTGCTGCTGCGCCGCCCACCGGGCCGCGAAGCCTACCCCGGCGACGTGTTCTACCTGCACTCACGCCTGCTTGAACGTGCAGCTCGCCTTGATGAGGAGCACGGTGGCGGTTCGCTCACGGCCCTGCCGATCATCGAAACCAAATCCAACGACGTTTCGGCCTACATTCCTACCAATGTGATCTCGATTACTGATGGGCAAATTTTCCTCGAAACAGACCTGTTCAACGCAGGCCAACGCCCAGCCATCAATGTGGGCATCAGTGTAAGCCGCGTGGGTGGTGCTGCTCAGACGCGAGCCATGCGGAATGTGCAGGGGCGGTTGCGCCTCGATCTAGCCCAGTTCCGTGCTTTGGCTGCATTTGCCCAGTTCTCCAGTGATCTGGATGCCACCACTAAAGCCCAGATTGATCGGGGGCAACGCTTGCAGGTAATTCTCAACCAACCCCAGTATGCGCCGCTCGATCTGGCTGATCAAGTAATGCTGATCTACGCGGCCACGAATGGCTTTCTTGATGATGTGCCTGTCAGCAAAGTTCCGCAGTGGCGCACCGATTTCCTTGAGTACTTGCAGAATACACGCCCCGATGTGCGCCGCACGGTCTATGATCAGCGGTTGGAGAAGAAGTTCCCCAGCCCAGAGACCAAGCAACTGATGGATGATGTGATCAACGAGTTCAAAGCGGCTCATACCTATACCGAGTAAGGAACCCGCGTATGGCAAGTACCCGTGAAATCCGTCGCCGCATCCGTTCGGCGAAAAATGTCTCGCAGATTACCCGTGCAATGGAGATGGTGTCGGCTTCGAAGATGCGTCGGGCCCAGCGCAATGTGCTTGCGGCACGGCCGTATGCCGACCGGATACTGGAGCTGGTGACGGATCTGGCCGTGCGGGTGCAGCCCGCAGATCGCAAGGGCACGTTGCTCGATCTGCCTGATGAGGTCAAACACGTTGGGCTGATCTTGATCACCCCAGATCGTGGGCTAGCGGGCAGCTTAGTCTCCAACGCGCTGCGCCAGATGAGCCGCTTCATTCTTGATCAGCGAGCGATGGGCCGAAGCGTGGTTCTGTGTGCACTGGGCAAGAAGGGGCGCGATTTTATTGCCCGCAGTGGCTTGCGCTTGATTGCTGAAGTGACGAACATCAGCGACAAGCCCACGCTCGAAGATATTCTCGGCATTGGCTCGAACGTGTTGCGAGCAGCCCAGCGCGGGGTAGATTACGACCGCTCCGGCTCGATAGATGAGGGCGAACAACTCGATGAGGTCTACGTGCTCTACAGTGAATTTGTCAATACGCTGGTGCAACGGCCTACCATCAAGCGGCTGATCCCCGTTGAGTTGCCTGAAGTTACGACAATAAAGCCGGTGGACTTCACCTATGAGCCATCGGCAGAAGAAGTGCTCAAGAGCTTGCTCCCCCATTATGTCGAAGTTCAGCTGTACAATGCCTTGCTCGAAAGCATTGCCAGCGAACACAGTGCTCGTATGGTTGCTATGCGGAATGCGACCGGCAACGCCAAAGAATTGGTCCGTGATCTGACCCTCTCGTATAACAAAGCCCGCCAAACCGCCATCACCGATGAGGTGAGCGAAATTGCGACGGGCGCAATGGCTTTGGAAGGTTAACCTAGCAGCAGGGAGCGCAAACATACAGGAAGGTGCGATGATGGTTGAACAGACCGAAGGAATTGTCACGGAGATTATGGGCGTGGTGATGACCTGCCAATTCCCGCAGGATCGTGTACCTGAAATTTACAATGCCGTTGTCATCCCCTTGGAAGACGGCGGTTCGCTGACGTGTGAAGTGCAACAGCAGCTTGGTGGCGGCACGGTGAAAATGGTGGCCATGAGCACCACCGATGGCTTGCGGCGAGGCATGAAGGCGATTGATACCGGCCAGCCGATTGCTGTGCCGGTTGGGCCAGATACGTTAGGGCGGGTGTTCAATGTGCTCGGTGATCCGATTGATGGCAAGGGCCCACTGACCAACGCCGAACGCCGCCCGATCCACCGCGATGCTCCAGCCTTCGATCAGCAGGATACCAAAGCCAGCGTCTTCGAGACGGGCATCAAGGTGATTGACTTGATTGCCCCCTTTACACGCGGTGGCAAAACGGGTATCTTTGGCGGTGCAGGGGTAGGCAAGACGGTGGTAATTCAAGAGCTGATCGCCAACATTGCGAAAGAGCAATCCGGCTTCTCCGTCTTTGCGGGCGTAGGCGAACGCTCCCGTGAGGGGAACGACCTTATCACCGAAATGAGCGAGTCGCGGATTGACGAGCATACAACGGTGTTTGACAAAACGGTGATGGTCTTTGGGCAGATGAACGAGCCGCCCGGCGCACGTCTGCGTGTCGGGCTGACGGCGATGACGATGGCCGAATACTTCCGCGATGAAGGCCGCGACGTGTTGCTCTTTATAGACAACATCTTCCGCTTTGTGCAGGCTGGTGCAGAAGTCTCCTCGCTGCTTGGGCGCATGCCCTCACAAGTGGGCTACCAGCCGACATTAGCCACAGAGCTTGGGGAGCTGCAAGAGCGCATCACCACCACCCGCAGCGGCTCAATTACTTCGATGCAGGCGGTGTACGTGCCCGCCGACGACTACACCGATCCGGCTCCGGCGACAACGTTTGCCCACCTTGATGCCACGATTGCGCTGGAGCGCAGCATTGCCGAGAAGGGGATCTACCCCGCTGTAGACCCGCTCACCTCAACGAGCCGCATCCTTGATCCGAACGTTGTGGGCGAGGAACACTATCGCGTCGCCCAAGAGGTGAAGCGCGTGCTGCAACGCTACAAGGACTTGCAGGACATCATCGCCATTCTGGGCATGGAAGAGCTAAGCGATGAGGATAAGCTCACGGTGCAACGGGCCCGCAAGCTGGAGCGGTTCTTCAGCCAGCCCTTCACCGTCGCCCAGCAATTTACCGGCTTGCCGGGCAAATATGTCCAGATCGCCGAGACGGTTAAGAGCTTTGATCGCATCCTGAAAGGTGAAGTTGATCATATTCCAGAGCAATTCTTTATGCTCAAGGGCGGGCTGGATGAAGTCATCCAAGCCTACAACGAAGCCCAGAAGTAGGCTGCGAAGCCGCGAGAGGAGCAGCACCAATGCCAATGCAGCTTGAGATCATTACTGCCGAACGAGTAGTCCTATCGGATGAAGTTGATCAAGTGAATGCCCCTACCCGCGCCGGACGGGTGGGCATTCTACCGCACCACGCGCCACTGCTGACGGTGCTGGACTTTGGCGAATTGGACATCTACAAAGATGGCACAGTTACCCCGTTTGCGGTGACGGGCGGCTTTATGGAAGTGCTGAACAATCGCGTGACGATTCTGGCTGATACCGCCGAACGCTCGGATGAGATTGATCTGGCTCGTGCTGAAGCCGCCCGCAAACGCGCTGAGGAGCACATGCAAACCGCCACAAGCCAGCAGGATATGATCCGCGCTGAAGCGGAGCTGCGCCGCGCGATGATCCGCCTGCGCGTGGCTGAGATGGGGCGTGGGCGACGTATCCGTGATTAAGCGGCCGATTGGGCCTAGATATACTGATAGCCGAGCCAGTATTGACGGACAACAACGGACAACAACAATGGCACGTAGATTGGGAATTGATCTGGGCACAGCCAATGTGCTCGTATATGTGCGTGGGCGTGGGATTGTCATTGCCGAGCCTTCGGTCGTGGCCATCTCGACTCGTGATCGGCGCATCAAGGCGGTTGGCTCAGAGGCCCTAGCGATGCTTGGGCGCGAGCCTGAGAGCATCGAGGTGGTGCGTCCCATGCGAAACGGCGTGATTGCTGATTACGAAGTAACCGAAGCCATGCTGCGCTACTTCATTAGAAAGGGTTCGGGACGCTTTCAGGCGAGTAAGCCGGAAGTCATGGTCTGTATTCCGGCTGGGGTGACGAGCGTTGAGATGCGAGCCGTGCGCGATGCCGCGCTTGCGGCGGGGGCCCGCAAGGCGTGGCTGATCCGTGAGCCGCTCGCGGCGGCCATCGGGGCCAACATCCCGGTTCAGCTCCCCTCTGGCACAATGGTGATAGACATTGGTGGGGGCACTACGGAAGTCGCCGTAATCTCGCTCAACGATATTGTCGTCAGTACGTCGGTGCGGGTGGGTGGCAACCGCTTCGATGAGATGATTGCGAGCTTTATTAAGCGCAAGTACAATCTGATGATTGGTGAGCGCACTGCCGAAAGCATCAAGATTGAGATTGGTTCGGCATTGCCGATGGAACGCCCCTTGACGATGCAGGTGCGCGGGCGCGATCAGGTGGCCGGCTTGCCGCGCATCATCGAAGTTGACTCGAATGAGATCACCGAAGCCATCCAAGACCCGCTCGAAGCGATTATCAATGCGGTGCGAGCGGTGCTTGCAGAAACTCCGCCAGAGCTTGCCAGCGATATTATTGACAAAGGCATGATTATGACCGGTGGTGGCTCGATGCTACGCCGGATCAACGAGCTGCTCACCGAAGTGACCGGCGTGCCCTGCTACGTTGCCGATCATCCCGCCCACTGCGTAGCGATTGGTACAGGGCTAGCGCTAGAGAATCAGGAAGCCTTGCAGGATAGCCTGATTGGTCAGGACTTGAACTAGCATGCGGCAGAACTGCAACCCGCCCGCAAGCGGCTTAGTGCTCGAAGTCGGCAGCGGCGAGAATCCTCACCCGCGTGCGAATGTCTTGGTGGACCGCTTCCTGTTTGACAATACCGAGCGCGGCGGCGATATTAAGTTGGATGCTCGCCCGATGGTGGTTGCCGACGCACACCACCTCCCCTTCCGGGACCAAGCCTTCGCGTATATCATCTGTTCGCACATCCTTGAACATATGGATGACCCGCCCCAGTTTGTGCGCGAATTGGAACGTACCGGCGCAGGTGGCTACATCGGCTGCCCTAGTGAGATTGCCGAACGCCTCTTTCACTGGTCATTCCATCGCTGGTACGTCAACCTGATGCCAGATGGCACGCTGGTGCTCCATCCGCGTGAGGCTGCTACGCCCTTCGGCGAACTGTTTGACTACCTGTACGAGTACAACGCGATGTACTACCTGTTCCAGCGCAGTATGCCGCACTTATTCTGGGTGGAGCAGGAGTGGCAGGGGCAGATCAAGCTGCATCTGGCTGAGCAATCGCCCCTATCTCTCAATGACCCAGATGCGCTACGTGAACTCGTCAAGCCCCGCTTCACGCCCCCCCAACTCGCGGTGCTGTTTGTTGGGGCAATCCTCTCCCGCACCCTGCGGCGGCGTGGGCGCGAAGTGGTGCGGAACCTCTTTGGCAAGAGCTATCTGTAACCCCCGCGTAATCTCAGGCGGACGAGCCGTGTCCTACTGTGGCACGGCTCGTCCGCCTTTAGTTGCAACCGAGTCGCTCTCGCACCTGTCAGTGCGTATGTTGCACCAACTCGACCAACACGCCCTGATCGCCATTTTTCGGATGCAAGAAGGCAATCAGCGTATCGTGAATACCGGGGCGCGGGGTTTTATCAATAATCCGTGCGCCTTTCTCACTGAGTGTCGCTAGTGCGGCTTCAATATCGTCCACGCGGTAGGCGATATGATGCACGCCGGGGCCTTTCTCATCCAGATACTTTGCAAACGCCGCCTCAGCCGATGTCGGCGCAATCAGTTCGAGCAAGACCCCGCCGAGCTTTGCAGCGGCAACTTCCATGTGGCGTTCAGGCATCGAGATGCGTTCCCACTCGGTCAACCCAAATGTGTCGCTATAGAAGGCTACCGCCTGCTCAATGTCACGCACCGCAAAGCCAATGTGGTCAATCTGGCGAAACAACATGTCGTACCTCCTCATTCTGTGCATCGGTTCAGTCACACTGGCCCTATTGTAGCAGGAACAGTGGCGCATGTGCGTAAAGGCATGGCAACGAGGCGCGGAGAGCTACCCACTATAGAAGCCACGCACGGCCGCAATCACCCGATCTAACTCAGCAGGGGTGAGTTCGGGGTAGAGCGGCAGCGAGAGGATGCGTTGCGCGAGCTGTTCGGTGTGGGGCAGGCTCCCCGCTCCCTGCGGACGGAGCCACGGTTGGGTGGCCTTGTGCCCCGCGCTGTATGCGGGCTGGAGATGGGCGGGCACGGGGTAATGCACATCACAGCCGATGCCGTGCTGGCGCAGATACTCGCGCAGCTGCTCGCGCTCGCTGTGGCTCTGAGCGACCACTACATACAGGTGGTAGCTGTGGCCGGCTTCATCTAGTGGCAAGCTGAGTGGCGTATCGGCCAAGCCCGCCTGATACTGCGCGGCAAGCTGGCGACGGGTCGCATTCCAGTGGGGCAGGTGTGGCAACTTCACCCGCAACAGCGCAGCTTGTAGCTCATCGAGGCGGGAGTTGCGCCCGCCGTGTGTGCTGATGATATACTTCTGGTCCCACCCATACTGGCGCAGGCGGCGCAGCTGTGCGGCGAGGCGGGCATCGTTCGTCACCACCGCCCCGCCATCGCCTACTGCACCAAGATTCTTGGTGGGGTAGAAGCTGAATCCAGCCAGCGTACCCCACGCCCCGGCGTAGCGTGGGTTGCCCGTTGCATCGGTGCGCCATGCGCCGTGCGCTTGGGCAGCATCCTCGACGATGGGAATGCGAAACTGCTCCGCAATCGCCGTGATCGCGGCCATGTCTGCTAGCCGCCCATAAAGATGTACAGGCATAATTGCCCGCGTGCGGGGCGTGATGGCCTGCGTCAGCTGCGCCGCATCAAGCGTGTGCGTGGTTGGGTCTACATCCACCAGCACGGGTAACGCTCCGGTTTGGATGATCGCATCGGCTTGGTAGGTACACGCATTGGCAACGGTGATAACCTCATCGCCCGCACCAACGCCGAGCGCAGCAAGGGCAAGGTAAAGCGCATCGGCTCCGCTCGCTACCCCCACACAATAGGCAACGCCACACGCCGCCGCAAACTCCTGCTCAAAGGCAGCGACTTCACGGCCCAGCACATACCAGCCCCTCTGGATCACGCGCTGGGCGGCGGCAGCGAGGTCAGCGTGCAAGGTAGCCGCTTGGCGGCGCAGATCGCCGAAGGGGACGGGCGCGTGCTCAGATCGATTCATCACGTGTTCATTGTTCTCCAACATTGCGTTAACACTGTGCCAATCTTCTTCTTAGACTTGGCGCGTATACTTATAGGCAGTGAAAGTGTTGTGTCGCAGAGTCAGACTATTCACAGGATCAGCAAAAATAGATCAATTCGATTGCAAAGCAGATACCATTACAAGAGAGCATATTGGTATAGTAGAAAACAGCATGCAAAGCAGCGTGCTGTTTTCTCTTTGAATATGGGCACTAATCATGCCGCCTGCGCCGCGCAGCCTTTGGCAGCTAGCCCAGTTGCTCACTCAGCCAGCGTTGGATCACGTTGAAGCCTTCGGGATGAATGCTATGGCCAATGGGGTATTCAGTGTAGCTCAGCGCTATGGGGGTCTGTTCTAGCCATGTCCGGGCTGCCCGCCCAAGCTCAATCGGCAGCACCTCATCCTGTGTGCCGTGTTGCCACAACACCGCCAGCCCGCGCAGGCGATCCACCTGTACGGTTGGGAGTACCGCATCATCGAGATAGCCGCTCAGGGCAACCACGCCCCGAATCAGGTGGGGCAGTGTCAGGGCAACTGACATCGCCATGACGCAGCCTTGACTAAAGCCCATCAGGTAGACGTGCTGCGGATCGGCATTGGTGCGCTCAATGATCTGGGGCACGACCTTCTGAAGGAGGGATAGGCTTTCGGCGCGGGTCGCAGCATCGGCCACCAACCGCCCCAACGTGCCCGATAGGTGATACCACGCATAGCCTCCACCGAGATCGAGCGGGGCCCGCAGGCTGGTGATATGCAAGCGATCATCTAGATAGGGAGCCATGCCCATCAGGTCTTGCTCATTACTGCCGTAGCCATGCAGCATGATCAGCAGCGGCGGGTGTTCCTGCGCCACATATGGGGGCCGTTCCAACGTGCGTAAGGTGACAGGTGTCATCATTGCTCCTCTATGCTGGGTGTTGTATTATTGCCCAAGAACTTCACTGATCGTCGTAACTTTTATGCCCATTGCGGCATACCGATCAAGAATCGTTGGTAGGGCTTGGGCGGTTGGCTCACTGCCGCAATGCGCCAGAATAATTGTACCGTACATCTGCTCCGGCGTATACTGCCCGTAGCCCGTCATCCGGTCGGCGAGGAATTGGGGGCTTTTCGGCTCGCCCACTGAGTCGAGACTATCGAGGGTCCAGTAGATTGGCATGTAGCCTTGCCCAATCAATACGTGTAACACGCGCTGATCGTAGGCTCCGAAGGGCGGGCGGAAGTAGGGGCGGGCCGCTACGCCCGTCGCCTCAAAGAGGGCCTGCTCCATATCGGCAAGCTCGGCGATGATCTGCTCATCGCTCAAGGTCCGGAAGTCGGGGTGATTGGTGGAGTGGTTGGCAAGTTCGTGTCCCTCTGCCACCATGCGGCGGGCCAGCTCTGGGTTGTTGCGAATCCATTGCCCCGTCAAAAAGAAGGTAATCCGGATGTTGCGCTCGCGTAGCGTATCGAGGATGGCAGGGGTGGGTGCGCTGCTTGCCCCGGCATCCAGCGTCAGTGCGACTTTGGGCGCGTCTACAACCCCCTTGATCACCAGTACAGGTGTATACACCTCTGTGGTGTGCCCTTCAAGCACAGGAATAACCAATGCTCGCCCCACAGCGGGTTCACCTTCCAGCCGATTGTAGCCCTGTATCAGGTGGGCCATGCTGCCCGTTGCAGCGGCGATGCTGGCCAGTGTCTCGCCCTCCTGTACGACGTGGGCGGTGAAGGTGGCAATGTTGGGCAGGAGGCGGGGTAATTCGGCGGTTTCGGGCACGACCTGTGGATGCCATGGCCGCACGGCCGCGTATGTTGCGTGCGGGGTTAGCCCAGCCGCAGCAATACCTACGCCGAGCGTAACTAGCCCAACCAAGAGCCGACGGGTAAACCAATGCGAATCGCGGTGTGTGGTCATGGGATAATCAACTCCTGCCCAACAGTCAAGTTGTCAGCCTGCGCTGCCGATAGATTATTCGCCCGAATGAGGTCTTCCACCGATACATTGAATTGTGCCGCAATGCGAAACAGCGTATCGCCCGCCTGCACGGTGTAGGTGCGCTGGGATGGTGTCGGCGTTGGCTCTACGGTTGGCTCTGCGGTTGGTTCTGGTTGAGGCGTTGCTTCCGGCACAGAATCGGTGATTGGGTCTGTCGGAGTCAGGGTATCGGTTGTCGTAAGGTTGGTGGTGGCAGTTACGGCAAGGCTGCCCGTGATCGTGCTGACGAGTGTGGCCGTCAAGCTAGGGGTGGCGGTGATGATCGGCGTGGCGGTGGGGGTGGCGGTGAGCGTTGCCGTGAGTGTGGGGGTGGCCGTAGGTGCAGGCACTGTCGCCGTTGGCAAGGGCAGCAGCGTTGGGGCTTGTGCGCCAATGGGCGGCGTAGTTGGCACGAGGGCAGGCAGGGCGGGTAGCTCAAAGCCTAGCCCCTCACTGCGCGAGACGGGCAGCAGCAGGCTGAGGTTGCCGATTTGCAGTTGGTTGACGTTGCTGCTGCCAAGCCACAACACACTGACAATCGCCACGCCTGCGATGGCAAGGCTACTCACCGTCAGCACGAGGGGCGAGAGGGTGCTGCTGAGCAAGCGCAACACAACTGCCCCAATGATCGGAGCTAGCAGAGCCAGCCCAAGTAGCCCCCAAACGAGCTGTTGATCCATCCGATCTCGTCTCCGTTCCGGCTGATCCGGCTAATGCTCGGCCAGCGTGGCAATCGTTACACCCTCGCCGCCATCAGCTCCGCCACTCGCATACGCCTGCACCAATGGATGGCGTTGCACAATCTCACGTACCACTTGGCGTAGGGCCCCGGAGCCTTTGCCGTGGATCAGGCGCACACTGGGTAAGCCAGCGCGGTAGGCATCGTTGAGATAACGCTCCAGTTGCGCTTGCACATCAGCAACCCGCCAGCCGCGCATATCAAAGGACATAGATACTTCCGGCATGGCCGGAATACTGATGCTCACCGGTTCCGGCGGCGGGCGGCGGGCGGGCGTGGGTTTGCCCGTATCGCGGCGCAATTCATTCAGCCCCACCCGCATGCGGAACCCGCCCATCTGCACATCGGCTTCTTGCTCATCTGCGTCAATCGCAAGAATCTCGCCGATCAAGCCCACCGAACGCACTAACACACGATCACCAACCTGAAGCGGGCGTGGGAGCTGTTCGCCCAGCGGTGAGAGCTGCGCCAGTTGGCTCGCCGCATCAGGTGCAGTGCCGGTTGCCTGCACCCGCTGTTGTAGGGCTTGGGCATACTGCTCCGCTTGGGCAGCCCACTGACGGGCCAGTGCGCTACTCCGCGAGTCCCCGCGTTGGCGGCGCACGTGCTGCTGCAGCTCGCGTAGCTCCTGCTCGATCTGGCGTTCCAGTGCATCAAGGCGGGCTTGGCGGGCATCCTCAAATTCGTGCAGCGCAGTAGCGAGGCGGTCACGGTACTTCTGGGCATCCTCGCGCAGCGCCGCGGTCCGCTCTCGATCCTGCTCAAGGGCTTCGCGTTCGGCGCGAATATCGGCCAGCAAATCTTCAACGCGAGCGGTTTCTTGCACAAGCGTGCTGCGGGCTAGCTCAACCAATTCTGGTTCTAGCCCTAGCCGCGCTGCAATGGCCAGCGCATTGGAGCGGCCCGGTAGCCCTATCGTCAGTTGGTAGGTGGGCGAGAGGGTTTCCAGATCAAATTCGACAGAGGCATTCTGCACGCCGGGCGTATTGTGGGCGAAGGCTTTCAGTTCGGCATAGTGCGAGGTGGCAATGGTGAGGCAGCCGCGCTCCAGCAGGCGCGTGGCAATCGCCCGGGCAAGTGCTGCCCCCTCGACTGGATCAGTACCTGCACCCAGTTCATCCAGCAGCACCAGTGCTGGTACACCGGCGGCATTAGGTGGGGTCTGGTGGGCGAGAGTGTCTAGCTCAGCGAGAATATGGATGATATTGGTCATGTGGGCCGAGAAGGTGCTGAGGCTCTGTTCAATGCTCTGCTCGTCGCCAATGTCGGCAAAGATGGCTTGCAACACGGGAAGGCGGACCGGCTCAGTCGCGGGCACATGCAAGCCGGATTGGGCCATGAGGGCTAATAGTCCGGCGGTTTTGAGGGCGACCGTTTTGCCACCGGTATTGGGGCCGGTAATCAGCAGCATGCGAAACGGATCGCCAAGCCAGAGATCAATCGGTACGACCTGCGCTGGATCGAGCAGGGGGTGGCGGGCAGCTGTGAGTAGCAGTGGGGCGGTGTCACGTCCGGCGGTGGTCAGGCGGTCTGTGGTGGCAGCGGTGGATGCTGGGGCGGGCGCGGTGAGCGGAGCGGCTAGATTGGTCAGGGTTGGCTCGACAGCCCGTAAGGCATCGGCGTATTTGGCTTGGGCAAGCGCAAGATCAATTAAGGCAACGGCCTCAATGGCGGCGATCAGCAGATCGGCCTCGCGCCCGACCTGCGCGGAGAGCGCGGCTAGGATGCGCTTAATTTCTTGCTCCTCAGCCATTTGGGCCTCGCGCAGATCGTTGTTCAGGTCTACCACCGCGAGCGGCTCAATGTAGAGCGTCGCGCCACTTGCCGATTGGTCGTGCACCAAGCCCGGCAGCGAACGGCGGTGGGCCGCCTTGATAGGCAGGACATAACGCCCATTTCGCACCGTAACGATTGGCTCTTGCAGCACAGGAGCATAGGTGCTAGAGTTGACATAGCTGTGCATACGCTCTTGCAGGCGGTTGGTGTAGGTGCGGATGTCGGTGCGGATGCGCGATAGGGCTGCACTGGCCCTGTCGAGGACGCTGCCGTCATCGCCGATAGATCGCCCTAGCAGTTCTTCTAGCGCGGGCAGTTCTACCAACGCCGCGCCAATCTCAGGCAGGATGCGGTAGGTTTCTGGACTGAGGCGGAGCATTAGCCGCCGCAGCAGCCGGAGCGCACGGAGCGTATTCAGTACCAGCAGCAGGGTTGGGCCATCCAGCAGCCCCCCACGCCCCGCGATCTGCATGGCTGGGCGAATATCGCATACCCCACCAATGGTTGCATCGGGATACTCTGCCAGCAAACGGCGAGCTTCGCGGGTTAGGCGCAGCCGCCATGCTACACGCTGCGGATCGGTGTCGGGGGTTAGGTTAAGCGCAAGCTCACGCGAGCCAGTGAAGGCTGTGTAGCGGGCAAGTTGCTCACGGATGCGCGGAAATTCGAGTGTGGCAAGGGTTGCGGCGGCAATACTCATGGAGTTAGCGGGTGATCGGATCGAGCAAGATTTGGGCACTCGCGGGCAGCAGCGGGCGGGCGAACTCATACGCAACCGGCAGAATGTTGTTGGCAAACAAGCCAATCAAGATTGATGAGAAGACTTGCCCACCAAGCCATTGAAAGAGCGGGAGATTGAAGTTGCGCCCATCGCGAATGACCATCAAGTTCCAGAGCAGCATGGCCAGAAAGCCGCCAATCAAGGCGGCCAGAATTAATCCCAGAAACGCACCGATCAGCTTATCGAGCAAGGCAAAGCGGCCCCCGATCTCGACGTAGCGCAGGGTATACACGCCCGCAAACGTGAGGGCGATAAAGGCAATGAGCACCACAATGATAAAGCCGAGATATTGAGCCACAAGCGGTGGCGAACCGAACGTGCTTTGCACCCACGCCCCCACCAACGGAAAGTAGAGGCTGGCTAGCACGACGCTAAGGTAGAATGCCACGATCATGATTGCAGCGCGGACCATGCCCTGCGAGAAGCCCACGAACAAGCCACCAAACAGTATCCCAATGAGGAGTATATCCATCGCATTCATGCGCTGTGCCATTCTTGCTTAGTCGGGCGGATACCGACTTTCATTATAGCATAACCGCCCCGCCGCTACTTGAGCTTCAAGATGACCGCCGAGCGTGGCTGCACGAGATAATTGCGCTGCGACTGGTTCAAGGGCACGCCCTCACGTTGAATATCATGTGGTGGTGGGAGCGACGTATCCACGATCCGCAACCAGTGTTTGCCTTGTGGGGCATACAGCATGTCGAAGCAGAGCGGTTCCCAGAAGGCGTTCAGCATCACATGCAGATGCTCATCGGCGGCGGGGTAGGTCAACTCGTAGGCAAGGCTGCGCGAGAAGTAGCTCCAATCGGGCTGTCCTAGATGCACCCCATGCCACGAGATTTCGGGCCCGCCCGGCTCGGTCCAGAACTGCCGCGCCCGAAAGACTTGATGCTCCTGATGAAACGCGAGCAGCTCTTGCACAAAGCGTAACAAGCCTGCGTGTTGCTCCACTAATGTCCAATCAAACCAGCTGATCTCGTTATCTTGGCAGTAGGCGTTGTTGTTGCCGAGCTGGGTGCGTCGTACTTCGTCGCCCATCACCAGCATCGGGGTGCCCTGCGAAGTCATGAGAATAGTCAGGAAATTGCGGATTTGGCGTTCGCGCAGGGCTTCCACTGCGGGATCCGTGGATGGACCTTCGATCCCACAGTTCCAGCTAAAATTTGCGTTGGCTCCATCGCGGTTTGCTTCGCCGTTGGCTTCATTGTGCTTCTCATTGTAGGAGACGAGATCGTTCAGGGTAAAGCCATCGTGGGCGGTAATAAAATTGATGCTGCGGTGGGGATCGCGCCCCGATTGGGTGTAGATGTTAGGGCTGCCACTGATATAGGATGAAAGGCTACTCACCAAGCCCGCATCACTCCGCACAAAGCGGCGTACATCATCGCGGTATTTGCCGTTCCACTCGGCCCAACGGTTGCCAATGAACGTGCCCACTTGGTACAGTCCGGCAGCATCCCATGCCTCCGCAATGATCTTGGTGTGGGCCAGCACGGGATCAGTTTCGATCTCCCACAGGATCGGCGGGTCTTCCAGAATGCGTCCATCTTCGTCGCGGGATAGCACCGAAGCCAGATCAAAGCGGAAGCCGTCTATGTGCATCTCTTGCACCCAGTAGCGCAGACAATCAATAATCAGGCGGCGCACCACCGTCTGGTTGCCATTGAAGGTGTTGCCCGTCCCGCTATAGTTGGCGTAATACTGGCGATCGGGTTCGAGCATGTAGTAGGTTGGGTTGTCAATCCCGCGAAACGACAAGGTGGGCCCAAGGTGGTTGCCTTCTGCGGTATGATTGAAGACGACATCAAGGATCACACTGATACCGGCACGGTGCAGAGCTTTAACCATATCGCGGAACTCATCTACAGGGCCGAGCACATCGCGGCGCGAGCTGAAGTCGCGGTGCGGTGCAAAGAAGGCAATTGGCTGGTAGCCCCAGTAGTTCGGCATGGGTGGTGGTGCATCTTGCGGATCGAACTGCTGCACTGGCATCAACTCGACCGCCGTTACGCCGAGTTCTTTCAAGTAGGGAATCTTCTCAATCAGCCCAGCATACGTGCCACGCTTGTGGGGCGTAACCCCAGAACTTGGGTGGTAGGTAAAGCCACGCACATGCATCTCGTAAATAATGAGGTTTGAAAATTGCCCTTTGATTGGCGTATCGCCTTCCCAATCGTAGGTGCTATTGTCTACCACCACACTCTTCATGGCCTGCAAGCCATTATCACCGGGGCGGCGAGCCGCCTCGCGGTCATAGTTGCCGTTGTACATGACGGCGCGGGTGTACGGGTCAATCAGCACCTTCGAACCATCGAAGCGCAAGCCCAGATCGGGCCGGTAGGGCCCAAACACGCGATAGCCATACAGCTGCCCAGCTTTCAATCCCTTGACAAACACATGCCAATAGTAAACTGTATGATTTTCTTCTGGGTTTAGGACAATAATGCGTGAAGGAATGCTCGCCTCCGGCGAATCAAAGAGCAACAATTCGACCGCCGTCGCGTTGAACGAATACAGGCTAAAGTTCACGCCATCGGGATAGACTGTTGCGCCGAGTGGGGCCGCCTGCCCCGGCAAAATATCAGTTCCAACCATCATGCTCATCCACCTTCGAGATACTTACAATACAAAATATCTGAATGTTTAACTTTACGTATAGTATACTACTTCCTACCCTAAATGTCACTATGCAATTTCGCTCCTCTGGAAACAACAGCAAAGCCGTGTCACCGACACGGCTCTGCCACAGCCCCAAGCTAGCACATGCGCCCTATCGCCACGTTAGCTGCTCCACGCCCCCACCTGCTCAATGTACTCGATAGACTGGTGGCGGAAGTACGTCGTATACAGCTCGGCATAGTGCCCACCCTGTAGCAGCAGTGTATCGTGCGTGCCTTCTTCGATGATCGTGCCTGCCTGCATCACAATAATCCGATCCGCATTGCGTACCGTCGAGAGGCGGTGGGCAATCACGATGCTGGTGCGCCCTTGCATCACCACGTCTAGTCCATCCTGTATCTGCGCCTCCGTGAAGGGGTCAATACTGGCTGTCGCCTCATCCAGAATGAAGACGCACGGATTTTGGAGCAGCACCCGCGCCAATGCCACCAGCTGGCGTTGCCCTAGCGAGAGGCGGGCCCCACGTTCACCCACATCGGTCTGCAAGCCTTCCGGCAGGTCATCCAGCCATGCCCCGCCAATCGTCCGCGCCGCCGCTTCCACCTCCGCATCGCTGGCCGTCGGTCGCCCATAGCGGATGTTATCCGCCACTGTGCCCGAAAAGAGAAACGGCGACTGCGGCACGAGGCCAATCTGAGGGCGGTACTGGCTCAGATCGAGGCGGCGCAGATCACGCCCATCAATCAGGATCGTGCCGCCCTGAAACTCGTAGAAGCGCGTAATCAGCTTGATCAGGCTCGATTTGCCCGCGCCCGTATGCCCCACCACCGCGAGCTTCTGCCCCGCTGGAATCTCCAGCGAGAAGTCGCGCAGCACAGGCACATCTGGCGTATAGGCAAAATCTACGCGCCGAAAGCTGATCGCCCCGTGCAGGTGATCTACTGGCTCGTTGGCGGTCTGGATCACATTCGACTCCGCGTCAATTAAGGCAAACACACGCTCACTCGCGGCCAAGCCCTGCTGAAACTGACTCCAGAAGGAAGCGATACTTGTGATCGGAAGGTAGAACATCTGCAAGCTCCGCAGGAAGAGATACCACGTTCCTGCCGTTGCGGCCCCGCCGAGCACCTGCAAGCCGCCAAAGTAGACGACCACGCCCGCCCCAATCGCAGCGACAATATCGAGCGCGGGAAAGATCGTGCCAAAGACCAAACCCTGTTGCAGCTTGACGCGGAACGTCAGCTTGTTAACGTCCATGAAATCATCATAGATGGCAGACTCTTGGCGGAAGCTCTTGGCAACGCCAATCCCACTGATGGCCTCGCGCACCGTCGCATTGAGTTGGGCGGTCATCCGTTGGGCGCGGCGGGTTGCCCAACGCGCCGCCTTGCGAAAGACCAGCGCGGCAATCGCAAAGCCGGGCAGCACCAGCATTGTAATCAGGGCGAGGGTGGGGTTGATCGCAAACAGTACCACCAGCACTGCAACAACCACGAGTAGCTCGCTCGCAAGGTTGATCGTTAGCGTGACCACATTCGAGAAGTCCTGCGTATCTGACGTAACCCGGCTCACGATTTTGCCCGATTGGTACTTATCGTAGAAGGACATATCGCGCTGCATCACAGCATCGAAGGCATCTTCGCGTAGAGCGAGCACAACATCGCCCACCGCAACCGCCGATTGATACTGGCGCACATAGTTGAAGACCCAACCGAGCACGCCGATCAGCACCACCGCCCCAGTCAACAGCCCAATCTGGGTCAGCGTGGGGATGGCGGCCAACGTGTTGATCCCGTTTGCAATTGCCAATGGGAGCAACGTCTGCACGGCCGACTGCAACACCACCATCAGCAAGATCAGCAGCATGCGCCCGCGATGCGGCTTGAAGTAGTTGGTGATGCGCCGGATCAACGCCCTATCGCTGTAGGAACGGTCATACTCCTCTGCATCGAGTCCATCCATGACAAAACCCATCTGGACGTACCTCCTGTGGTGCTATTCGTAGCGGGCAAAGATGCGCCGATAATCGGCACTGCTTGTCATCAGTTCGTCGTGCGTGCCCTGTGCCACCAATTCGCCGCGCTGGATCACCAGAATCCGATCAGCCCAGCGAATCTGCGAGAGGCGGTGCGTAATCAGCAGCGTGGTGCGCCCACGCAAGATGCGCTGCATCGCCTGCTGAATCTCATCCTCAGTGGCACTATCAATTGCGCTGGTCGAGTCATCAAGGATCAGGATGCGCGGATCAGTCAGGAATGCCCGTGCAATCGCAAGGCGTTGGCGTTGCCCCCCGGAGAGGGTCACCCCGCGTTCACCCACCATGGTAGCGTAGCCATCGGGAAAGCTGCGGATAAACGCATCGGCTTGTGCGTCGCGGGCGGCTTGCTCGATCTGGGCCTGCGTTGTATCAGGAACCCCAAAGGCGATGTTCTCGCCAATCGTGCGTGAAAACAGGAAGATGTCCTGCTCAATCGTGGAGATTTGCGAACGCAGGGCTTGCAGGCTCCAGTCACGTACATCCACTCCATCAATCAGCACCCGTCCCGCAGTCGCATCGTAGGTGCGGTTGACCAAGCGCGTGAGCGTAGATTTGCCAGAGCCGGTCTGCCCCACAATCGCCACTGTCTCGCCCGCATTGGCGCGGAAGGAGATATTCCGGAGCACCGGCGCAGCACTGCCATCGCCATAGCTGAAGGTCACGTTCTCGAAGACCAATTCGCCACGCATGGGTTGGCTCACCCCCGCCGCATTCTCGTCTAGCTCGGTTTCGGTGTTGATGATGCTCAATATCCGCTCGGCACTTGCCGCCCCAAGCTGCACCAGCACAAACGCAAAGAGCGAAATGAAGGTAGGGAACAGCAGCAAGAACATCAACCCCATAAACGCCACCACGTCGCCCTGTGTCAGCACGCCAGCGCGAAATAGCAGCAGCGCGTGCCCAAAGCCCAGGCCGAGCGCAACCCCAAACAGCAGCACGGGGAGATACCGCGCTTGCACCCGCCCCTGCACCACAAACAGATCGCGGTAACGGCGGGCATTCGCAAGGAAGCGGTCTTGCTCAGACGGCTCCTGCCCATAGGCTTTGACCACCTCGATCCCAGAAATTGCTTCGGCAAGGCCCGCATTCATCACGCCAAACTGCTCGCGCAGCTGCCCAGAGATTGGGCCGAGCTGGATCGCATACGAACGTAGCGCAAAGAAGAAGACGATCAAGAACAGGATCGGCACGAGCAGCAATTGGACATTGAGCAACCCAATCGCAATGATCGGCACAATGATGCTGAACAGTGCATCCGCGATCAGCCCGATGCCGGGATTGATCATGATGTTGAGCTGCTGCACATCGTTGGTGGCACGAGCCATAATATCGCCCACCCGCTGCCGATTGTGAAAGGTCTGGCTCTTGCCAAGCAAGCTGATAAACAACTCTTCACGGGTATTGCGCTCCACCAGCTGGGCGATAAATTCATAGGCGAATGCGCCACTCACCCCAAACACACCCAAGCCCGCAAAGAAGATGAACACCTGTAGCGCAAGGCTACGCAGATCGGCACTGGTGATGCCGGGCTGATTGATCAGATCGAAGCCCTGCCCAATCAGGACTGCGCCATAGGCAATTGAGGCATTGGAAAGGATGTTGCTGGCAATTGCGATGACGGGTAGCAACGGATAGCGCATGATGTGCGAAATGATCCAGCGCACGGGCGAGCGGCGATCATACTGGTACTCATCGGCAACCGTAAATTCGCGGCGGCGGCTCGTCTGGTTGAGCGTCTGTTGCATTTCGATCTCCCCCTGCAAACCATATTCGATCACCAAGCGACTCTAGATGAGCCACCTGTTGCAGTATAGCAGCATCACGACGCAACTCCATCGTACTTAGGGCTGAGTTATGGCGGGGGAAATGAGGTGTGGTGGATACCGCACGGTAGCCCACAGGATGAGACTACTCGCGCACGCGCAGCGTAACCGGCGGTGACTCGGCAAACACACTGAGCGTGTTTGGCTCCATTGCGAGCACGCGCACGCGATACTCGCCTGCCGCAAGGGTGACCGGAATGCTCCATTCGCGTTCCGTGCCCGACAAGGTGTAGGCCCCCATCGGACTCTCGTTGATGATCACTACAACCATACTCATGGTTTCGGATGTTCCGCGTAGCACAATCTCACCTGCTACCGGATCGGCGGGCAGTTCCAGTGTAGGTGGCTGTACGGCCGGTACAGCAGGGGCCGTAATCGTGACCTGAATCGGCTCGGTCTCGATTCCGGTTCGCCCATCAGCATCACGAATACGTGCACTGATCTGGCGCACCGCAGGTGTATCGAAGCTGAGGTTAACGAGCCACGTGCCCTGATCATTCACGGTAGCTGCACCGGCCACGCTCCCATCCACAAGCACCTCCACTGCCGTGCCTGCCGCCCCAGTGCCTTGCACCGGTATAACTCCAACGGGGAAGGTTGCATCGGGGCTAGGGAAGGTGATTGTTGGGGTGAGCTGGAGGCTAGCACAAGCGGCAAGCAACCACGCCCAAAGCAACACCAGCCGCGAGGCACGGTTGCCACGTAGGCGCAACCACAACGGAACAAGCATACCTCACATCCTCTCTTCCCATCGCTTGGACAAGCAAGCGGGCACAGATTAGCCCTGATCTGTACTCGCAGCATATGAGCCAGCTACACTACATGATCACGCCAGATCGGGTGTTTCAAAGTTACCATACAGATAGATCAAAGCGGCCCGATTGAGCAGGCGTTGCAAGCCATCAAGAGCGTCATCTGCGATCCAGTGATTGGTCTGGTAGTTATCGGCGACAAGTACCCCCAGCTGGTGGCTACGGGTACGCACAGGCAACAGCACGTAGCGCGTGTGCCCAAAGCGTTCGATGAAATTGAGCGGTAGGCGGGCAGCTACGTCTTCAACAAGAACAATTGTGCGCGTGCCATGTTCCATTACGTAGGTGAAGGCATCATCGGGTTGGCCGAGCGCGATAGTCATGGTACGGGTAGCAAGCTCAACCGGTGTATGCTCTAGCCGGTCTTCACGTAGGTAGGTGATATAGGTGTCAAAGTCAAGGGCCGGCTTGTCGTCCCATGCATCGAGGGCTTCGACGTAATCGAAGTTGCCAATCCCTAGAATACCGCGCAGGTACGTGCCATCGGTGTTTTCGTTGAGGAAGATCGCGGCGCGGTTAAAGCCATAGCCATAGGCGGCAGTTGTGATGGTGAGTGTAATGTGCCACAGCCAGTCGTGATTATCGCGGGAGAGCGAGAACATCTGCTGCATCACGCGCTGTTGGAACGGGTCGGTAGCGGCGAGGATCATCTCATCCCGCAGCATCACCAAATCGGCTTGGGTGTCGGGGTCAAGCGTGAGTGGGGCTGCTGTGCGCGGCGTAGCTTGGGCTGGACTTGGTGCAGCATCGCTGGAGCGGGTCGCACGGATGCTCAGGATTGCCAGCTGGTCGCGCAGGGTAACGAGCCGCCGCCAAAGAATGGTCAGCTCTTCAGGGCGATCTGGGTTGTTGGCAAGGGCCTGTTGCAGCTCGGTGTACTCAGCTTGAAGAGTGGGCTGTTCCGGCAACAGAATGCCATAGGTGGCTTCGAGATCGTGTAGTTCAAGGCGCAGCCGCGCTCTATCGGCCTGCATGCTTATTTCCGTCGGAGTAGATTGGGCTGGTACAGTAAGCACGATCAGTTTTTCGCGGAGGTCTGCTAAGCGGGCCCGTAGATCAGGCAGTGTGAGCGCGTCAAGATTGTTGTCTATATTGGCCTTGAGGGTGGTAAAGCTGGCTTTCAGGGTTGGATCGGCGGCAAGCTGGGGCTTGAAGCGTTTTTGCAATTCAGCTAGCTCAACCTGCAAGCGCAGGCCATCGTAATGTGTAGCGAGTTTCAGCTCCACCTCAGGCGGCAGGGCGGTGAGGTCAAGCTCGCCCGTGGGCAGCGTGGGCAGGGTCAGTCCGGCGGCTAGCCCCGCGCCGGTGGCGGCAACGTCGGCCTCAGGGGCGGTGGGTGTGGGCAGAGCCAGCTTGACAGCCAGCTTCTCGCGCAGGTCGGCCAGCCGGGCCCGCCAGCCGGAGAGGGTTGTGGCATCGAGGTCGGCATCGGGCGCGGTCATCGCAGCGCGGAGGGCGGCGTATTCGGTGCGGAACTCGTGGTCTTCATCCAGCCCGTGCAGTTCATCGGCAAAGCGGGCATCGAAGGCATCCAGCTCAGCGTTGAGGCGGGTGCGCTCATAGCGGGTGGCGAGTTTCAGCTCCACCTCAGGCGGCAGGGCGGTGAGGTCAAGCTCGCCCGTGGGCAGCGTGGGCAGGGTCAGTCCGGCGGCTAGCCCCGCGCCGGTGGCGGCAATGCCCGCCTCAGGGGCGGTGGGTGTGGGCAGAGCCAGCTTGACAGCCAGCTTCTCGCGCAGGTCGGCCAGCCGGGCCCGCCAGCTGGTGCGGAAGTCGGGCGATTGCACATCCACATCAGCATCCAGATCCGTGAGGAGCGCGTCGAGGTCGGCGGCTAGGCTGATTGATACTGGCTCGACGGTTACCGCTGCGGCTAGCAGGCCAACCTCAGCCGTGGCTGCTGGTTCTGCTTCAACAATTCTAACCACTGCCATATAAGAACTGTCCTGCACATCCAACTCAGTCCGTACTTCAGTAAAAGAAGTCTTCACGGTTGAGCCAGATTTCACCTCTTTCCCATCTGCACCACTCATGCTTGTTGCTCCTTCGATCATTATCAAGGCTTATATCCGTTATGGTGGGCTGCTTTCGGTTGTTGCGCTCCGTGCCAAACTTCGTGCTGTAAACGCCTACGTATTTGGCGTACCAATGCCATGCTTGGTGTCGCCGGTACGTAAAGAAGAGCAGGGCTATGTGGTTATGCGCGTGCAATCTTGTTTGCAATCGAGTGATTGCAGGAATTTGTATCTATTCTGTAATCTTTCCTTAACTAAATTATACTACAATTACGTAGCGTTGGGCCCACTGCCTTTATGCCCCATCGTCTTCCGCATCCCATGTGGCCCGTTGCGAGTATCCTTGTGCTAGGCGGCTTCGCGCCGCTCGGCGCGAATAGGGCCCGCACTGATGCAGCTAGCCGCCCCAGTAGCCCTTATGCTAGTACGCTAGGGCATCCCGCGTGGAATGCCCTAGCTGCATTAGTCGGTTCTCCGTCTCGATTATAAGCCAGATCGCTGTGATGGTGCAGAACAGCGCGGGTGTTGTCCTTATTTGGATTTGGCCACGCGCTCGAAGATCAACTGGGTTTGCTGATCGGCTGAGCTGAGCGTCAACGTATCACCCTCAAGGGTGAAGGTTTCAATCTGTTCGAGAGCTTGCGTAAAGGCAATTTCCTGCTGCATCACATCTTCGGCACACGCCATCATCGTGCTCATCACTGGCCCGAAGCTAAGCTTGTCGCCATCGAGGGTGAAGCTTGCGTTGATCACATTGCAGCCGCCACTGCCCGAAACGCGCCCTTCCGGCAGAAATTCAAAGCCAGCCTCGCGTCCCAGCTCCTCATTCACAATGGCCTTGGTCGCTGTGCCTGCGCTAACCAGCGTGGTCAGTTTCCATGCGGTTCCAGTCAATTCATTTGTACTCATCATATCCTCCGCTTGCCGTTCAAAGACCAATGTATCGCCAGTATCCGTGTTGAGCAGGAGCACATCCTCGGCCCGCTCGTAGCTGGTGACTGCGCCCAACAGCGTCAGCATCGCGGTCTCTTGGGCCATAATCTCCGGCTCGCACGCCATCTCGGTGCTGCCCAGTGCGTCGAACGTGAGCGCATTGCCATCCAGTGTGTAGCCGCCAAAGAAGCGGTTACAACCGCCCGAACCAGCCACACGCCCATCGTCCGTAAAGGCGATCATAGGGGTGGTATCGGCCAATACGGGCACGGCTACACCGCCCTGATTGAGCGAGACCAACCGCCACGTTGCATCGGTGAGGCTTTGCGCTCCGCTTGGTGCAGGGGTGATGCTAGCGGTGTTGGCGACGAAGCGTAGCTCACCCGTGCGACCGCCACCCCCAACGATGTAGAAGATCGTCAGTTTATCACCATCAAGCGTAAAGCTGGTCGCATCAATAAGTGCTTGGGTGAAGCGTAGCTCCTGATCCATTATCGGCTCTGGGCAGGCCATCGCCGTGGACAAGCCCGGATCAAACGTAATCGCATCGCCACTAATGCTATAGCCGCCCGCCAAACGATTGCAGCCGCCGGTGCCACTGTAGCGGCCAGCCCCATCGAAGGTGATGTTTGCAGAGGCATCGGGCAATGCGGGTGTTTCTGTGCCATCCTCTACAAAGGCCATCAGGTTCCACTCCACCCCAGCCAGCGGCGGCAGTTGATCGCCACTGGTCGGCGGGGTTGGATCAATGGTGTTGGCGCGGCTGAACACCAATGTATCGAGGTTGCCACCTTCGCCCTCAAAGAAGATCGTCAGGCGATCATCCACCACTTCAAAGCGGGTTGCGGCACGCAGTGCCGCTGTCAGCTGCAACTCCTGATCCATAATCGGCTCTGGACAGGCGATCAGGGTGGTAATGCCCGCTTCAAAGCTGATGCTATCGCCATTCACGCGGTAGCTGCCGGCCAAACGGTTGCAGCCACCCGTGCCTGTATAGCGGCCGGTTTCGCCCTCAGGATCGAAGCTGATAGTCGCAGGGGCATCGGATAGGGTCGGAGTCACCACTTCACCGACGGTAAGCTCGACGAGGTTCCATTCCGTGCCTGCGAGCGGGTTGGTGGGGGCTGGGGCATCCGCGCCTGCGCCATTGCTCGGTGGGCCTGAGCGGAAGATCAGTACTTGATCGCCAGCGTTCAGGGTTAGGCTACGATCCTGTTGGCTAAAGCTCTCAACCTGTTCGAGCAGTTGCAGATAGGCGTACTCCTGCTCCATAATGCCCTCAACATCAGGGCAGAGCTTCTTGGTTGCACCGGGTGTGGTGATGCTCACCGCCTCGCCGGAGAAGCTTACCTGTGCAAAGTAGTTGTTGCAGCCGGCCGAGCCAGTGATGCGCCCGCCCTCTTCCTCAAAGCGCAAGGTGATCACCGTACCTGCAAGAAGTGGCTGTGGCTCGTTGGCCGCACCGAGTCGTTCTAGCACCCACTGTTTGCCGAGCAGATCGGCGGGGATGTTGGCGGCTGCACTATTGCCGACGGGGGTGCGATTGACGACAGCAATGAAGATCAGCTTGCGCGATGAGCCATCCGCAGGCGGGTTTTCAATCGGCTCTTCGCGCACCTGTAGCTCGTATTCAAAGCCGGGTTCGTAGGTAAAGCCTTCAATCTGATCATAGTAGAGCTGCCACTCTGCATCGCGGCTCTCTTTGATCTGGAGGCAGTCCATCGGGGCTACGCCGGTGCACGGCACAGTCTCGGCGGCCACGAAGATCGTCTTCTCTGCACCACCAGCCACAGGCGCGGCATCGGGTGTAGTCGGCGGTGGCGTGGTGCCACACGCGGCCAGCGTCCCAATAGCAAGTAGCATCGTTAGGGTTACAAGTAGCATTCGCATGGTAATCGGGTTACTCCTTATAAGGTATCTGCACTCCGGCCCACGCCGGAGTAGTTTGGTCTATCCGTTAGGTAATACGCAAACAGCACCGATTTCGTTCCCGTGTTTGCGCCCCGCATTGCTGACACGCGAATGACAGCTGCCTGAATGCAACCTGAGCCTGCGCCAGTGCGTCATG
>CALCJV010000050.1 GCA_937967405.1 uncultured Chloroflexales bacterium | reverse complement strand
ACCTCGCCATCGCTCAAATCCATCTCAAAGTTGCCGATGTACATCCCGTAATTTGCGCGAGTGAGGTACTCGCTGACCAGTGTACGGTGGCTTTCAGGGACTTTGACGGGTGCAAGAACGTAAAACACAAACTGTTCGGCTTCTGGGCGAACTTGGGCATAACAAACAAACGTGCCATTGGCTCCGCGAAATATAGTCCGGTAGATGTACTTGTCTGGGAGGCGTTGCGGATGCCAATGGTTTGCTTCGAGATACTCACCAAGCCGCGCAAATGCCTGTAGCCCATTCATATTCTCATCCATAGCCATGGCTGCCTCCAGTTCAGCGGATGCTTCACGCTGCCCATTCTTGTGGCGATCAACCTCGTGCGAGCCTTCATTCATGTGCTACTCTGCTTTCAAAGCCCCAAGCGGGCTGTATTCCATCGGATTGACATTGATCCAGTTGCCGTCGCGCTTCTGCCAGACTTGGTAATCAAGGTGCGGGCCAGAGGACATCCCCGTTGAGCCAATTGTGCCGATTTGGGTTCCGCGCCGCACCTCCTGTCCGGTCTGCACCAGCACATCCAGCAGGTGCGCGTAGCCGGTGCGGTACTGATCATTAACGACCCAGACGTGATTCCCCGCCGGATACGAATTCAGCGTTACTTTGACGATGCCGCTATGGGTGGCATACACCGGCTTGCCAAGCGTGCCATGTGGATCGGCAATGCCATTGCCAGTACTATCGAGGGCGAGATCAATTGCGCCCCACACATTGGCGGGGGCGTGTGTCCCGACACCGTAGCCCTGCGTAATCACCGTGTTGGCTGCGCCGAGCGGATTCCCCGCCGGTTGCACACTGCTAGCAGGAATGCCACTGCCTTGCCCATAGTTGATCCGCCACGTATCTACAAGCTGCTGCACGGTATTCACGTAGAGGGTTACATTATTCTCAGTAGCAGGCGCATAGACAGGGATAATATCTGCGACCGTTTGATGCCCGCGCCCCTGCAAATATTCGACATTAATCAGGCGATACCAGTCGCGGATACCTGTCTCCCAATTGGGATAATCGCGGAACCGCCCGAAGCAGGTTGGATAACCGGCACAAATGATATTGCCGACATTGTGCGTGCTGCTGCCGTCGGGCTTCCAGCCAGCCCAGCCCGGCGCAGTGCCGGCAGTGCTTTCATGTACAAAGAAGGCAACCGCAAATGCAGGATCAATACCATACTCGCGGCCCGCATTATACCATGCTTGCCCAGTGCCTGCGGCGGGTGAGCCATACGACATGAGGATTTCATCAATGTGTTGCGGCAGCAGGCTGGGGGGCGCACGCAGCACGTAGTTGCCGGGTGGGTTGCCCGGCGCAATGCTTGTTGGGGCATGGGGATGAAGCGTCTGCTGCACGGTGGTTGTCACCGTATTGCTCCAGCCACTAATGATGGTGCGACCATTGGGGCTTAGCCACGCGACGAAACCAAAGATCAACAGGGCAATCAGGAGCAGCAGCACTGGATGCAACCACCAGCTGCGCTGTTGGTAGCGGCGCAGATCGGGGATGCCGAACATTTCCAGTGCGGGGATCGGCAGATGGGGCCGATCCAGCACCGCCGGAAGCAGGTCGGCACGGGCAATATTGCCCTGCGATTGGATCATTGCTGTCTGATACGCGGTTCGTGCATCAGTGCGTGTTGCGTAGGGATGGCGGGTCATAAAGAATGACTCACGCTGAGGGCGTTCTTCGGCAAGGTACGCGGCCACATCCGGATCATCGTCCGGATATGCGGATCGTCTGCGCTCAATCGCTCGTGGTGGTTGATCTGCCGCAGATGTATCCACATCCATCCTCGTTGCCGATGCGGCTCGTGCGGGCCGTGCTCGCTGCACAGGGGCGGGTTGCTTGCTCACGCGCTGCACACGCTCATTCACGGTCTGCGAGGGGCGCAGGCCGCCAGCACGCGCATTCTGCTCAAGCCGCCCTAGCGCGCTGCTCATCAGCGACTCACGTCGGGGCTGGTGGGGAGGCGGGCTGGCAAGGCGCGGGCGGGTAGTGCCGGGAGGCGCATGGGCTGGGCGGTGGGGTGGTAGTTCATGCTCTTCAAGCTGCCGCGTAGTTCCCGTATAAGCCGTCTGGTGCAGGGCGGGCAGTGGGGTATCAGCAGTGGTGTGGGGCGGGTGGCGTGCAGGGGCAGTGGGCCGCCGCGGCGGCTGGGCCTGCTGGTGCCGCGATTGGTGTTGGGCAGGCAACGGCAGCGCAGGCTCATCATTAGCCTGCACTGCATCTTCTTCATCGTCATCATCGTATTGTGCCGCTCTTTTCCGTCGCCGTTCAGCTTGCTCGTGTGGGGGGAGCTGGCTATCTTCGTCATCGTAATAGGGAGTATTCATTGCTGTTGCTTTCTCGGTCATGACCACAGGCTTCCAATAGGAAGCATACGTGCTGCGCTCCGATGTGGTTGCAGCCTGATCGCCACGTCGCATATACTCGTTTGAATGAGCTGGACAAATATCCTTTATTGTAGCACGAGTGTTCTCATAAAACAAGCTCGCTGACCGATGGGGATGCGGTATCTGCTTGGGCCACTGCGGCTCGGACTGCGCCAAGCTGGGCAGGTGTGAGCGGTTGCCCAAAGCTGTGCAGGCCGGTGAGCTGTAGCCCGTGTTTCCGCATCATTGCGGCCAATTCGTGAACTTGTGCAGGCAAGATTATCCGCCCAACAGTGTAATCACCGTAGCGGTGTTCGAGGGCAAGCAGAGCCGTCTCAGCAAGGCAGGCATAGGCACTGCCCGGCGGCAGGGCCAGATCAAAGCCCATATCCGGCTGGCCCGGCAGGCGAATCTCGCCACTTTCGATAAACAGCACATCGGGCCGCTGGTGGGCTGCCTTCTGATTGATGTTGGGTGGGCGGGCAACATCACACACCACTGTGCCCGGCTGGAGCCGGTGAACATCAATCACCTGATCAGAGAGCGAGCTAGTTGTCAAAATTACCACGTTCACCTGATCAAGGGCTGCATTCGGATCGGTGCTGCAATCAAGCTGAGCGCGGGGGTGTGCTTGGATGATCGTTTGGGACAGGGCGTGCAGGCGTTCGCGGCGTGGTGCAACTAGCCAGACATGCTGCACCTGCGTGGCCAACATCCGCGCACACGCTGCCCCGATGCTGCCTGTTGCACCGATGACAGCAACGCGGCATTGCGCCAGATTGCGGCCAAGCTGGGCGAGTGCTGTCTCGATAGTTTCCAGCGTTGCCACAACCGTTAGGGTATTGCCACTGGTGATGCCGACGGTGGTGCGTTGGGCAACCGTCACGCCCGCATCGCCTACCACTGAGGTGAAGGCCCCCAGCCCGAGCAGGCGTGCGCCCCGCCGCGCCGCCGAGCGGGCGGTCTGCACGAGGCGGCGATAGGTGAACTCTGGCGCATGCCGCAGCATTTGGGTGGGAGTAGTACCGATAGAGTAGAGTAACCCAGTGATCTCTTCGCCGGTTGCAGGACTGCGAATGCCGCGTATTTGTGCAAGGTAGACCGGCGGGGCATAGGCGATCAGCCGCTCTACGAGAGGCTGCGGCAGGGCCCGCGCGAAGCGCAGTGGGCGGCTCTTATAAATATCATTGACTGTTAATGGATGCACGAGAAAGGCGAACGTTGGGGGTGGGCTACAATTGCCTGCTCCATAAAGTCCAGCAGGGAGGGCCGACGTTTCCTGCGCCTGCGCTGTGACCGGCGGGTACAAGGTCGTTCGAATCTGTGTTATGATGCGGGCAGCATGATGACGATCATTGCCTGTGAGCAGTCGCGTTCGTCGCATACAACCATATCGTTTCAATCTTCAGATGCCGTTCCGTACTTGACTGGCAAGGATGCGCGTGCAAAGCGGTAGAGGCCCCTTCAATTTAGGAGAACTGGATTGGACGAACGCGACTTGGCTGGATTGCTATGTATTGGTAGCGATCTTCCTCATCCCAACATACATACTGATACATACTGACTCTTGAACCACATTACACGTTACCATATTATGCGTAGTATACCATTTTTTCCTAAAATCGAAAAAACGCCCTCCCATTAGGGGTAGGGGTGTACCTACTTGGTTGCTCGCCCGCGTATACTGAGAGATAACAAGCGACAAGCATTAAAATGGCAGTGCTACGAGGAGGTAGTTTATGCAGATTGACAGTAACTTAGGCATGCATTTAGTCCGTGCTACCGAAGCCGCCGCTCTGAACAGTGGGCGTTGGATGGGCCGCGCCGATAAACACGCGGCCGATCAGGCGGCTGTAGATGCGATGCGGCTGGCGTTGCAGAGCGTGCCCTTTAACGGAGTGGTGGTGATTGGTGAGGGTGAGAAGGATGAGGCCCCGATGCTCTACACTGGAGATCGGGTGGGTACGGGTGAGGGTCCTGAGATGGATATTGCCGTAGACCCCGTGGAAGGTACGGCACTGGTCGCCGAAGGTCGGCCGGGGGCTATCTCGGTGGTAGCCGCCGCTGAGCGTGGCTCAATGTACCAATGGCAAGGCATTGCCTACATGGACAAGATCGTCGTGGCTGAAGAAGCCGAAGATATGATTGACATCAACGCGCCGGTTGCCGATAATATCAAGCGTGTGGCGCGTGCGCTCGGTAAGAAGATTAGCGATGTCCTCGTGGTGGTGCTAGATCGTCCGCGCCATAAGGACTTGATCCGCCAAATCCGCGAGTCGGGCGCACGCATCAGCTTGATTGATCACGGCGACGTATCCGCCGGCGTGATGACGACGGTGCCTGATCCAGCCGCAGACATCCTGATGGGGATTGGGGGTGCGCCGGAAGCGGTTGTGAAAGCATGTGCGCTAAAATGCACGGGGGGCGCGATCCAGTGCAAGATTTGGCCGCGCAATGAAGAAGAGCGCATGCTTTGCCTCGAGCAAGGGCTGGATTTAAATCGTGTCTACACCACCAACGATCTGGTGAAATCGGACAATGTGTTTTTTGCCGCAACCGGCATCACGACGGGTGGCTTTCTGCGCGGAGTCGAATATATGGGTGGGGGCGCACGCACCTACAGCGTCGTGATGCGTTCGCTGAGTGGCACAATGCGGTACATCCGGGCGTATCACCGTTGGGACAAGCTTATGCGGATTTCGGAAATCCCATATGATCCTGAAGGTGATCTTTCTGGGCGCACCCGCTAGAACAATTTGATATAACCTGAGGTATGGCATTTACCGACCAAACGCCCCCCACCGCACGCTGGCAGCTGTCTGCCGCCGATGCGGTGCGCCACAGTTTGACCTCGCCCGTAGGAGCTGCACTGCTCGCGGTGCTCGTTGGCACGCTGATCGGGGTGGGCGCGGCGTTTGGGCCGCTCTCTATCGCGGCTGGGGTGGTTGCGCTGGGAGCCGCCTATTTGCTCTTGACAAGTACGATGGCTGGCATTGTTGTGGTCTTCGCCATCATCACGCTCTTGCCGTTCGGTACCTTGCCCTTCAGCATCGGCATTACTCCAACGTTGCTCTCGCTTGCACTGGTCGGGCTGCTGCTGGTGTGGTTGCTCCGCATCCTTGCCCGCAGCGATCAATACGATCTGACGCTCTCCCCGCTTGGCTTGCCAATTTTCGGCCTGCTCGGCTTCACCTTCTTCTCGCTCATCCGCGGCGCGGGCGGCCTGCCCGATACGACCACGCTGCACAACTATGCCAAATTTGTGCTGGGGGTGCTGCTCTACTTCAGCCTGATCAACTGTATCCAGAGCCGTGCACAGGCGCGATTGGTCTTGCGAGCCGTGATTCTGCTGGGCAGTGCGGCGGCGGCGTTGGGGGTGTTGCTGGTGCTGCTGCCCGATGAACTGGCACTGCGAATCCTGACGGCACTGGGGCGCATCGGCTATCCCACTGAGGGGCGCGTGTTGCGCTACGTCGAGGATGACCCCGATGGGCTGGAGCGGGCGATTGCCACTGCTGTAGACCCGAACAGCTTTGGTGGTATGCTGGCTCTGGTGGGCGCACTCACCGCCGCCCAGATCGTCGTTGCCCGGCCAGTTCTGCCGCGTTGGATTCTGATCGGCCTATCCGGCGTGATTGGTTTGGCCCTCCTGCTAACCTTCTCACGGGCGGCTTTGTTCGGGATTATCTTCGCCGCGATCTACCTTGCCACCCTGCGCTACCGGCGGTTGTGGTGGGGCATGGGGGCAGCTATCGTACTGGGCTTGGTGCTGATGGCGAGTGTGGGTATTGCCGATGAGTTCATTGAGCGCGTTGCTGAGGGTGTGCAGTTCCGCGATCAGGCTCAGCAGATGCGCCTTGCTGAATACCAGAATGCACTCAATATCATTGCCCGCTACCCTTTCTTTGGGATCGGCTTTGGAGCCGCGCCCGAAATTGACCTCGTAGCGGGTGTAAGCAGCATCTACCTGACGATTGGGCAGCGGTTGGGCTTGATCGGCTTGGCGGCCTTTCTGGCTATCGTGGGTGCGTGGTTTGTGATAACGCTCCAAGCACTGCCACACCTTGACGAAGAACTCGCCGCGTGGCTGCTTGGCTGTCAGGCGGGCTTGGTCGCCGCCCTTGCTGTGGGGCTAGCCGATCACTACTTCTTCAACATCGAATTCAGCCACATGGTGGCATTGTTCTGGGGCTGTATGGGCTTGGGCATGGCCGTTGTCCTGCTAGCAGGGGGGGAAGCTGAACCTGCCTAAGACGGTCATTCATGACCGCGCAACCCATTGCGGCGCATCTTGCCCTGTGGTACAATCCTCAGTGGGGACTAGGTTGCCGTTGGGCAACTTTCTTTATGTTAGTGCGCCGGTGCAATGACCACCGAATGGATATGAGCTAATGCTACTCGAATTGCACATCCGTGATTTTGCCATCATTGATGAACTCAACCTGACGCTGGAGCCGGGCTTCAATGTGCTGACGGGTGAGACGGGCGCAGGGAAATCCATTATTATAGATGCACTCGGCTTGCTTCGCGGCGAACGCCCTGATCCGGCTATGATCCGCGCTGGCACAGCCCGCGCACGGGTTGAAGGGGTTTTTCTGCTTCCGCCCCATTCGCCCATCCCAGCCCTGCTTGAGCAGTATGGCGTTGCGGATGGTCCGGCTGGGCAGGATGAGCAAGTGGTGATTACCCGCGAGATTAGTGCCGAAAGCGGGCGCACGGTCTCGCGCATCAATGGGCGGGCGGTCAATTCGGTGGTGCTGCGTGAGATTGGCAGTCTGCTGGTAGATATTCACGGGCAGCACGAAGGCACGGCATTATTTGATACGCGCACCCATCTTGATCTGCTGGATCGTTTTGGTGGGCTTCTGCCCCTGCGCGAACAGTTTGCGGCCCAAGTAGATCAGCTCCGCGCCGTGCAGCAGGAACTTGCCCAGCTGCGCCGCGATGAAGCCCGCCGTGTGGAGCGGATCGAAGAGCTGCGCCTGCTGTTGGATGATGTGCACGCTGCCCAGCCGCGCCCAGATGAAGAGCGAGAGCTGCTCCAAGAGCGATTGCTGCTGCACAACACCGTCCGGATTACTGAACTGGTACTACAGGCCTACGCCTTGCTCTACGAAGGCGACGAAGGTGGGCGCGTACCGATCCTGCCGCTCACTGAGACGATGGGGCGGGTGGTGAATGACCTCAGCGAACTAGCTCGCTTCGATCCAGCGGCCACCGCTTTGAGTGAACACGCGAATGAAATCCTGATCCATCTTGAAGAACTGGCCGCGAGTGTCCGCGATTATCGGGATCGGCTAGAGACAGACCCGCATCGCCTCGATGTGATTGAGGAGCGGATTACCCTGCTGAAGAGCCTGCAACGCAAGCACGGCGGCGATCTGGCGAGCTTGATCGAACGTGCGGCACACGCTGAAGCCGAGATTGAACGGCTGACCAATAGTGCCGCATATATGGCTGATCTGGAAGCGCGTGAGCAAGCCTTGCTGCATGAACTCGGCGCATGTGGTGGGCAACTCTCGCGCCAACGCCGCGCTGCTGGTGAAACCCTCGCGCAGTTAATTGAGCAGGCAATGACCGATCTGGCGATGCCGCGAGTGCGCTTTGCCGTGCAGATTGAGCATGTGCTGGATAATGCGGGCGTGCCACTAAGCGAAGGAGCCGACCAGCCCGGCGAAAGATTGGCGTTTGACCGCACGGGCCTTGATCGGCTAGAATTCATGATCGCGCCGAATCCCGGCGAGCCGCTCAAGCCACTGGCGAAGATCGCCTCTGGTGGCGAGAGTGCGCGACTGTTGCTCGCTCTCAAGTCAATCCTCTCCCAAGTGGATAGCGTGCCGACGCTCGTGTTTGATGAAGTAGATGTGGGCGTAGGCGGGCGGGCGGGCCAAGTGGTGGGGCAGAAGCTGTGGAGCATTGCCACCCAGCACCAAGTCCTCTGTATTACGCACCTGCCGCAGGTGGCCGCATTTGCCGACGCGCATTATGCAATCAGCAAAGAGGTGGTCGAAGGGCATGGCGATGGGCAGCTCCGCACCCGCACCACGATTCGCCTGCTGGATCTGCCGCAGCGCACCGATGAGCTTGCGGCGATGCTGGATGGCACGCCCGTGAGTGAAAGTAGCCGCAACAACGCCCGCGAGATTCTAGCGCGGGCTGAGAGCTATAAACACGAGGAACAGGCGCACGCCCATGCTCGCAGCAACCCGGATGCAGCCTATGCCGTATAACTGATGGTTGCCCGTTCAGTTTGGGCGTACAACACCGTATCACCACAATGCAAATGATCCTTAGAGTATCTGGTGGGGCAGTAGCCCACTGGATCATCAACACAAGTGAGTAGAACTCCTATGCAAAGCGTGCAAAGACAGACAACCTTGAGTATCTGGTGTGAGCGGGTTCTTGAAGCGGGCTGGCTCGCAATTATGGCATTGATTCCAATCTACTTCAACCTGCTCTCCGCCCGCCACTTCGAGCCGGATAAGGCTACCACCCTGCGGGCGATTGTGCTCTTTATGGCGGCAATCAGCATCATCCGCATGCTGGAACTGATCAGTGTCAACCCTGCGTCGGCCAATTCAGCAACCGATGCGTCGGCGGCGCAGACCAGTAGCAATCCTTGGGCTGGCTTGTGGACGTGGCTCAACAGTGTGCCGCTGCTGTTGCCTGCGCTGCTCTATGCGTTGGTCTTTCTGGTTACCACCTTCACGTCTGTTGTGCCGCATACGAGCTTCTGGGGAAGCTACCAACGTCTGCAAGGCACGTACACCAATCTTTCATACATCGGGCTGTTTCTGATTATTGTGGCAACGATGCGCCGCCGCGAACAGCTCGAACGGCTGATCGTGGTGGTACTGATGACCGGCTTGGCCGTGGCGGGCTATGGCATGTTGCAACACTTCGGGCTTGATCCCCTGCCGTGGCGCGGCGACGTGATTGCGCGGGTCGCATCCACAATGGGCAACTCGATCTTCGTTGCTGCTTACCTGATCATGGTTGTGCCGCTCGCCCTGTTCTGGCTGTTCAGCCGCCTGAGCATGGCTGCATCTGCGCCTGCATCACAAAACGCCCGTGCTGATCTGCTGTGGGTGCTGGTCTTCAGCCTGATTGGCGTAGGCACACTCGCGTTGCTGCTGGCCGTGATCAAATTTGGGGCTATCGTGCGGACGGCCGACTTTCGCTACTGGTGGGTTTTCCCCGGCGCAATCTTGGTCTCAACGGCACTGTGGACGTTGCTCGGCCCCCGCCAAGCAGATGACACCAGCCCATCGCTCCCACTCTGGCCCGGTGTGCTCTATGCGGTGTACACACTGTTGTTTGGGGCAACCTTCGCGGCTTCATCTGGTGCGCCGAATGTGCAGGTGCTTGATGAACGGATGACCAATGGCATGGATTGGTGGGTCTGGCTGCTCACCAGTGTGGCTGCTATTGGGGTGGCGTATGGCTTAGGTGTGACTCTGCCGCGCCGCGCCACACAACCGTCACGCCTCTCGCTGTGGATTCATGCGGGGGCGGCGGGCGGGGCTACCCTCGCAATGTTGGTGACCATCCTGTTCTCGCAGAGCCGGGGTCCGTTCATTGGCTTGGGGGTGGGGCTGTTTGTCTTCTTCATGCTACTGCTGATCCAAGCCATTGCCCGTGCCAAAATGCTGGGGCAGTTGGTGCGCTTGCAACGCCTACGCATCCTGCTCTGGTCGTGGATCGGCTTGGTGGTATTAGCCGGTGGCTTTCTCGTCGTGTTTAACACCAGCTCAGCACCGTTCTTCAACCAGCTGCGCCAAATACCCTACATTGGCCGACTAGGGCAGTTGCTGATCACCGACTACGGCACGGGGCGCGTGCGGATTCTGATCTGGGCCGGCGACGAACACGCGGGCGGCGCGATGGAGTTGATTACCGCCGATCCGGTGCGGGCCCTGATTGGCTGGGGGCCAGAGAGCATGTTTGTGGCCTACAACCCATTCTACCCGCCCTCGCTGGCCCAGATCGAATCACGTGGCGCATCGCCGGATCGTTCGCACCAAGCGATTCTGGATGAGCTGGTGACCAAAGGCTTCCTCGGCTTGATGTCCTATTTCTTTGTGCTCTTCTCGTTTGGGGTGTTGGCGTGGCGTTTGGTGCGTCAGAGTAAAGAGTGGTACTGGCAGGTCTTCTTTATTGCTGCGATAGCAATCGTCGTGGGGCATTTTGTCGAAGGCTTGACTGGAATCCCGATTGTCTCCACCTTGACCATGTTCTGGACAACCCTTGCCTTGACCGTGGTGGCAGGGCAGATGGCGGGACATTACGTGATTGGCAAGGTCGCGCAGCCGGTATCAGAGCCAGAGCCAACGCCGGTTGAAGCCGAACCAGCAGCTGCCACCGCTAACGGCAAGCGTAAGAAGCGCGGCAGCCAGCCAAGCGGGCGGGGCGCAACTGCCTCAGCCCTGCGGACGGGAGCTGCGCGTTCAGGAGCGCGTGGCTCTACCCCCAACCAGACTAACCCAGCCAAGATCGGCTTGTACAGCATGCTGCTTGCACTGACCTTTGGCGCGGTGTGGTGGTTTAATTTTAGCACGGTCTATGCTGATATGCGCTTCCACGAGGGTCAAGCCTTCAGCGAGCAGCCCTCAGCGGGGCTGAATGAGCAGGTAGTTGCGCTGAGTAAATTTGCTGAGACGATCAACAGCAACCCGCGTGAAGATTTCTATTACCTCAATCTGGGGCGCACCTTAATGACAATCGCCCAGCAGCAGCAGGCGCAAGGCATGCCGAGCGGTGAGCCGCTTGCTGATCCGGACCTCAACCGCCTGCTACGGATCAGTTCGCCACAGGATGCGGCCAACTTCGTGCAGACGCATACGCCCATGCAGATGATGAGCTATGCTGAAGCAGTGCTCAATGCTGCCCGCGAACTGAACCCGATGAACAAAGATCACTACGCTAACCTTGCTCGGCTGAACAACTTCTGGTACAACTGGACGCAGGATATTACCCGCCTGCAAGCTGCCACCGAGTGGTATGCCCAAGCAAATACGGTCGCTCCACAAGATGTCGTGCTGCTGAACGAGCACGCCAGCGTGCTGCTCCTTCTCGGTGGCTACTACAGCAGTATCGGTGATACCGCGCAAGCCTCTGCCGCGTATGATCGGGCTGCGGCTCTGCTGGAACGTTCGTGGTCGCTCGACAAACTGTATGCCGATACGCCCCCACGCCTCGCTGAACTGTATCGGCTACGAGGCGATCTTGAGCGAGCCACCGAGCTGTATCTCGTGGCTCTGGAGGGCAACCCGCACGCGCTTGATCCGTATGCCCAACAGATTATAGATAGCCTTGAGGCTGAGCCAGAACTGACCGAGCAACTGGCTGCCAAATATATCCAGATTGCCAATACGACTGATGATAGCCTGCTCAACTCAATTGCCGCACTACTGGCTGTCCGCACGGGTGATCTCGATACCGCTGTCGAGCTGTATGGCAAGATTGCCCAACGTGAGCCAAACAATCTCGACAATCTGCGGAACTACACCATTGTCCTGAGTGATAGCAACCGCTATGCCGAAGCTCTCGATCAAGCTGAGATCGGTTTGGCCCAAGCGCAAGCGCAAGATGGGCGTGACCTTGAGCTGGCCCAGTTTGAATACCTCGTGAACCTCTTTAAACAAAAGATAGCTGGGGGACAATAGCGTTGGATACGATCCTGATCCTGCTTACCGCGCTGACCTTCTCAGTGCTTGTGACACCGCTTGTCAAGCGAGCTGCACTCCGCACTGGCTTGGTTTCCATCCCCCGCTCGCGGGATGTGCATGTTACGCCCGTGCCATTGCTCGGCGGAGCAGCGATCTACATCGGGGTTGTCTTAGCCCTCTTTATTGTTAGCTTCTTTCACGACCAAGTCTACGTGCGGGAGTTGTTTGGGATCATGCTCGCCGCCTCGCTAATGGCTCTGACGGGCTTGGTAGATGATCGCTGGGGCTTGTCGCCCTTCATCAAGCTCCTCGCACAGGCGTTTGCTTCAGTGATCTTGATTGTCGGTGGCACGCAGGTCATGCTGTTTCATGTGGCGTGGCTCGATTGGTTCCTCACCTTCTTCTGGGTGATTGGGATCACCAATGCGCTGAACTTTATGGACAACATGGATGGGCTATCCGGCGGCGTAGCCACTATCGCCGCCGCCTTTTTCCTGTTGCTCGCGGCGATGAATACGCCACCACAGGTGCTTGTCGCAACGATGGCGGCGGCACTGATGGGGGCGTGTATTGGCTTTCTGCGCTACAATTGGAATCCAGCAAACATCTTTATGGGCGATACAGGCAGCCTGTTTATTGGCTTGTTACTGGCCGTGCTGGCGATCAAGCTGCGCTTCCCCGCCAATACCAATCTGGTGACGTGGATGGTTCCGGTGGTGGTGCTAGGGGTGCTCGTGTTTGATATGACACTGGTGGTGGTGTCGCGCTTGCGGCGCGGTGTGAATCCCTTCACCTCACCCGGCAAGGATCATCTCTCACATCGGCTGGTGGCACTCGGTATGAATAAACGCGAGGCGGTGTTGACGATCTACCTGATCGCCGGGGCACTTGGCATGGTGGGAACCTACTTGACCCG
>CALCJV010000049.1 GCA_937967405.1 uncultured Chloroflexales bacterium | reverse complement strand
CAGCGCGGCAAGCGCAACGCCAGAGTTGAGGTGCCCATTGACACACAGGATTTCGGGGTCGGCGACGATGTTGTTGGCATTGGCCACGCCCTTTTCGGGCTGGGCTTCGTCATCGAACGGAACCAGCTCAACCGTGAAGCCGAGGTCGGTCAGCGGGCCGACCAGTTGCTCGATGCCGAGCGCGGCTCCGTTGCGGATGCCGGTGCCGAGCGCGGCTTGCGGCCCCGACAGCGGGCTTTGCGTCGCTATCTTGATTGTGCCTTCAAAGCCGCCACCGGTTTCGGTGGCTGCGGGGGCTTCGGTGGCTGCGGGGGCTTCAGTCGGGGCTGGGGCGGCTGTTGGGGCGGGGGCTGCGCCACCACCACAAGCAGAAACCGCTACACTCAGCATCACGACGAGCGAGAGCATACTCAACAGTCGTTTCATACGGGTTTCTTTCCTCCTTGCAAACCAAACATTGGATTGGCTTTTGATCCAGACGCTTACGCAGAACCACGATCCTGTTCGTCGCGTTGAAGCCTGCTGAGAATGTGTGCGGTGATCTGGTACAGCGAGGCTGTTTCCGTGAGGATGGTGCTAGCTTCGCACCAGATACCTATTGGGAGCGCAAATTCTAAGAAACACTATCAGCAGATACAAGGTAGAGTCTTGCTATGATCATGCAAGATGGAACATCGCCATTCATCGCTAGAAAGTAGATACTATCATTGAGCGTGGCTGCGTAATACAGGATAGTCTAAGGGATAGATTCATATTTGTCAAGCAAATCTTAAGATGGGCGGCTAGTTCAACCGGCTAGAATGCGGGGAATTGTCGCACTGGTATCAGGCGGGGGAGGGGGCACAGGGGCGGGAGCTAGGCTTGCCCATTCGCCCCTAATCCACGGCTACCCCTGCAAACAGATCACGCTGCACTTTGGCGGGCGGCTCCGGCACGGCTTGCATAAATGTTTCGCCCCCCGCGAGCAACCGCGAGAGCAGCCCAATTGCACTCTGCGAAAGCGTCGGGTTGACAATCTGGCTGGCGTGGCACTGCACCGCCGCCACCCGTTGCTGGGCGACCACGCGGTAGTCAATCCGCGCATGCACCGGAAACGACGTATCCACCAAGCGCGTCAGATCAAGATCATGGTTGCGCCCGAAGCGACGGGGGTCCTTGCCAAAGAGGGGCATCAGCTTGACGAACAGCCGCAGCAGCGCACGCGGAAAGACCACGTAATACAGCTTCTGCGGCTGATAGGCGGGCCACCCAGCGGGATCACTGATCCGCGCATCGCCCGCCGCATGGAAGGCCTGCACCGTCGCCAGATGCGTCGCAATATGATCGGGGTGACGGTAGCCACCAATCGGATCAAAGGTCAGCACCACCTGCGGGCGCACGCGGCGGATGGTCTGCGTGATCTGCGCCGCGAGCGTATCAAGCGGAGCCTGCACCAGCGCGTGCGGGTGCTGATTATCCGGTGCGCCTTCCATCCCCGAATCGCGGTAGCCGAGCAACTCCACCTCCGCCAAGCCGAGCTTCCGCGCCGCGCACTGCAATTCAGCCACTCGCACGGCCCGTTCCGTGCCATATCGGGCGAGAAATTCAGGGTCAATCACGCCTGCTTCGCCACCCGTCGTACACACCAGATACACCGCCGCCCCAGCCCAACTATACAGTGCCAGCGTGCCGCCGGGCCCAAACGACTCATCATCGGGGTGGGCAAACACGGCCAGCAAACGCGGGCGGGCAGTTGCATCAAGCTCAAGCCGATGGATGATTTCCGTCCCTAAAGGGCTTGTCATAGAATTGCATCCCTTACAGATCATTATCAATATTAGGATCGCCTCTGGTATACTATAGCACAGAGCAATCGTACCGACAGGAGCAAATCCGATGGGAACCTACGCCTACACCCTGCGCCGCATGTACAATGCCATGCTGCTGCCCTACCTCCAGCGCACGCCCCACAGTGGCCCCACTGAGGCGATCACGATCCAAACCAGCGATGCTGTGTCGCTTGCCGCGATGCTGCTGCCACGCGGCAAGCCCGATCTGCTTGTGATCTGTCACGGCTTTGCAGCCAGCAAGCACTTCATGGGCATTGTCTGGCTCGCCGAAGCACTCGTTGGTGAATGGGATGTGCTCACCTTCGACTGGCGCGGCTACGGCGAAAGTGGCGGGCGGGCGAGTCTCGGTGGCGATGAAGCCCACGACTTGATCGCCGTGCTGCGCTATGCCCGCGAGCGCGGCTACCGGCACGTCGGCTTGATTGGTGAGAGCATGGGCGGCTTGATCGCCCTGCACACGATTGGCACGGCGATGCAGCAAGGCTTGCCCTACCCCGACTTCCCCTATCCCGAACGGATGGCAACGCTCGCGGCCCCCGCCGATCTGGCTCTAACAACTGGCCCCCGCCCCTTGCTCATTGAGCATCTTGTACCGCAGACGTGGGCCTATCCTGTGACGCGCCTCATGGGCTTCAAAATGGGCCGCCCCAACATTGCCCGCCCGCTTGATGTCGTCGGCGCAATTCGCATCCCGTTGCTCGTGCTGCACGGCGATGCGGATACGACAGTGCTGGTGGCGAATGCCTATGCGATCAAGCAGCGCAACCCACAAGCACAAGTGAAAATCTATCCCGGCGTAGATCACGGCGTAACCTTTATGCGAAGCCACGTCGGGCGCGAACTGGTGCACGACTTGACCGACTTCTTCCACGCCATGCCTACAGATACGCTGCCTAGTTCACCGCCCCCGCTTTCGCCCCCGTTGGCTAGCCCCAGCGAGCTACCCGTATGAGCCACATCCCAGCCACCCTGCCCACCGCCCCGATCACCCTACTGGTGGGGCCGGTGGCTAGCGCAAAAACCCAGCAAGCCCGCGCCGCATTCGCGGCAGTCGCCACAGGGCGGGCGGTGCTGATCCTGCCCGAACGCACCCAGCGCGATGACATGCACGCCCAACTCGCCCAAGCCGGTGAACTTGACCGCCGCACCGTGCTCACACTCGAACAGTTTGTGCGCCGGATCGTCGCCGACGCGCACCTGCCCGATATACCCATCGGCGCGATTGCGCGTGCGCTGCAAATACGGGCGACGGTACGCGAGCTATGCGCCGCCGGGCAATTGCCCACCCTGCACCCCGTTGCGCTGAAGCCGGGCATGCTCGCCAACCTGAGCCACCTGCTGCACGACCTTGCCAGCAGCCAGACCGACCCTGCCGCCCTCGCGCACGCCGCCCTGTTTGCCTACGATAGCGAACTCAGTGCGCTGGCGCAAGCCTACACCGCCCGTCTGCAAGCGCAAGGCTTAGCCGACGATGATCGGCTGCTGGCCCTCGCAATCAATATGGTTGCTGCTCATCCGCGCCTTGTGCAGCACCTCGAATTGGTGATCCTTGATAGTTTCGACCAATTCACGCCGGCCCAGATTGCGCTGCTGCTGGCCCTCGCCCGACACGGCATCCGCATCCTGATCACGCTCACGGGCGAAATGCAGCCGCGTCCAGCGTTGGTGCGCTTCGAGCGTACCCGCACTACGCTCATGGACGCATGTGCGGCGGCAACCATCGCCTGCGCTGTGGAGCACCTGCCTGCGCCCGACCTCACCCCCGACGATCCGGTGCAACATCTGCGGGCCCACCTATTTGCGCTTACCCCGCCCGCACCTATCGCGGCTGAGGGCTTCCTCACCTGCATCAGTGCCGCCGACCGCGAGCGCGAAGTACGCGCTGTGTTGCGCCACGTTGCAGCGTGGCTGGCGCAGGGCATGCCCGCCGACCAGATTGGCATCGTCGTGCGCCAGAGCGGAACGGTCTACACCGCGTTGCTGCGTGAGGTTGCCCGTGAATACGGCCTGCCCCTGCACATCGTTGCCGGACGACCACTGCTCGAACTACCCGCCTTCGTCGCCCGCATGAACCTGTTGCGCCTACCATTGGAGCGGTGGCATCCGGCCAGTGTGGCCGCGGTGTGGCGCAGCATCGCCGATGGACGCATCCCGTTTGACGTGTTGCCGCCCACGTGCCAAACACTCCCCGCCCCCCTGACGAGCTACGAGCAGCTTGCAAGCCTGCTTGATCGGCTCGTGTGGCTACACGGCACAAATAGTATGGCTCACGCCGAACGAGTCCTGCACGAGCTGGCCACGCAAGCCGCCACCGTGCCTGATCCCGCCGCCAGTGCCGATACGGCCGATACGGATGAGGACGAAGATCGCCCGGAGCGCAACCTTGCCCTCAATCCCGCACAGGCTACCGCCCTGCTCGCAGTGGTGGCGGCATTTCAGGCATGGCTCCAGCCGCCGCCCCACGCAGGCTACGCCGCACGCATCCAATGGGCCATTGCGCGTACCGTCACCCCGCTTGACCTCGATAGCCTGAGCGATACCGAGCGGCAAGCGTGGCAACAACAACTCCGCGCCGATGACCCAGCCCTACATGCGTGGTACACTAGCTTGATGCAGCTGAGCGAAGCCGCCGAACTTGCCGAAGAACCCGATCCAGACTACCGCACCTTCATCAGTGAAGTAGCCGCCGTTGTGCGCGGCAGCAGCGCACCCGACGATCAGCCCAACGCGGTGCAGGTCCTCACCACCACCGCGATTCGGGGGCGCGTGTTTGCGGGCGTGGCGATGCTCGGCTTGGTAGATGGCGACTATCCTCAAACGCCAAGCGAGCTACCCTTTTACACCCGCAGCGAGCGGGCGATGCTCCGGCGACAAGGCATCACCCTGCCGATGCCCCACCCCGCCGATGAGCGCACCCTGTTTTACGAAGCCGTGACCCGCGCCAATACGCGCCTCATCCTTAGCCGCCCCTACCTCGATGAGCGCGGCAACCTGCTGCCGGCCTCACCCTACTTGCATGCCGTCGAGCAACTCTACCATGCCGCCAGCATCACCTACGAACGCATCACCGCTGGCGCACTGCCCACCGCCGCTACGGCCCAATCGTTGCCCGAAGCGTGGATCGCCCTGCTTACGACGGACTCGGCCGATCTCCCCGATCCACTGCCAGAGCCACTGGCACGGGCACAGGATCAAACCGGTACGCCGCAGCTTGGGCTGCTGCGACAGGCGGTAGCGATTGAGCAGCACCGCGAAAGCATGGGGGCGTATGCGGCATACGAGGGCCGGCTAGATGATGCCGATCTGATCGCTACCCTTGCCCAACTGTATGGCGCAGGGCATACGTGGAGCGTGACCCAACTGAACGACTACATCACCTGTCCGTTTCGATTTGTGGCGGGGCATCTGCTGCGCTTGAGCTACCGCCACAACCCTAGCGAGGGGTTAGAGCGGGCGGGCGTAGGGCGGCTGTATCATGCTATCTTGCAGCAGGCGGGGGCGGCGTGGCGACGTGATCAGCTTCCATTAACGGCCGACCATAGCCCAGCGATCCTTGCCACGCTCGAAACCGCCATTGCCGATGTGCTCGCACGTGCACCCACCGATTATGGTTTCGAGCCGGGCGTATTCTGGGCGTGGGAGCGACAGGACGTGCAACGCCGCCTGACGCGGGCAGTCTGGCGCATGCTCAGCAGCAAGCACCCCTACGGCGCACCCCAGATCGCCGCCGTAGAGCAGACCTTTGGCATGGGCCAAGGTACACCCGCCCTGCGCCTCGATACGCCGCAAGGTGCAGTGCGCGTGCGTGGGCGCATAGACCGGATTGATCAGTTCCCCGATCAGAGCCTCGCCGTGATCGATTACAAAAGCAGCAGTGTCCCGCACAAGCACGATGATCTCGTCCGTGCGCGGGATGTGCAGGCGGGGGTGTATCTGCTAGCGACACAGACGCTGTTTGCGCCCAATCAGCAGGTGGTGCGCGAAGCCCGCTTCTTCCATCTTGGCAACGGGCGGTTTAGTGCCGCGTTGGAAGCTGATGCTACGGCAGAGGCAGTGTTGCGGGAGCGGATCGGGGCGGTGGTGGCAGGGGTGCAGTCCGGTGATTTCAGCGTGCGCCCGCATGATGAATGCCCACCGACGTGCGCGTACATGGCGATCTGCCGCCGCAACCTTGCCAAGCGCGATGCCCATGCTGAAGGGGTATAAGTATGCGGTGGCAGGTATTAGGTGTCAGGTATCAGGTTCTAGCCATCGCAGAGCCTACCACCTGTCACCTAATACCTAGCCCGCTCAGGGTTTATTGGTTTCGCGGCGGCGGGTGCGGATCGTGCGCTCAAGCTCGCGCCCCGTGTCGCGCTGCCGTTGACGACGCATACGTTGGAACTCTTCGCGGGTACTCATCTCACGCGGCTGCCGCCGGATTGGAGCCACTTCTTCTAGCTCTTCAAGTTCATCCCAATCTGCAAGCTCTTCATGCCATTGCTTCATGACGTGGGGGGCAACCATTCTTTGCTTCTTTGCCATTGTTTCTACTGTCCCTCAACCTTGCTTCATACAGGCTAATAACGATAACATACACAGACTAGTCCGAGTAGAATCGGGCCAAAGTCTGCCTGCACACATCCTTGTGGCTAACGTATCGCCGGAAGGACTCACACACAAGCGGGGGCTGCGAGCGAGGCGGCAAGTATGAACCGATGTAAACATCTACCTTCGTTGGTGTGGCTAACCATCGTGTACACCCTGCGATAACGAGGGGCTACTTCTTCTTACCTTTGCGAGTATAGCATATCCTCAAACGTGTGTCAATATGATTGCAAAGCGATAGGGTCAAGAATATTTGACACTGCTGGCACAGCCTGCTACACTAGCGGCTAATCTACACCCCAACCGATGCAGGGGAAGTCCGGTGCAATTCCGGCACTGTCGCGCAACGGTAACGTTCGCTGAACGAAGTCCGAATACCTGCCCGTGTTGGATGTGTTCGTTTGCACCCTCGCGGAAAGGGGCAACGAGCAAGCGCACCGCCACCGCGTAAATCTGACGGTGTTGCATGCAGAGAGATGGCTCCGCACGGTAGTCGTCTTTTTTTGTTGCAATGCGGACAGGTATGGCACACACAGAATTCACCCTACGGCAGCGGGTGTGGGCATGGTGGCAAAAGCCTTCACCGATGCGCGTGTCGTTCACCTTGGGCGGCTTGCTGACCATTCTGGCGGGCGCATTCTTGCTGAGCCTCGTGGCTGGCTCAGTGTCCATCCCGCTCGATGCGGTGCTGACGATCCTGCTCGGAGGGCAAGCCGAGCGAGCCGTGTGGGCCACTATCGTGCTCGATGTACGCCTACCGCGGGCCATCACCGCAACGCTCGCCGGAGCCGCGCTTGCCGTGAGTGGGGTCCAGATGCAAACCCTCTTTCGCAATCCGCTTGCCGATCCGTATGTGCTCGGGGTCAGCTCTGGCGCGAGTCTCGGCGTTGCGCTCGTGGTGCTTGGCGTGGGCGCAGCGAGTAGTACGGCGTTGCTGAGTGTGGCTGGCTGGCTCAACAATGTGAGTATTACGCTAGCAGCGGTGCTGGGCGCAACGACGGTGCTGCTGCTGGTGCTGCTCGTCTCGCGCCACATCCGCAGTACCATAACGCTGCTGATTCTAGGGCTGATGCTGGGCTACTTGACGAGTGCCATCGTCAGTCTGTTGATCGCATTCAGCCTGAGCGAACGAATGCAAGCCTACATTGCATGGACGTTTGGCAGCTTTGGAGGAGTGACGTGGGGGCAGATGCCGATCTTTGCCCCAGCGACCCTGCTCGGCTTGGGGCTAGCCCTGCTGCACACCAAAGCCTTGAATGCGCTGCTACTCGGCGAAGCCTACGCGAGCAGCATGGGCTTGGCGGTGGCTCCAGCGCGGCGCGGGATCATCGTCAGCGCAGCCGTCCTCGCCGGAACCGTCACCGCCTTCTGTGGGCCTATCGGCTTTCTCGGCATTGCCGTACCCCACTTCTGCCGCGCCCTGCTGCACACCGCCGATCATCGCGTACTGCTGCCCGCTACGATCACGCTGGGGGCAAGCTGTGCCTTGATTATAGATGTGATCGCACAGCTGCCCGGCAGCAACACCGTGCTGCCCCTCAATGCCATGCTGGCCCTGATTGGTGCGCCAGTTGTCGCATGGGTAATCTTCCAACGCAGCCGCACCAGTGCCGGACTGTGATGTCGCATCCCCCAATTCTGCACACCACCGATCTGAGCATTGGCTACGCGGGACCACCGGCGCACACTGTTGCGCGGGGCTTGCAGCTGCACCTGCACGCAGGTGAATTAGTGGCTCTGCTGGGGCCCAACGGAGCGGGCAAATCCACGCTGATCCGCACGCTGGCAGGCATGCAGCCACCGCTTGCCGGAACTGTACAGCTCGATGGGGTTGATCTCACCACCCTGCCTGCCCGCGAACGCGCCCGCCGCCTGAGTGTGGTGTTGACCGAACGGCCAGCGGTGGAGCAACTGCGCGTGCGTGATCTGGTCGCTTTGGGACGACACCCCTACACTGATTGGTTTGGCAACCTCAACGCAGCCGACCACGCCATGATTGAACAATCGCTGGCGGCCGTAGCTGCGCTCGAATTCGCAGATCGCCCCTTCCACACCTTGAGTGACGGCGAACGCCAACGGGTGCTGATTGCGCGGGCACTGGCCCAAGAGCCGCGCCTGCTGATCCTCGATGAGCCAACGGCCTTTCTCGACTTGCCGCGCCGCGTGAGTATACTGCATTTGTTGCGCCGCTTGGCGCACCGCACACAGCGAGCAATCTTGCTCTCAACCCACGATCTGGAGCTAGCCCTGCACACTGCCGATCTGCTCTGGCTGCTGGATGAGGACGGCACGCTGCACACGGGCGCACCCGAAGATTTGGTGCTAGCGGGCACGCTGGCGCAGGTATTTGCCCGCGATGGGGTGGTATTTGACACGCAGAGCGGGAGCTTCCGTAGCCCCGCGAGTAGCCACAGCACGGCCCACCTGCACGCGCCGGATGTGCCCGCCATGTGGCGCATCTGGACGGAGCGGGCGTTGCAGCGCGGCGGGGTGCAGGTGGTTGCAGCCCAGACACCCGCCGCGTGGCAGATTACGCTTGGGCCGAGCGACATCGCCCCTGATGCGATAGTCTGGTGGGTACAGCCCACCGCCGCTCCTAGCCCTACTCCGCCTCCGCCACCAGAGCAGCATACATCGCTGTATGCACTGGTGCGGCACGTGACAGGGCAAGCCGCGTAGGGACAAGCTGCCGACTATTGCTGGCTGACTGCCCACATCAACCATCTCGTTGAACGACAGCGTCAACATGCGCTCGGCTACTGCTGGAGATGCAGGCGGGATTTAGTGGGGCGTAGGCGTTAGGGAGCAGGTATCAGGGGTCAGGTGCTAGGTGTCAGGGGCCAGATCAGGCAAAGGAACGGGGCTAGGGTACAAAGCTCTCCTAGCCCTGTCCCCGGCCCCGCTTGCTGCACACGAGCCGACTACAGCTCGATGCGGGTGCCGAGCAGCTTGAGGAACTGATTGATGAGATCGGGGTGGGTGGGCCATGCTGGGCCACTCACGAGATTGCCTTCGGTGTGGGCTTGGCTTGCGGGAATATCCACGAACTTGCCACCCGCACGGGTGACATCGGGGCCACAGGCGGGATAGGCGGAACACTCGCGCCCTTCAAGCACCCCTGCCGCTGCAAGCACTTGGGCCCCGTGACAGATCGAGGCGACGGGCTTGTTGGTCTCGAAGAAGTGGCGCACCAGATCGAGGACACGCGGGTTCAAGCGGATGTACTCCGGCGCACGCCCACCGGGAATCACGAGGGCATCGTAATCTTCGGCCCGAATCTCATCGAAGTTGGCATTCAAGACAAAGTTGTGGCCGGGCTTCTCGCTATAGGTTTGGTCGCCCTCGAAATCATGAACAGCCGTGCGGACGAACTGGCCACTGGTTTTTTCGGGGCAGACGGCATGACACACATGCCCTACCGCTTGCAAAGTCTGGAAGGGAACCATCACTTCGTAGTCTTCGACATAATCACCGACGATAAACAGGATGTTTTTGGCAGCCATTGGCACATCTCCTCTTGGTGGTCTTACATTGATACACCGCATTGCGCCAGTGCGATTCATAGCGCACTAGCATTACTTTCATAGTAACTCTAGTATACCATACGAATGGGGCAGATGCGGGGCGGGCATGGGCAGCGGAGCCGCCCTGCACGTGGATACTGGTGAAATAGATGTACTGGGAATGCGCCTGCCCTGCCCCCTGCGAATTGCACTAGGCAGGGTGGAGAGAATGTAGTATAATCATCAGATGACAGAAACACCGTTCACCCTTGACCGGTTCGCTGCTGCCCGCCAGCGCATTGCGCCCTATGTGCGCCATACGCCGATGCTGCCTGCACCCTTGCTGCACCACGATGGCCCAAGTGGGCTACAGCTTAAGCTCGAAAATATGCAGATCACCGGGTCGTTCAAGGTGCGCGGCGCATTTAATACGCTGCTCAGTCTTGATCCCGAACAGCAGCAGCGCGGTGTCGTTGCGTCGTCGGGCGGCAATCATGGGCTAGCGGTGGCGTGTGCCGCGCAACGCTTGGGGATCCCCGCCACGATCTACCTGCCCACCACCGCCCCCCCAGATCGGGTTGCCCGCATTCGCCAATTCGGGGTTGATCTGGTCACGCATGGCACGTCATGGGATGAAGTCCACGCCCGCGCCCTTGCCCACGCCGAAGCAGATGGGTTGGCGTATGTGCATCCGTTTGACGATCCCCGCACCTTAATCGGGCAGGGCACGCTGTCCCTCGAACTGCTCGATGATGTACCCGATCTGGATTGCGTGGTGATTGCGATTGGCGGGGGCGGCTTGATCGCAGGCATGGCTGCCGTGCTGAAGCAGAGCCGCCCGCAGATTCGCATCATTGGGGTTGAGCCGAGCGGTGCAGCGAGTATGCACCACAGCCTGCAACGCGGCTTTGTTGAGCGGCTGCCGGAGCCATCCAACACGATTGCCGATACCCTCGCGCCACGCAAAGTGGGTGATTATACCTTTGCGTTGGCGCAACAGTATGTGGATACGGTGGTGCAGGTAGACGATCTGGCAATGGTGCATGCGATGCGCTGGCTGTGGCGTGAGTGCAACCAGCTTGTCGAGCCAGCCGGGGTAGCGGTACTCGCCGCACTGCATAGCGGTGTCGCCGATCTGCACGGGGCGGTTGCGCCGGTTGCCGTGATCTGTGGCGGCAACGCGGCCGCGGGTAGTGTGTTCGAGCTATACCAGCAGGCGATTCGGAGCTGAACAGGTAGGATACGCCACGTATGCCCGGACACCTCAGTGCGAGCCAGATTACCCCACACCGGGATCGCTACATCCACGAACTGCTCACCTTTTGCCGCCAGCGCAGCATCTCTAGCACCGGCGAAGGCATGACCGCGATGAGCCAAATGGTGATTGAGCGGCTGCAACGGCTCGGCGCACGCACGAGCGTCTATACCGTTGGGCAGAGCTACCCCTTCATTTTCGCCGAGATTGGGCACGGCCCGCGCACGCTCCTGCTCTACAATCACTATGATGTGCAGCCGGCCCGCCGTGAAGATGGCTGGCAGAATGACCCCTTCGAGCCAGAGATTCGAGATGGGCGCGTGTATGCGCGGGGTGTGGCCGATAACAAAGCCAACCTGCTGTTCCGCATCCAGAGCATCGAAGCCTACCTTAAGGCCCACGGCGAACTGCCGCTGCGGGTGTGTTTCCTGATCGAGGGTGAGGAGGAGATCGGTAGCCCCCACATCGAACGCTTTGTGCAGCAGCACCGCGAATTGATCACCGCCGATGGCTGTATCTGGGAGGTGGGGCGCAGAGGCTTCGACCATCGCCCGCTGATCTATCTGGGGATGCGCGGCATTCTGATGGTGGAACTGAGCCTGACGGCCGCCGCCAACGAGATCCATTCGTCGTGGGCCAATATTGTCGAGAACCCCGCCAACGCGCTGCTGGATCGGCTGCGGGCGGTGCTGAATACCCTGAGCGACTCCGCCGGAAGGCCAACCTTCGGCGGTTTGCGCGATGAACTGCCCCAGCCATCCGCCACCGATCTCGAATTGATTGAGCGCATCCCGTTCGATCTGGCGACGTTTCAGGTTGAGCGCGACGTGTTGCTCCGTGCCGATGTACGTGATCCGCGTGAGGCCTTGCGCCGCCTGTTCTTTGAGCCAACCTGCAACCTGTGTGGCTTGAGCGTGGGGCACGGTGCGCTCGGCATTAAGACCGTTGTGCCCAACCGTGCAGTGGCCAAGCTCGACCTGCGCCTGCCACTCGGACTCACCCCCGATCTGGTCGAGGCGCGGCTCCGCACGCACCTGCACACCCACGGCTTCGATGATGTCCAAGTGCACCGGCTGGGCGCGTTGCAGCCCGCCCGCACCAATCCCGAGGCCGAGATCGTGCGCGTGACCAGCGCAGCGGTGCAGACGGTGTATGGGGTGGAGCCGATCATCTATCCGACCATGCCTGCTTCGGGGCCCATGTACGAGCTGTGCCACGCACAGGGCATTCCCGCGCTGACGTTTGGGGCCGGGCATGCGGGCGATAATGTGCATGCCGCCAATGAGAATATCTACCTCGATGATTACTTTCTGGCAATCCAAGCCTTTGGCGATCTGCTCTGGCGGTTCGGGCAGAGCTAGCGCGGCGCAGCAAGCCCATCCTTGTTCGCTCCACATCCCTGTGTCATCCTTGACAAACCAACAGTTCAGTACTAAACTCTATCCTATGGATGCAGATCATAAACATAGCCCTCACTTGGAACGCGGCGTGCGGCAGGCGAGCGTCTTAGCATGGATGCGGCTAGCGCGGGTGTTCCAGAAGATCAGTACGATCTCGGCCAAGCAATTCCGCGCATTTGACTTGAGCCAAGCCCAATTCGATGTCCTCGCCCAGATCGGCGCAGCCGAAGGGCTAACCCAGCAGGAGCTAGCCTGCAAGCTGCTTGTCACTAAAGGCAATATCTCGCAACTACTCGCCCGCATGGAACAACGCGGCTTGATCGAGCGCGTGCAAGATGGCCGCTGCAATGGCTTGCACCTGACAGCCGCCGGACGCGAGCTAGCCCGCACCGTCGTGCCGCAGCACGAAGCCCTGATTAGCGGCTTGCTGGCCCCCCTGAACGAAGCCGAGCAGCGCGAGTTGCTGCGCCTGCTCCGCAAGCTGGAGCGCGGGCTGGCGTGATCGGGAGATCGGGGGATGGGGCGGCGGCTGGCAGCCCACGCCAGTAGGTCTAGCAGAGCCATAGCAGTTGGCTAGCTATCTTTTGTGCGTCGGATGATGCTGTGCTACGTTCTGTGATCCAACTCGCGGAAGAATAGCAGTTGGCTAGCTATCTTTTGTGCGTCGGATGAGTTCGTTGAGGGAAGCACGCCATTGCTGAGGATCGTACCAAAAACAACCAACGCAGCCATTTTCATCATCATCTGGTATAGCTGAGTCCCACAACGTTTCACCAGCATAGAAATAGTGAATGCCGATGTATGTTCCCCTTTCGCGTGTTGCCTTACACCGTTCGCAGTAACGGCTTTTCCAGAGGTTATTAGCACGAGTCAAAAGCTGAAATCGTTGCTGAATTTCTGCATCCGTCATATCAGCATCGAAGGACTCATCCTGAGACCATCGCACTTGAGGGAAGCGATGGTCTATTTCCAACTGTTCAGGTTGCATCTCACGAAGTGAGATTGCTTCAGTGTTTTTGTAAAATGCCAGAATCCTTCGTCGAAGTTTCTGTGGTAGGGCAAGTCGTATTGAGGATTCGCTTGATGGCTCTGTAGAAAGCATTCGACGATGAACGGTTTTCTCACCACACACAGCACACATCTGAGTACGATTTTCAATGAGATAGCCTTTCTGGCGCAGAATTTGAATAGCTTTTGCAGGTTGCGTACCCGGAAGTTCATGTTTCCCGCAGTGCCAGTCGAGGTCAGAGAGTATCGCAAACAGGCGTGCCTGCTTCGTCTCTTGATTGAATGGATTTTGGTTCATATCACCTCTTTGGTTTCTGGAACACAAAGATATACTCGTGCTTGAAGATGTAGAAGCCGCCCATCAAGGCCCGATACCGCCAGAGCTGCTGCTGCGTGCGTTTGCCCGTCGTCTCCTCGAAATTCTTCACCACGATGCTCTTGAGTAGAAACCCCTGCTGCTGCACCGCTTGCATCGTCTGGAAGCCCAGCGGAATCCACTCGCCCTTCACATACTTGTCGCCAATCACCAGTGCAAGGTAACGGCCGCGTTCGAGCACAGGCTGCACCTGTGCGGCAAGCTGGCTCATGCTCTCCAGAAACGCATCGAGCGAGGCCGCATTCGACAAGTCATGCGGATCATCACTGAACTTGATGATGTCGAAGTAGGGCGGGTGCATCAGCACCAGTTGCACCGTCTCGCGCCCATATGCCCGCAGCAGGGCGGGGTAATCCATACCTATGCTGTCGCCCGTGACGATCTCCACCTGTACCCCGTGCGGGTTTGGCTCGGAGGCAATCCGCTGCCGCGCCGCCGCCGCCACAGATGCTTGCAGTTCGATGCCAAGCGTATTGCGCCCCAGCCGTTGCCCCTCGATCAACGTTGTGCCTGATCCCGCAAAGGTATCCAACACCCAATCACCACGCTTGGTGTAACGGCGCATCATCTGATGCGGAATCTGTGGGATGAAGTTGCCCCAGTAATCTGCCATATGTGCGCCCGATGAGTCACGCCGATCAATGACCCACAGGCTATCGGTAAGAATATCATCGTACTCTTTCCAGCGATTCAGATTGATGTCATTGATCGCTGAGGTACGTTCCTCGCTAATGCTTTTGACCAGCCGCTCAATGTAGTAGTGGGCCCGTTCCGTCGTGTGCGCGGCAACAATCTGATCGAGGGCTTCGTGGAGGTGGGTGCGGTGCATCGCAATCGTGGCGGGCGGATCGGCTGAGGCGGGCGGGGTCGTTGTCGCTTGATCGAGGAAGGTGCGAATGCGCTCGATTTGAGCGAATACGTCCGCCAGCGTGGTTTCTGCCAGTGCTTGCACCAGTTCATCGAGCAGGGCGGCACGCGGCAGGTACAGAAGATCGGGCACGGGAGGGGCGGCGGGCTGAACCAATTCATCAAATAGTGGTATTGAGGATTGTGTTTCCATTGTTCCCTTCTCGCTAGTGGGCAAGTTTTGAAGTATTGTAGCATGGGCCACGATGGCTAGCACACCCTTACGCCTTGTATTTTGCCGCGCCAGCGTTACCACACGCCTAGCCCCAACCGCTTGCCCGCTTCGAACGCACCGCGATCATGGGCTTGCCCGCAAGGAGCCATAGATGTTCCGCCCACGCCAACGTAATATGCTATACTACACTAGCAAAGAAGCTCATAAACATCGTTCGCATGAACACGATTTGCATGTAGGGGATGGCGTATGCTAGGGAGCGAAACCCAACAACGGGTGCGCGAATCACTCCGTCAGTTAGATCATGCTTTGATTGAAGAGGCAGCTCTTGAGAACGCAATTCGCAAAAACGCACAACAGTTCCGCGAGGTGTTCTTCAATGGCTTTGGCTTTGTCGAGCAAGAGAGCTTACAGCTGCAAGAGACACTGGTGAAGTTGAATCGCCCTGATGCCAATCAGTTGCACGTGCTTCCGCGTGGGCGGGCCCAGTTTGCAATCCACCTCGATCCAGAACTAGCCTTTGAGCATAAGCCCCATGCGGCTTCACGCGGCTTCACCCAGACGCTGCAATCGCCCACACCCGAACTGGGGGCGCGGTTCTTTGCGCTGTTTCTGCCCCCGCGCATGGGCTTGTTGCGAACCTATACGGTCTTTGCCGATGGCACGTGGAAACGCACGACTTATACCATAGTTGATGGTCAGGTGCAAGCCAAGAGTACCCTTGTGCCCCGTTTCAATGCCGAACTGCTTACTCTGGAAGCGGTTGATCTCGTCGGCTATGCCTGCCGCATGCATCCGGTCTGGTCGCCACTGGCTGAGCTTGCACCGACAATGACGGTGGAGACACTGAAAGATCGCACCCGCATCAAGGCGCACCTGATCCACAGTGCCCAAGCCCGCCGCACTGGGGCGGTGCCCACCGAATAACCGCACCTGTGCCATGCCCGTTGCGGCCTAGCCGAGGCATTGCTCGATAAAGCGCGACCCAAGGAGCGATCAAGCAGGAGTTTCTGCATAGATGTGTGCCCCTGTATAGGCAATCAACCCAGCTTGGAGCGCAGCATATTCGGTACGTGGCCTAACTGCGTAGCCCCACTGCTGAAGCTGGGCTACGACCATGTCGAGCAGGTGCGGCAGCTGCGCTTCAAGCGTGGGCGAGAGATTAATGCCCACATCGAGCGCATCCGGCTGCACCCCGATCAGCACCGTCTCCTCTGGGTCTAGCCCGCGCAGCATGGCAATACTGAGCAAATCCGCTAGCCCAATCTGGTGTGGCGAGAGGCGTTGCCCCAAAAAGCGCGGCACTTCCATATTGCGGAGGCAGACGGTGGTACCGGGCGCGGCATCTGCATCTACCGCATCTACCACGAGGACATGCTCCACTTCGAGGAACGGGATCAGTTCATAGCCCTTCGTACCGCCATCCACCACTTCAACGGCGGGGTCAATCTGGTAGTGTTGCTGGAGGGCTTCCACCACCCGCACCCCAATCCCTTCATCTTGGAGCAAAATATTGCCAATTCCAAGCACCACTGCACGGGCCATCTTGCTTCCTCATTTCTGCTTCAATTAGGCGTGTTGCGGGCGGGACTCGCGAGCGAACCCCGCCCATCTCCTTCTCACGGTACGTTTATGCCGATGGTGAACGAGGGTCAGATGGCTGGGTTGCAGTCGCTGTTGTCAGTTGGGCGGTGACGTTGTCTGGCCCGTGCTCTGCCTGAGCTGGGGCGTGCAGGTCGGTATGCTTGTGACGTTCCGGCACAATGAACTTGTAGCCCGTCAAGATGCTGCTAATCAGCCCGTTTGACTCCTCCGCGTCAATCAAGAACGCGACGTAGATGTGCTGTAAGGCAAAGGCAATCAAGAGCCACATGACCACATGGTGGATCACCCGAATCCACTGCATATGCACGAGGCTGAAGACCCAGCCCGTCATCGTGTGCCAGAAACCGCCCGGATCAGACAGCCCTAGCAGAGCAAAGCCGGTAAAGACTTGGATGAAGTAGAGTGTTACGATGATCGCGTAGGTGAAGCCGGCCAGTGCATTGTGCCCTAGCACAACGGGCGGCTCGCGGCGGGCAAAGAAGTAGAACTCGACCGATTGACGGAATAGCCCGCGCCCCTCTGGGGTGACAAACGGGATTAGGGCCCGCCAGCTGGCCCACTGGTTGCCCACAAAGGCCCAATAGGTACGGAGGATCAGGCTGGCCAGAAAGATGTAGCCGAACAGGAAGTGGGTAAAGCGGATGTAGCCCATGAAGAAATGGCTATACGTCTCCTGTGGGCTAATCGCCAAATAGGGGCGGGCAATGTAGTAGCCCGTGAAGCTCAACATGACAATCGAGAGCGCATTGACCCAGTGGGTGAGGCGTACCGGAATCTCCCAGACGTAAATCCGTCCGGCAGGTACGCCAGCGGCCGTGATGTCGGCTGAGCGTCCGCGTAAAACAGGTTGGGTCGCCATACTGGTCTCCTTATGCGGGTATTCCGCCTAGCGTACCCGAATTGAGAGCAATTCGCGTCCTTTAGTATCCACGATATGGGCGGCACAAGCGATGCACGGATCAAACGAGTGGATCGTGCGGAGCACTTCGACTGGGCGTTCTGGATCAGCAATGGGCGTGCCAATCAGCGAAGCCTCATACGGGCCAATCGTATTATTGGCATCGCGGGGGCCAGCGTTCCACGTACTCGGCACAACACACTGGTAATTGGCAATCTTACCATCTTTGATTCGCACCCAGTGCCCAAGGGCCCCACGCGGAGCATCGCTCAAGCCTACGCCTTCGGCTTCTTTGGGCCATGTGGCTGGGTTCCACTTCTCGCCATTATGGATTTGCAGATTGCCCGAGCCCATGTTCTTGACGAGCTGGTCGTACCAATCGTAGGCCTTCTCGGCTAGCACCCACGTCTCGATAGCCCGCGCTGCAATCCGGCCAAGCGTCGAGAGCAGGGCTTCGGGGCCGACATTGAGGGCCCTCAGCACCGTGTCAATTTTTGCCTTGACTGAGGCATGGGCGGGCGAGTCGGGATTGATGTAGTCAATCAGCATGCGTGCGAGCGGGCCAACTTCCATCGGATGCTCATCATAGCGTGGCGATTTCAGCCAGCTATACTTATCGTCCATTCCGGTGAAAAGGTATTCGTAGGGTGGGCGCGGGCCAGTGTAGTTGGGCGTGGTTTCGCCTTGCCATGGGTGCAAGCCAACATCGTCGCCAACACGATAGTCATACCACGAGTGAGCCACATACTCTTTGACTTTGGCTTGGTCTACGGGCAAGCGTTGGGTGAGGTCACCATCGAGGATGTAGCCCCGCGTAAAGTAGAGCAGGTGCTCGTTGGTCGAAGGGTCACCAATGCTCAGGGGAAAGTCGCCATAGACAAGGTAGTTGCCAGAGCCGCGCCCATAGTTGGCCCAATCCTTGTAGAACGTGCCAATCGCAATCACATCGGGGATGTAGACTTGCGTGGTGAAGGCGAGAATCTGGTCGAGCATGCTCTTAATCATCATGGCTCGTTGGGTATTGAAGACCGATTGTCCGTTCGGGTCCATTGCCAACGCCACCCCCCCCACAAGGAATGTCTGCATGTGCGGGTTCTTGCCGCCTAGAATGGCGTGGATGCGGGTCATATCGCGCTGAATATCAAGGGCTTCGAGGTAGTGGGCCACGGCCATCAGGTTGGCTTCAGGCGGCAACACATATGCTGGATGGCCCCAGAAACCATTCGCAAAGGGGCCCAGCTGGCCACTGCCAACAAACTTCTCAAGGCGTTGTTTGATCCCCGCAAAATAGGTCGTACTGTTCTTGGGCCAATCCGAGAGCGACGCGGCCAGTTTGGCCGTTGCTTCAGGATCAGCTTGGAGCGCACTGACCACATCCACCCAGTCCAATGCGTGCAGGTGGTAGAAGTGCACCACGTGATCGTGAATGTACTGCACCGCCTCGATCAAGTTGCGAACCAGCACTGCATTGATTGGAATGGTAATGCCTAGCGCATTCTCCACGGCCCGCACCGACGTATGCGCGTGAATCCCGGTACACACCCCACAGAGGCGTTGCGCGTAATACCACGCATCACGCGGATCGCGCCCCTGCAAGATACGCTCGATCCCCCGCCACATCGTACATGAACTCCACGCATTGGTGACATAGCCATCATCTACCTCAACTTCGATGCGGAGATGCCCCTCAATGCGGGTAACAGGGTCTATGACAACGCGCGTCATGGCATCTTCTCCTCTACTTTAGTCACTTCACGGTCAATCGGGTCTAGCTTCGCCCGAATCCCACTGGCCACCGCGTGGGTCGCAATTCCCGCCGCAGCCAACCCGACAATCCCAGCTCCGAGTTGGCTAGCTGTGACTTCCGCGCCAACTGGCAATTGAACATGCGGCAGGCGTTCGTACAACCCGCCCATGGTATCCCAGAAGTGCGGCTCCGAACAGCCAACACAACCGTGCCCAGCCCCAACTGGCCAGCTCATACCGTCATTCCATCGCACCATTGAGCAATTGTGCGCGGTCTGAGGACCCTTGCACCCCATTTTGTAGAGACACCAGCCCTTGCGATGGGCTTCATCCCCCCACTCCTCAACAAACTGACCAGCATCGAAGTGGGCCCGACGTTCGCAATCATCGTGAATCCGTGAGCCATAGGCAAACAACGGGCGACCTTCATGGTCTACGGCGGGGAGGCTGTTGAAGGTCATGTAGTGAACAATGAGGGCTGTCAGGTTCTGGACATTCATGGGGCAGCCGGGCATGTTAATCAGGGGCACATTGTTCAGCACATCACGCACCCCAACTGCGCCAGTTGGGTTAGGCGCGGCCGCCGGAATCCCCCCATACGCTGAGCAGGTGCCCGCCGTAATCACTGCTGCGGCATCCTTCGCGGTCTCCTTGAGAATATCAATGGCTGTGTGCCCGCCGATCACGCAGTAGATGCCATCATCGGCGAGCGGGATCGCCCCTTCCACCACCACAATGTACTTGCCCTTGTATTCGCGCATGGTGTTCAGGCGATTCTCTTCAGCATAGTGCCCCGCCGCAGCCATAATCACTTCTTGATAGTCAATTGAGAGAATATCAAGGACCAGTTCGGACACAGTCGGATGATTGGCTCGCAGGAACGACTCGGAATTGCCCGCACAATCCTGAAAATTGAGCCAAATCACGGGGGGCCGCACGGCGGTTTCAAGTGCCTGTGCAATGCGCGGGGTGTAGCGCACTGGCAACGCGAGGACGGCCGTCATTGCGGTGCAGAACTTCATAAAGTCGCGCCGCGAGACCCCCTGCGATAACAATGCACGCGCCAGACTCTCACTGGGGTTCCGCTCTACTGTGAGGGACATACGCTCTCCTTCCTTACACTTCTTCCAATCACTCTACGGCCTGCCTATCGGACAGGCTCCGAACCACACAATGTGCTACGATCAGTGACCAGCCGCGAGCTAAGCACACAGACTTACTGGGCAGCCATAGGTGCACTTGGTTGCCAACTCACTCCTGCCTTACGCAGGGATTTACTTGCCAAAATGGTTTCTCTCAGGTATAGTTGCAGCAGGATATATTTTGAGGGTACGGGTGCGTAGCCTGCAACATCTTTACTCATACCTCTGTGCTTGCAAACGATCTGGTTATGCTGGTTATGAAATAGATAACACTGAGTAGCATAACTCATATGCCCCTTATTATAGTGACTGATATTTTTTATTTCAAACCTTATTCCCTTCGCCGTAAGTAGTGATTTGTTAACGAAGCATCATGCACGAACTACCCGTTACTCAAGGTATACTGAGTGTGGTACTAGAAGCTGCGGAGCAAGCAGGCGGCTACCCCGTACGGCGCATTGATCTCGTGATCGGTACGCTCAGCAGCATCGTAGATGATTCGGTGCAGTTTTATTTCGATGCGCTGAGTGCCGGTACGCTGGCGCAAGGCGCACAGCTCAGCTTTCGGCGCGTGCCAGCCACACTAACATGTTGGGCATGTGGCTATCAGGCGCAGGTGATTGCACCGCTCCCAGATTGTTGTGCGGCGTGTGGCAGTCCCCATATATTGATCCAAGATGGTATGGAATTCTATGTCGAAGCTATTGAAGTGAAGGAACCGAACGATGCACGTTCCGATTGTGAAATCAATTCTCACCAGCAATGACCAGATCGCGGCCGAGAATAAGGCCATGCTGGAGCAACATGGGGTCGTAGCGATCAACCTCATGGCATCGCCGGGCGCGGGCAAAACCAGCTTGATCCTTGCGACAGCGCGGGCCCTGCCAGCCGCGCTACGCCCCGCCGTGATTGAGGGCGATCTCGCATCGAGCATTGATGCCGAGCTGATGGCCCAAAACGGGATTCCGGTGGTGCAGATCAACACCGGCGGTAATTGCCACCTCGATGCGCCGATGATCCGCTCGGCGTTCCCGCACCTGCCCTTCGGCGCGTTTGAGCTGCTGCTGATCGAGAATGTCGGCAACCTTGTCTGCCCCGCCAACTTTGCGCTAGGGGCCCACCTTGCGCTAGTGGTAGCGAGTGTGCCTGAAGGCCACGATAAGCCCTACAAGTATCCGGGCATGTTTGCCGCTGCCGATGTAGTGGTGCTGAATAAAGTTGACCTGAACGAGGTCTTTGCGTTTGATACGGACTACTTCCGGCGTGGCGTGCAGATGCTCAAGCCCGACATCCCAATCTTTGAGGTATCATGCCGCACCGGTGCCGGTGTAGCCGAATGGACGGCGTGGCTGGCCCAACACGTGGCAAGCCTCACCAAGCAGCCAGTGTAGGCCCACCGCGTGGTGGGGAGCTTTAACCATTGAGCACAGAGTAAGGAAGGATACAACTATGTGTCTCGGCGTACCGGGCAAAGTGTTGACGATAGAAGCTAACCCTTTCGGCATGACGATGGGGCGCGTCAGCTTCGGCGGAATTGTCAAGGAAGTCTGCTTGGCCTATGTGCCAGAGGTGCAGGTGGGCGATTTCGTGGTCGTGCATGTTGGCTTTGCGATCAGCACGATTGATGAGCACGAGGCGATCAAGGTGTTCGAGTTTTTGCGTGAGATGGGTGAGCTGGATGAACTGGAAATTCCCGCACCGACCGCGAGCCTGTCACCGGTCAGTCCGTGAACGGCTAGCAGCCCTAGCACAGGAGATAGCACAATGAAGTTCGTAGATGAATATCGCAGCGCAGCGGCGGCCCAACGCTTTGTCCAGCTCATTGAGCAGACTGTGACCCGTGAGTGGACGCTGATGGAGATTTGCGGCGGGCAAACCCACACCCTGATCAAGTCTGGAATTGACCAACTCCTGCCCGATAAGATCACGCTGGTGCATGGGCCCGGCTGCCCCGTATGTGTCACGCCACTGGAGATGATTGATCGGGCAATTGCGATTGCCCGCCGCCCAGAGGTGATCCTGACCTCGTTTGGCGATATGCTGCGCGTGCCCGGCTCCACCACCGATCTGCTCAGTGTCAAGGCGAGCGGCGGCGATGTGCGGATTGTCTACTCGCCGCTCGATGCCGTTAAGCTGGCCCAGCACCATCCGGAGCGGGAAGTCGTCTTTTTTGCCGTTGGCTTTGAAACCACTGCCCCCGCCAATGCGATGGCGGTCTGGTCGGCGGCCAAGCAGGGCGTGACCAACTTCTCGATCCTCTGCTCGCAGGTGCTGGTGCCGCCCGCAATGGAAGCCCTACTCAGCTCGCCCGACAATTGCATAGATGGCTTCCTTGCAGCTGGGCATGTGTGCGCCGTGATGGGCTATGCCGAGTATGAGCCACTAGCTGAGCAGTACCAGATTCCGATTGTTGTGACCGGCTTTGAGCCACTCGATCTGCTCGAAGGCATCTACCGCACGGTGCTGGCCTTGGAAGAAACCCGCGCCGAAGTGGAGAACCAATATGTACGCGCCGTAACCCGCAGTGGCAACCGTGCCGCCCAGAATCTGGTGCAGCAAGTCTTTATGGTCTGTGATCGGCAGTGGCGCGGGATCGGCATGATCCCGCGGAGCGGCTACTGCCTGCGCCCCGAATATGCCCGCTACAACGCCGAGCTACGCTTTGATGTGGGCAACCTGACCGCGCAAGAATCGCCGCTGTGCATCTCCGGCTTGATTATGCAGGGGCGGGCCAAGCCCTGCGACTGTAGCGCATTTGGCACGCGCTGCACGCCGGAGCATCCGCTTGGTGCGCCGATGGTCTCATCCGAAGGAGCCTGCGCGGCCTACTATCACTACGGCAACCACCGTGAGGAGCACCCGCATGCGCCAGCCCATGCCTGAACCCGCCCGTACTCCAGCTGATCTCGGAGCCGCCTTGCTGGCCCAGCAGTGCCCCTTCCCGATCAACGATTACCCGCACGTCTTGATGGCGCACGGCGGCGGCGGGCGGCTTACCCAGCAGCTGATCGAGCGCATGTTTGTACCCGCCTTCCGCAACCCCCAACTCGAAGGGCTGCACGATGGGGCGGTGTTAGCGGTGGGTGATCCGCCGGATGATCCGGCACAGGGTACGCGCTTGGCGTTCTCCACCGACTCGTATGTCATCCAGCCCTTGTTCTTTCCGGGCGGCGACATTGGCGCATTAGCCGTGCATGGCACGGTCAATGATCTAGCGATGTGTGGAGCCCAGCCGCTTGCGCTCTCCGCTGCGCTGATCCTCGAAGAGGGCTTGCCGATGGCCGACCTCTGGCGCATCGTGCAATCTATGCAGCATGCCGCCCAGCACGTCGGGGTGCCAATTGTCACCGGCGATACGAAGGTGGTGGATCGCGGCAAGGGCGATGGCGTATTCATCACTACGGCCGGGATCGGCGTGATTCCGGCGGGGATTCACATCAGCCCCCGCCGCGCCCGCGTCGGCGATGTGGTGATCGTGAGTGGGGCCATCGCCGTACACGGAATTGCGATTATGTCGGTGCGTGAGGGGCTAGCCTTCGAGACCACCCTCGCCAGCGACACTGCGCCCCTGCATACACTGGTTGCCGATCTGCTCGCGGCCGGCGGTGCGGCAGTGCACGTCCTGCGCGACCCGACGCGCGGCGGGCTAGCCAGTGCCCTGAATGAGCTTGCGGCGCAGGCACAGGTAGGCATCCGCCTTGACGAAGCCCGCATCCCGCTCACGGAAGAGGTCCGCGGCGCGTGCGAAATCTTGGGGCTAGACCCCCTGTATGTGGCGAATGAGGGCAAGTGCCTTGTGCTCGTAGCCCACGAAGCGGCTGATGCGGTGCTGGCGGCGATGCAGGCCAACCCGTATGGTGCGGAAGCGGCAGTGATTGGCACGGTGGTCGCTGAGCATGCTGGCAAAGTGGTAATCCGTAGCCGTATTGGGGGCACGCGAGTGGTGGATATGCTCAGTGGTGAGCAGCTGCCGCGCATTTGCTAGAGGCACATGCTCGGGAAGCTGTACCAAACACATCACCTAGATACCCAAAACCCTTGACCAATCCCCACGCTTTTGCGTCATTGCACACTACCCGCTATAATGACAGCGTAGGAGCTAGCTGTAGATAAGTGGTGAGTGTGCAAAGATTGCCCCTCAAACCGTTTAGTTAACAGGATTCTGCCTATGCCTTCGTGCATCGTGTAGGTGTTAGAAATAGGAGCCACATGTCGTTAGGACAGCTCACATCCGAACAGCTCCAAGCTCCACCGATCCCCCAGCCTGAAACGGTGGATCAGGTGTTGCTGCGTGTGATGAGTGCGATTGAGACGGCCACGACCCTTGATGAACTGCTCCTGCTTGGGCTGAACGAGATCGGGCGTACCGTCAATGGACAACCAGCTATGATGGCGTTGCTCTCGGAGGACGGCACGCACATCGAAATGATCAATAGCTTCCCGCCGCGCACCGTGCCGATTCGAACGATTGCGCTACATGACGCGCCCGCCTTCCAACAAGTGGTTCAAACGCGCCAGCCGCTTCAGCTCACCAATCTTGATCCTGCGGACCTGCACCCAGAAATGGCGAAAGTCTTTCGGGCGGGTGAAATCCAAACACTCCTATTGATGCCCCTGATCGCACAGGATCGGGTGATTAGCCTGCTCGGTCTGGCTGGATCAGACGCACCGCGCTCCTTCAGCGAGCAGGAACTCCAGCTGCTCCGCATCCTCATGGTTCCGCTTGCGTCGGCATTAGCCGCATTTCTGACCACCGAAGCCGCCCGCCGCCGCAGTCGTGAGCTAGCCACCCTCAATGAGATTGCGGCCACAATCACCTCCTCGCTGGATGCCCGCGATGTCTACCACGAAGTGGTGCGCCACATTAATGAGTACTTTCAAGTAGATGCAGGCTCGCTGCTGTTGCGCGACGAGACAACTGGTGAGCTAGTCTTTGTGATGACACTAGAAGCGCACAAAGAGAAGCTTGCTGGCGTGCGTGTACCGCGTGGGCAGGGTGTCGTTGGGCATGTCGCTGAGACCCAGCAATACGAGATAGTACTCGATGCCCAAAACGACCCGCGCTTCTACCGCGAAGTCAGCGAGTCTATCGGCTACGAGACCCACTCGATCCTGTGCGTGCCCATGATCGTCAAGGGGCGCACGATTGGCGTAATCGAGCTGCTCAACAAGATGGACGGCCAATTTACTGATGAGGATGCCCAACGCCTCATGAATATGGCCGCCACCGTCGCCGTTGCGATTGAGAATGCCCGCTTGTTCCAAGAAATCAAAACCGGTCGCAATCGCTTGGAGGCCATCCTCAACTCCACGACCGAAGCGATCTTGATGGCCAACATGCACGGCATCATTGTTACGGCCAACACTACGGCCGCTCGCATCTTCCGCGTGAGCGACAAAGCCGCGCTGGTGGGGCGCACCACCGATGAGTTACTGCGTGGGCTGCGCGAACGGGCCCACGAGGTCAGCTCACCGGCGTGGCTCAATGAGGACGAAGCGAACCGCAGCCTGTCGGCCGTTGTCGAATTTGAGCTACACGATGTCCAACCGGCATACTGGCGGCATCTCTCGTTGCCAGTCTTCAGCAGCGATGACAACGAGCAGGTGATCGGGCAGCTCTATCTGTTCCGCGATATTTCGCACGAGCGTGAGCTAGCCCAACTGCGCGACGACTACACGGGCATGCTGGTACATGATCTGCGTGCGCCGCTCACAGCGATTATGAATGGCATCACGATGGTGCGGCGCGGCTTGGGTGGGCCCGTCACCGAGCAGCAGCAGGAGTTGCTCGGCATCTCGCTCAACAGCAGCCAAATTATGCTGGAGATGGTCAACACGCTACTGGATATTGCCCGGATGGAGCAAGGTCGCCTGCCACTCGATATTGTCCCAATTTCGATCTATACCCTCAGCGATGAAGCCCTTACCCGCCTGCGGGCCTCCGCCCATAACAACGATGTGCAGCTGGATTTGCAATTGCCCATCGGGTTGCCGCCCTTCGAGGCCGACCGCGATAAGCTCTTTCGCATCTTGCAAAACCTGCTCGACAATGCAATCAAGTTCTCGCCCATGCAATCACAGATCGTTCTCGGTGCGGCGTTGCTTCAGGTACAGGATGGGCAGAGTAGCTGGAGCATTGCACCAACACCAGCCAGTGAGGCTCCACAGACCTTCCCTACGATGGACGATGGCGATTGGATTGTGATCTGGGTGACGGATCATGGGGTTGGTATTCCCAAGCAATACCACGAGAAGATTTTCGAGAAGTTTGGGCAGGTGCGCGGCAAGAAGGCGCGTGGCACGGGGCTGGGGCTAACCTTCTGCAAATTGGCCACCGAGTCGCACGGCGGCCATATTTGGGTTGAGAGTGTGGAAGGCAAAGGCAGTACGTTTGCCCTTGCCCTGCCATTCAACCGCGAGTATGAGCAGGTCTAGGCGCGTTCCGCAAGCAACGGTTGATATTTTGTTCGCACGGAGCAACACATGCAACGACACATTGGACTTACATGGATCGTTTTGTGCCTAAGTGCGATACTACTTGCCACCGCCACACCTCCTTCGCTGCCTGCATTGGCACAGGCTCGTCAGGTTTCTCCAGACCGCCCGATTATGGCGTTTTATTATCCGTGGTATGAATTGTCGGATTGGAGCTACACGCGGATGAGTGATCTGCCCACGCCACGCTACAGCGGGGGGGAAGAGGAGACCCTCCGCCGACATATTCAGCAGGCTGAGCAAGCTGGAATTGACGCACTCATATGTGCATGGTATGGACCAGATGAACCCCGCCTCGATGCTCGTTGCCGTCGGCTCCAAGACCTCGCCCTTGAAATGGGAAGTTCGCTCAAGATTGCCATTCTTCCGGAGCAATCGGCATGGCAACCGCTCCAAGAGGGAGATCAGCTGGTGGCTGCCCTTGCTGTGCTTGAACGCGACTTTATGAGCAAGCCCAACTATCTGCACTTTCAGGGCAAGCCAGCCGTGTTCTGGTTCTACCCGCCTGCTTTAGGCGGCGTAGAAACGTGGCTGCAAGTGCGTGACCGTGCCGACCCCAATCGGAGTCAGATGTGGTTTGGGGGCACTGACATCGCTGACTATCTGCGTGTCTATGATACGTTATACTTCTTTGACATTACATGGGAGTCTGCGCCCGGTCGAGCAATGGCGGCCTACCAGAATTTGCTCGCTGGAACGCAACGCCCCTTCATTGCCACCGTGATGCCGGGCTACGACGATCTGCGCGTGCGGAATGGCCACCGCCGTGATCGGGAAAACGGAGCGTACTATCGGGCAACATGGCAAGATGCCGTGCGCTACCGCCCAGATGGCGTGATTATCACGAGCTTCAACGAGTTTTTTGAGGGGAGCCACATCGAGCCGAGTGAGCAGTTTGGGGATATGTATCTCAGGCTGACTGCGGAGCTGACAGCCTACTTCCGAGCCAATATGGCTCAAGAACCGCTGCCCGAAGCGACTCCAGCCCCGCCCCCCAGTGAGCGGCCGGGCCCATGCCAATATTTCCCCGCAACGGGCTACGAAGTCTGTGGACGATTGCTTGCCTACTGGCTCCAAAACGATGGCCTGCGGGTCTTTGGCTTGCCTATCACCCCCCAGCGCGAAGCACTGATTGAGGGGCGGCCATACCAAGTGCAATGGTTTGAGCGCAATCGCTTGGAGTTGCACCCCGAAAATGCACCGCCCTATGATGTATTGCTGGGGCGGCTCGGCGCGGAAGCAATGACGTTGAGCCAGCAGGCTCCAACCCCGCCCAGCAACTTAGGGGGACCATGTGCTCGTGTGGCGACAGCGCAGTACGATGTCTGTGGCGTATTTCTGCGGGCGTGGCGGGCAAGTGGCTTAGCCCTTGATGCCAATCCTACCGTCAGCGAGTCTGAAAGCCTTGCCCTATTTGGCTTGCCGCTTGGCAACCCGCGTAGCGAAATCATCGAGGGGCAAGTCTACACCGTGCAGTGGTTTGAGCGCGGGCGTTTTGAATATCACCCCATGAACCTTGCTCCCTACGATGTTTTGTTTGGGCGGCTTGGGGTTGAGCTACAGCCCAATACGCCCTGATGGGATAATTATTGCGCTTGGGCACTCATATTTATCACGCACATGTGCTGCCCCACAGCGTTATGCCCGTCAACCTCACCCGATTGGTGGGTGACATCCGTCGCTGATTACGCTGCGTGATCCGAGCGGGCATCCTTGACTCCTTCCTGTAAGGCATACTGCTCAACGAGGGAGGGCAGCAGGCTAAACAGCCCTTCCACACGCTCCCGAATAGCATCGCGCAACCCGCGAAACACCTCCAGCTCGGAACTGCCACTTTGGCGGTGCAGGCGTTCGGGCTGAGGAATGCTCCAGTGCAACAGCACGGGCACACGCAGAAAGGTGGGGCAATCCTCGCGGGCGAAATCGCACACACTTACGCCGATCTGGGCCGGAAAGTGATTCAGCACCTCAAGCCCTTTGGAGCGGTGCTGGCTCAAGTCCAAGCCAACTTCCTGCATCACAACATAAGTGAGCGGGTGAATCTGCTGCGGGCGATTGCCTGCACTCTGCACAGGAATACGCCCGCCACTCAGGTGGCGTACCCACGCTTCGGCCATTTGCGAGCGGATGCTGTTGCCTGTACACAGGAACAGGAGCGGTACAGCCGGCAGGGTTGCCGGATCGGGAACGGACAGCTGCAACGCCGCCGCCACCTGCGCTAGCCCAGTGCGGAGCTGGGTGTGGCTCAGGCTGTAGAAAAGGACGCGCCCATCAGCATCGCTGCGGTGCAACTGCACAAAGCCTGCCTGTCGCAAGATGCCTAAATGGTACGAGATCAGATTTTGGGGCTGCTGCAATCGCTCAACTAGTTCGCTGACTTGATAATCGCCAAAGCGTAGGATGCGGATGATCCGCCAGCGAGTATCATCGGCGAGAACTTTAAGCAGGCTCAGCGCATCTGCCTGCGTGAGATCAGCGGTGCGGGGGGTAATTGTTCGGGCGGTGGCCATATGCTCAAAACCATTTCTGTTTAGGCATGCGCGGCGGGTAGGGCTTGCTGGGCGAGGGCGATAGCTCCTAGCACCCCTGCGCGATTGCCCAGTCGTGGCGCAACAATGTAGTCGGCAAGGCCGCCTTCCTGTAGGGCGGCGGCTTGAATATAGCCATTCAGATACCGTTGCACGTTGGTGCGGATCATGGGCAGCAGGTGCGGCTGATCCATCACGCCGCCGCCCATGATGATGCGCTGCGGCGAGAGCATGCAGATGAAGCTCTGCAAAGCCAGCGCAAGGTAGTGGGCTTGCAACGCCCACGCCGGATGTTCGGGCGGCAGCTGCTCGGCGGGCATGCCCCACCGCGCCGCCAGTGCAGGCCCACAGGTTAGCCCTTCGAGGCAATCGCCATGAAACGGGCAGTGCCCCGGATACGGATCGGTGGCTGGATCACGCGGCACGCAGATGTGCCCTAGCTCAGGATGCACCAAGCCGTGCAGCAAGCTCCCATTGACCATCACGCCGCCGCCTACGCCCGTGCCAATCGTGAGGTAGATGAAGGTGGCCACATCTTGGGCGGCCCCCCAGCGATGCTCACCTAATGCTGCACCATTTACGTCGGTGTCAAAGGCAATCGGCACACCAAGTGCGG
>CALCJV010000048.1 GCA_937967405.1 uncultured Chloroflexales bacterium | reverse complement strand
GTGGTCGCAAGCACCGCGCCCCACGGCTCTGCAAGACGACACCGCCGAAGCCATTCTGATTGGGTTGTGGGGCGTGCTAGAGCTAGGCTGGCTGGAGCAACCGCCCGCCGCCCTGCGCCAACGAAGCGAGTAGGGCAGGTGACATTGCCTACCAGTGCATAGACGAAACACCCATAGCACAGAGAGGAACCCCGAATGAGTGAACCGAACGCCCCCGCCACGCTGGAGCAGTATGCCGCCCAAGGCCATGCCCAACACGCCGCCCGTGCGGCCCAACTCCAGCGCGTGCGCCAGCGCAAATTCGATACGCTTGCAGTGCATGGGCTGTATGGCGCAGAGGCCGCACTAGCCAATGCGGGCAGCATCAACGAGCCGATTATGCTCAGTTCGGCCCAACACTTTGAAAACAGCGACCACATGGAAGCCACCGTCACGGGCCAGATGGCGGGCTGGGCTTACACCCGCATCGCCAACCCCACGATTGGCTACCTCGAAGAGACGCTCGCCCTGCTCGAAGGCTACGGCTACGCCGGCGAGGTCAGTGCGCTCGCCACTGCATCGGGCATGGCGGCTATCTTTATGGCCACCAATCCCTTCCTCAGCCTCGCTCCCAACCACAGCAGCAACGGCACGCTGCTGGCCCCCCGCCCCAACATCGTCGCCACACCACGCTGCTATGGCGGCACGTTCCATCTGTTCACCGAACGCTACGCCCACGAGCGCGGGATTGAGGTGCGCTGGGTCAGCGATCCCAGTAGCCTTGAAGCATGGGCCGCGTGTATTGATGCGAATACCCGCTTTCTGTATGGCGAGATGCCTAGCAACCCCACGCTCGATGTGCTTGATCTGGCGGCCCTAGCCGAGCTAGCCCACACCTACTACCTACCCCTCATTATAGATAGCACCGTGGCCACCCCCGCTCTGCTCCGCCCCCTCTGTCACGGAGCTGATATTGTGGTGCATTCAGTCAGCAAGAGCATGACGATCAGTGGCATGGCGATTGCCGGAGCCGTCATTGCCCGCCACAACCTGCCGAGCCGCGTGGGCCCCGATGCGCTGCGCGAGAACTTCATCCACTATATCAAATACCTGCCCTTCCGCGATTATGGGCCCGCCCTTAGTCCATTCAGTGCCATGCTGATCATGAATGACCTGCGGAGCCTGCGCTCGCGGATGGACAGCCTGAGCCGTAACGCGATGCAGGTTGCCCAGTTCCTCGCCCAGCACCCCGCCGTCGAACACGTCTACTACCCCGGCATGGCTAGCCACGCCGGACACGCCCTCGCCCAGCACTACCTGCTGCTTGCCGATAGCAGCGATGACGACGGTGCGCCCGTCAATCGGTATGGCCACCTGCTGAGCTTCAGCTTGCGGGGGGGCATGCCCGCCGCCCGCGCCGTGCTGGATCGGCTCGGCTTGATCTGGCGAGCCACCGATCTGGGGCGGATCAAAAGCATCGCTACGATCCCAGCCATCTCCACCCACCAGCAGCAGGGCGAAGATGGCCGCAAACTGGCCGGCATTCCTGCCGGTATGATTCGCCTAAACGTGGGCGGCGAACATCCCGCTGACGTGATCGCCGATTTGGAGCAGGCGTTGGGCTAGGGTGGACATGGGGGCGGGCAAACTAGAGCAACCCGCCCCCTGACAGATGTGCAGAATGCGGTTACAATATCCGTTATTACGGTCATATCCACCTGCCCGACGTGGGCATACGCAACGGGGATAGGCAATGATCGAGCGTGCTGATATTGTGATTGTCGGGGCGGGCATTATGGGCTGTAGTGCCGCCTTCTTCCTCGCCCTCAAAGGCTGGAAAAACATCATCGTCGTAGATCAAGGGCCCCTGTTCAAAACGGGCGGGCTGACCTCCATCTCGGCGGGCTTGTTCACTCAAATCCATCCCTCGCGCACGATGTCCCTCCTCGCGCAGCAATCGCACCAGATGTACACCAACCTGAGCCTGCACGGAATGCCCTGCTTTCACCGCGTTGGCAGCCTCGACGTTGCCCGCACCAGTCAGCGGTGGGTAGATCTGAAGCGGCGACTCGGCTTGGCGCAGGCGTGGGGCGTGCCCGAAGCCGAACTGATCAGCCCCGACGAGGCCCGCCACTACCTACCCCTGCTCAACCCTGCCGTCATTGCCGGTGCGCTGTATGTCGCCACTGATGGCGTAGTCAATCCCTTGGCGAGTGCTGAAGCCCTTGCCAATGCAGCGCGGCGACGTGGGGTGAAGTTTCTCGGCAACACGACCGTGATCGGGATTGAACGCTCCGAAGGGCATGTGCGGGCGGTACGGACCCCCGCCTACCGCATCCCGACTGAGCAGGTATTGATCTGTGCGGGCGCATGGAGCACCAACGTAGCCCGCCTTGCCGGTGCGCCGTTGCCACTCCAGCCCATGCAGCATCAGTATGTTCGCACCACGCCCCTTGATGAGCTTGCCCAAGAACACCGCGAGATTGTCCATCCGATTTTGCGCGATCAGGATCAGCACCTCTACATGCGCCAGCACACGAGCAGCTACAGCATCGGCTTCTACCAACACGAGCCTCTGCTCGTCAACCCCTACCAGCTGCCATCTGTGCAGGATCACGATACGCCCGCCGCGCTGCCGTTTACCTCACGCCACTTCCATGCGGCGTGGCAAGCCGCCCAAGAGATCGTGCCCGCATTGACGAACAGCGATCTCGCGTATCGCCAGAATGTGATCCTCGCCATCACCCCAGATGGCTTCCCACTGGTCGGGCAGCACCCCGAAACACGCGGGCTGTGGGTGGCCGCAGGCATTGATGTAGCCCACGCAGCGGGCATTGGCAAAGCGATTGCCGAGTGGATCACTAGCGGCTACCCAGAGCTAGACCTGCGTGAACTCGACTTGAACCGCTTCGGCATACACGCCAGCACGCCAGCCTACCTGCGCCTGCGGGCGGCTCGCCAATACCAGCAGATCGGCGCAGTGACGCACCCCCGTAGGCAACCCGACTACCTCCGCAACCTTAAGGTTAGCCCGTTTTTCATTCGCCAGAAGGAGCTAGGCGCAGTCTGTTTCGAGGTCTTTGGTTGGGAACGCCCCCAGTGGTATCAGGCCAACCAAAAGCTGCCGATCCCCGAAGGCGCACCCCTGCTGAGTGGCTGGGCCGGCTATAATTGGTCGCCGATCATTGGCGCAGAGCACGCCGCCGCCCGCGAACACGTGGCCCTCTTTGATATAACCGCGCTGCCGCGTTGCGAAGTGACGGGTTCCGGTGCGCTCGCCTATCTGCAACGGCTCTGCACCAATCAGATCGATCAGCCCATCGGGAGCGTGATCTACACCGCCCTCGCCACCCCAACGGGCGGCATCAAAACGGATGCCGTCGTGGCTCGGCTGGGCACACGCCGCTTTCTGGTGGGGCTGAACACCCCGCCTGATCTTGCGTGGCTGCGTCAGCACCTCCCCGAAGATGGCACCGTGGTGTTAACTGACATTACCAGCAGCGTGTGCGGGCTGGGCGTGTGGGGGCCCAAGTCCCGCGAGCTGCTGCAAAAGGTGAGCGACAACGATTTTAGCAACCGCGCCTTCCCGCTCTACACTGGCCGCATGATCGCGGTGGGAGCCGTGCCCGTGACTGCGCTGCGGCTCTCGCTGGTGGGTGAGCTAGGGTGGGAGCTGTATACCTCTGTAGACTATGGGCTGCACCTGTGGGATATTCTGTGGGATGCTGGCTACGACTTCAACCTGATTGCAGCGGGGCACGGCGCACTCAATGCGCTGCGCCTTGAGAAGGGCTTTCGGATGGTGGGGCACGAACTGACGGCCGAAGTCAATCCGTTTGCAGCCGGCATCGGGCACGTCGTCAATGTCGAGAAGCCCGATTTCATTGGGCGCGATGCCTTAATCCAAGCCAAACGCCAACTGATTACGCATCGTCTATGCTGCATTGCCCTCGATGATCCGAGTGTGGTATTGGTCGGCAATGAGCCAGTCCTTAATGCACAGGGGCAGGTGATTGGCTCAGTCACGAGTGCGGACTATGCCTATGCCACCCAGCAGAGCATTGCCTATGCCTATCTGCCCGTGCAGCAGGCTACCACTGGGACGAAAGTCACCCTCGTGTACTTTGATCTCCACTACACGGGGCAGGTGGTGGCTGATCCGGTTGATCCTTCCCGGCGCACGCGCATGCGGGCCTAACTGAAGAACATATAGGAGCGAGATGGGCAAGGTCTACGATACGATTGTGTTGGGCTTGGGCGGCATGGGCAGTGCCACCGCCGCCGCGCTCGCCCAGCGTGGGCGACGGGTATTGGGGCTAGAGCAGTATACCCCGGCCCACACGCTTGGCTCCAGCCACGGCGAGTCACGCATAATTCGGCAAGCCTACTTCGAGGGGCTAGATTACGTGCCCCTGCTACTCGAAGCCTACGAACTGTGGGCCCAGCTCGAACACGATAGCCGCCAGCCGGGCGAGCTGTTGCAGTTCACCGGCGGCTTGCTGATCGGGGCGCAGGAGAGCCAAATCATCACGGGGAGCCTGCACAGTGCCCGCACACACGGCATCGCCCATCAGATATTGGAGCCAGATGAACTACGCCGACGCTACCCTATGTTCCAGCCCCAACAGCCGCTCTATGCGCTGTATGAGCCACACGGCGGAGTTCTCAATCCAGAGCAGTGCATCCGCACCTACCTTCAGCATGCCCAACGGCACGGCGCAGAGCTACACTTCAGCGAGGCAGTGCGCGAGTGGCAGGTGGCAGGCGATGGCAGTAGCGTGCAGGTCACGACGGAACGTGACAGCTACACCGCCGAGACACTCGTGATTTGTGCGGGGGCATGGGCTGGCCCATTGCTAGCCGATCTCCAGTTGCCGCTTGTCGTTGAGCGGCAGGTGATGTTCTGGGTGCAGCCGCAGGGCGATGTGCAGCAGTTCCGGTCGCCGCACTTCCCGTTTTTCATTGCCGAACTGGAACCGGGCATCGAGCCGTATGGCTTCCCGATCATTGGCGATCCGGCGGGCGAGGTCAAGGTGAGCCTGTTCTACAATGGCAGCGAATGTACCCCCGCCACGCTCAACCGCACGGCCACCGCCAGCGAGTTCGATGCGCTACGCCCCGCCTTCGCTGCGCTGCTCCCTGCCCTGAATGGCACGGTGCTACAGGCGGTAACGTGTATGTACACCTGCACCCCCGATCACCATTTTGTGGTGGGGCTGCACCCGCACCACGCCAACGTCAGCATTGCGGCCGGATTTTCTGGGCATGGCTTCAAATTTTGCAGCGTGATCGGCGCAGTCTTGGCCGATTTGGCTCACACTGGCAGCACCCGCCGCCCGCTTGGACTCTTTGATCCGACCCGCTTTCAGGCGGGCTAGAACCGCAGCAAGGTGCAGAAAGGAGCAGCACTATGGCAGAACCATCCGCACCACCACCGCCACCACCAGCCGAATTTGTCCCCCAGCCCCCCACCCCAGCCGCGCCCAACCCAGAACGCAAGCAGCGCATCGTTTGGGGCTGTTCGCTCACCACGCTGGCAATTGGCATCGGTGGCATACTCGGCGCACTGCTCGGTAGCTTCTATGGCTGGCGGGCGTTTCAGGTCGAGTTCGCGGCTGGGCAAGCAGCCGGTCTCGCCGATGGGGTGTATGTTGTTGCGTGGCTGCCGTTACTCTTGACGTACCTTGTCATCATTGGCGGGATCGGCCTTGTCGGCGGGCTAGTGTGGGGCGCACTTGTGGGCGTGCTGGTCGGCATCTGGACCAGCAGTGCCACACCGCAACGCGGCACGGTGATCGGCGTGCTCCTTGCCGGAACGTGCCTGCCAATGATGCTGTTTTGGCTCACCATAATCATCCGCAACCCGCCCCTACCCGATCTGCTGGCTGAGCCAGATACGCTTGCCCAACCGCTCGAAGCCCTCCCCACACTCGATGCACCGACTGCACCGATCCCGTTCGATCCACCCGCCGACATCGCCACCCAACGCTACACCCACCCCGAAGGCGGCTTCAGCCTCGATGTCCCCCAGACGTGGTCCGCGCAAGCGTTCCTCAGCAGCGAGAACCAAGATGGCTCAATCGGCGTGCAATTCACCAGCGACGATCCGCTTGAGATGATGTGGGTGCTGCTCGTGCCAAGCGCAGAAGCCCAGACCGCAGAGCATCTTGCAGATGAACTCGCCACTACGCTGGAGCAGCTCCACAGCGCAGTAACCCACACCGGCACGAGCTTTACCCCGATCTTCTCTGACAATCACCAGCCCCTCGCCAAAGGCTGGAGCCATGCTGCGCTGTTCCTCTCAAGCGGCGAAGCACCGCTCAGCGACGGCACGCTCGATTACATCACTGTGCGCGGTGAAGGCTATGCCCGCGCCGAAGCTACCACCCACATCAGCATCATCGTGATGGTAGACCGTTTCGAGACCAGTTCCTCATTGGGGCCAATTTACACCGCCGCCCAGAGCTTGCAGGTCACACTGGCTGGCGAATAATCGGAGCTACGCTCTAGGGAGAACCGTTACACCATATATTGGCTAGTTCCGCTATACTATGGGCGAGACGACACGGATTGTCACACCAAGTTTATGGGAGGCGCAGATGCTGCAAGCGCACACACGAACATTCGCTTATTGGCTCGTAGGACTACTTGTTGGATTGATGATGGCTGGGCTTGGAGTTCCTCCCGCACACATAGCGCAGGCCCAAGCATCCGATGCTCGGTGTTTCCCCGAAACCGGCTTTTGCATCAGTGGGCGCATCCGCGAATATTGGGAGCAGAACGATGGCTTGCGCGTGTTTGGCTTGCCGATTACGCCGCAGCAAACCGAGTTGATCGAAGGGCAACCGCTCCAAGTGCAGTGGTTTGAGCGCAACCGCCTTGAACTGCACCCCACCAATAACCGCCCCTACGATGTCTTGCTGGGACGGCTCGGCTACGATGTGCTGACTGCCCGCGGGCGCAACTGGTTGACCTTTGCCAAAGATACCATCTCCAGCAGCGATTGCCGCGCTTTCGAAACGGGCTTCAATGTATGCGGCCCGTTTCTCGCAGCGTGGCAGGCAAATGGCTTGCAGCTCGACGACAACCCGGTCGTATCCGCAGCCGAGAGCCTCGCCCTTTTCGGCTTGCCGATCAGCCCGGCCCAAACCGAAGTGATTGAGGGCCAGCCCTATCTGGTGCAGTGGTTTGAACGGGCCCGCTTTGAACTGCACCCACAGAACCCGCCCCCATTTAATGTGCTGTTTGGGTTGCTTGGCAATGATCTGCAACCACGCAATGGGCCTATGCTTGAGGGACGGATTGCCTTTCTGGGGCCCAACGGGGATGAGACAGTTGGGGGCAACAGCATCTTTACGATCAATCCCGATGGGAGCCGTCGCCAAGCCGTGACAACCCCCCAGCCAGAACCGCACGAGTTCCAAGAATGGTTTATCATTTTTGATTACAACTGGTCGCGTAATGGTCGCACGATTGCATTTGCGGCAACAGGGGTGTGGGAGTGTGGCATGCGCTTCTGCCGTTCCGAGCCAAATATCTACACCGTCGGCGGTGATGGACGCAACCAAACCCGCCTGACGGACAGCGGCTTACACGATAAGGTAGCTCTTGCGCCAGATGGTAGCCGCGTGGCTTTCACGAACTATAGCGAAGAGCCACAGCGAATCTATCTGAGTAACCTCGATGGGAGCCAACGCCGCGTGCTGAGCTTCACCGGCATTGAACTGAACTTCATTGGAAACTTGAGCTTTGCGCCAGATGGCAGCCGCTTGGCTTTTACGGCCCTGCCCAGACCAACGGCAAACGTTGAAGAGTATGCGCTCTATGTCTTCCACATCGAAACGGGCAAACTAGTGCGGATACACGAACGGCTCGGCAGCAACATGGCCCAGCTTGCATGGTCGCCGGATGGAACCATGCTCGCCTTCACCAGCGATGTGAATGTAGGCGATCTCTATCTAGTCAATGCTGATGGCACAGGACTGACGAAGCTGTTCCACCGTAATCAGCTGACCTACGGGCCGATCTGGTCACCAGATGGGATGCGCCTGCTCATGTACGGGCAACAGTTCAACCAACGAACTGACCAGATGGAGAACGTTATCCTGCTAATCCAAGCCGACGGAAGCGAGGTCGCGGTACTTGTGGATGGGTTTGAGTCCATCAGTAGCGTGGATTGGTCGCCCGATGGACAGCGCATTGTCTTCGGTGGCCTTGCCCCAGATACAGTTGGCGAGAACCTCTTTGTCCTCACCCTCGCCAATCCTGTCCCCGTGCGGATCACCGAAGATCTCCCAGATGGCTCGTATCGGCAAGTACGCTGGCGGTTGCCGGAATAAGGCACAGAGGAAATGCATGCGTCAGGAGGGCTAGCCCTCCTGACGCATAACAGCACATGCTACTTCAGCCTACGCATCTTGGAGCACCACCACACCCGGCAGATCTTTGCCCTCCAGCAGTTCCAGTGATGCACCGCCGCCCGTGCTGATATGGCTAACCTGATCGGCCAAGCCGGATTGCTCAATCGCGGCAACCGAATCGCCACCGCCTACGACCGTGATCGCGCCAGCGGCAGTGGCTTGAGCGAGGGCTTGGGCAATGGCATTCGTGCCCGCCGCAAATGGCTCCAGTTCGAAAACGCCCATTGGACCATTCCAGATCACCGTCTTGGCCCCAAGAATAATCTCCGTAAAGCTCGCGACCGTAGCTGGACCAATGTCGAGCATGCGCCAACCCGCTGGAATTGCATCTACTCGGACAACTTGCCGCTGGGCATCAGCACTGAAGGCATCGGCAATGACCGCATCCGTCGGCAGTACCAGCTTGACTTTGGAGCCAGCCGCTTTGTTGATCAACTGGCGGGCAATGTCGAGGCTTTCTTGCTCAACCAGCGAGTCAGCCATGTCGAAGCCCTGTGCGGCGAGGAACGTATTCGCCATACCGCCGCCGATCAGCAGGGCATCCACTTTGCCGAGCAGGTTGTTGATCACGCCGATCTTATCGCTGATCTTGGCTCCGCCAATGATCGTCACAAATGGACGCTGCGGGTTGGCAATGGTATCCACAAGGAAGTTGAGTTCCTTTTCGAGCAGGAAGCCCGCCACGCCCGGTAACAGCCGCGCTACGCCTTCCGTGCTCGCGTGGGCGCGATGCGAAGAACCAAAAGCATCATTCACGTAGACATCGCCCAAGCGGGCAAACTCAGCGGCGAGGGTCGGATCATTGGCTTCCTCGCGCTTGTCGAAGCGGGTGTTTTCGAGCAGCAAAACCTGCCCGGGTTGCAGATCAGCGGCAGCCGCTTCGGCCGCTTCGCCGGAAACGACGCGGGTCTTATTCACGGTAGAGGCTTCCGGCAATAGCTCAAAGAGCCGCTCGGCGACCGGCTTCAGGCTAAACTTACGGATCATCTCCGCCTCGCTCTTGGCTTTGTTCGGCCGCCCCAAGTGCGACATCAGTACCACACTTGCCCCATGTTCGAGCAAGTAACGAATGGTGGGGAGTGACTCACGAATGCGGGTGTCATCAGTAATCTCGCCGTTCTCATCGAGCGGCACATTGAAATCCACACGAACGAGGGCACGTTTGCCATTCCATTCAATGTCACGAACTGTTTTCTTATTCATTGCGCGTAGCTCCTCTCGGCATGGGTAGTTGCAGTCTCATCGGCTGTATTGTAACATACTGTTATGTTATCCCTAAATTGAACAGACGTTGCACCGAGCGCGATCACGGAGACGACACGGTAGCTATGACGGGAAGGACGCAGATGCCAGCATCATTTGAACACATACCGGGTGAACTAGTTAAGGTACAGAATGCAACCTTACACGTTGTCGAACGCTCGGCTCGCACGGCAACGCATCTGCCCCCATCCGTGCTGATTCATGGCAAGTTTGGTTCGGTGCATGATTTTCTGGGTACATCATTGGTAGACCTACTCACAAGCCAACAAAAGGTGCTGATCGTAGATCGGCCCGGCTGTGGCTACAGTCGCCTGCCTGCTGATACACCAGCCACACTCGCAACACAGGTAGAGTTGCTTGCTGCGTTGCTTGCCCAGCGCAATCTTGAACCAGCCGTGCTAGTCGGTCACTCGCTTGGTGCGTCATTGGCGTTAGCCTTAGCGGTTGCCTACCCCGAACGGGTGGCTGGCTTGGTGCTGCTTGCCCCCTATGCGATACCGGGCGATGGGCCGGCCCATGCCCGCGTTGCTCGCATCTTACAGATACCGATCCTAGAAGCCGCCTTCATGCCGTTGGTATGGGGGCTGATCCGCTTAGCAGTCACGCCAATGTTTACTGCGGCGTTCAAGCCCGACCCACTGCCCACCCACTACATCCGCTACTTACGCGACGTAGTGCTGCGCCCAGAGCCGTTTCGTGCTGATCTCCAATCCGTCTTATCGGCGGATCGCCTTTTAAGACACATCTATCCAGCTTTTCCCGATCTAGACAAACCGGTCGTGATTATGACTGGCACGGCAGATCGCACTGCATCAGCCGAGCGTCAGGGCTACCCCTTGGCCGCTGTGCTGCCACGGGTGATGATGATAGATATACCCGATGCCGGACATATGCTGCCCTACACTGTTGCTCCTAATATCGCGGGAGCAGTGCTTGCAACTGCCGCCGCTGCGGATTTACTGGCGCGTGCGCCGCACACGCACGCACCCCATGCCTGATAAGGAGACCCACCCATGCCAACCCTTACCCCCCCCGCGCCAACCTGCACCCCGTTGACGCACTATCCCGAAAGTGATGGTCAACCGATGGCTGAGAATACCCGCCAGTTTCACTGGATTGTCCTCATCAAAGAGAACCTTGCCACCCTCTTCCGTGACCGCCCCGATGTCTTCGTTGCCGGTGACTTGCTCTGGTATCCCGTCGAGGGCAACCCCAGCATCTGCCGCGCCCCCGATACCCTCGTCGTCTTTGGGCGACCCAAAGGCGAACGCGGCTCCTACCGTCAGTGGGAAGAGGACGGCATCGCCCCCCAAGTCGTCTTTGAAATCTGGTCACCCAGCAACAGCTTCTACGACAAGCTCGACCGGCTCCACTTCTATACCCAGTACGGCGTGCAAGAGTACTACGCCTACGACCCCGAACCCGCCTACAACGACCTCAGTGGCTTCCAGCGCGTGGGCGATGCGCTGCTCCCGATTGCCGAGATGCACGGCTGGGTCAGCCCGCTGCTCGGCATCCGCTTCGTGCACACCCCAACCACCCTCGAACTCTACCGCCCCGATGGTCGCCCCTTTCTCTCCCATCAGGAGCTTGAGCAGCAGCGCGAACAGGAACACGCCGCCCGCCTCGCCGCCGAGCAGCAGCGCGAACAGGAACACGCCGCCCGCCTCGCCGCCGAGCAGCACGCGGCGCGACTTGCCGCCAAGTTGCGCGAACTGGGCATTGATCCCTCAACGATCAATGATGTATGAGCGAATTGACTAGTTAGGCGTATAGATACGCTGCGCCGCTACAGCTAATTCATGGCAGAAGCCTGCATCGGCGAGTGGCTTAGCGGGATTAGAAATCTGAAGCACAGGCAGCGTTGCAAAATGATTGTCTGCTGCCGGAACTTTTTCGGTTACTTGCACCACATCCACTACCATTGCCCGCAATAGTTGATCAGCACGGCTCACCATCTCGTGCAGCATCGCCAACTCGGCCGGGCTGAGCCGCAATGCCGTGTGCTCGACCCACAGGTTGTAGCTATCGAATGCTGCCTGCTCTAGACGCACTTCAGCAAAATGGGCTTCAAGCGCGTCAGGATCATACGCATCTGCCGCCCACGCATGCAACACATCAGTCAGTTCACACATTAGCGCGGGGTTTAGGTGCAACGTGGTGTGCATCCACACCAGATGCAGTGTCCCGTGTTCACACTGGGCAAGGTAATGACGTTGGCTGTGCTGTGCCAAAAGAATAAGCTGGTTGCACATGGACTGCGACTCCTTCCCATGCAGCGGCACTGGATATAAGTCCAATTACGATTGCCTCTGATCCTTACTGCGTTAAAACCATCACTATAAACATACTCTAACAGCTCACGTTCATCAACAGGTAGGTGGACCATTTAACGTTAACACATCACCACTTACACGTCTGGGAGTGTTCCCGCCTCACGCCTGTCCCGTTCCACTACCCCCCACACCAATCGTGCATGCTCCGGCATAAGCGTAATTGTGCGCTGCTCGGTCTGCACCATCAGTCCGAGCAAGCCAGCTGTACTCTTCACCTGTAGGCACATATCGGGTACAAGGCTCAATACCGCAAATTGGTGCAGAAGTGTCTGATCTTCTTCGGCTTCTTCATCTATACGCTGGATTACAAAGTTACTCCCTTCTGGGGCAGCACTCAGGCGTATCTGCGAAGCGGGGGCAGGCTCGCCAAGCTGCAAGGGGTGGCCATAGGGACTCGTATCCGTAACGAAGACACGCTGTTGCATTTGCTGCACAAGGCGCTCCGAGAGCACATGTTCGAGATCGGTGGCCTCGCGGTGCAACAAATACCACGGCACCTGCACGACATCGAACAGGAAGCGTTCTAGCAGGCGGTGACGATAGACAATCTGCTGCGCCTGTGCGTGCCCACGTTGCGTCAACCCAATATCCCCACGCTGGCTCCGTGCGATGTAGCCCTTGCCTTCCAACAAGCGCAACACCTGACTGACGGTGGGCGGACGCGCATCGAGCCAGCGCACGAGATGCACTGCCAACACTGGCTCGTGACGGTGGCAGAGATACCACAACACCTCAAGGTAACGGCGTTCGCGGCGCGTCGGGTCGGTGCTATTCGTCGGCTGGCGATAACGTAAATTGTCAGAAGGAGCTTTACTCACGTATTGATACACTCAAATTGCTTGTATTAGTATGTACTTAGTAAAGAGTGTAGCAACACCAAAAAATTTTGTCAAGCGAATGTTTGACAACCAAAAAGCACCCCATCGAGGGGTGCTTCGGTTGCTATCGAAAGGATGGATTAGCGGTAGTGCAAACGGAACAAGGAGCGCAAATTAGCCACGCGGGGCAAACGTACCACAGGCGGGCAGCTCGTTCTTCATCACGAGCATCACGGTTCCGGCGGTGCATTGCTGGTTGGTATTGTAGCGGCAGGTGGTGGCGGCACAGCTCGAAATCACGGCGGTCTGGACATCCTTCTTTTCTACGGGCTGGTTTTCGACAGTCATCCTATTTCTCCTTTAGTAGTGGTTTGATCACATACGACTATGCTAGGAGTATAGCAGAATTCGCCATACTTGTCAAGCGATTTTCTTGGATTGACTCTATTTTAGCTTATTCTAATCTATCCCAAGCTACGTTTACGCATACGAAATGCTTTACTTCGAGGATGTAAACTCAGTTCACACCTACGAACTCATCTAGTTAGAATAGTGAAGAAACCTTCACAAAAGGCTAGCCCACCCCGCTATAGGATCAGGATCAAGCTCTGGGCAAGGGCGACAATACCAAAAGCCGTGCCAGTAGCACGGCTTGTTAGGAAGATTGCGTCGCCGAAGTTACAAAGCGCAAGATCGGGCGGCAAGGCCCACCTCACCCGTCTTCGTGCTCCTGTGCCGTATCAATACCTAAGGCGCGCAGCTGTGCGGCAAGACGCACAGCGCGGGCTTCGGCTTGCGTGGCGCGTTGCTCCGCCTGCACTGCCCGCTGCTCTGCTTGTGCACGGGCTTGCTCCGCTTGCGCTGCCCGCTGCTCTGCTTGCACCGCCTGTTCGCGTAGCTCCACGAAGGTCAGAAAGGGCTGCCCATTGGGGTAATAGAGGCGCAGCGTCTCCGGCGTGAGCGCAAACCGAATACCCAGACGCGGGCTAACCCAGCCGTCCATCGTCTCGATCACCCGCAGCCGCCCATCGCGGCGCAGCCACCCCGCCAGATCGTTGCTATCGGGATCGTACAAGTAGTACTCCTCCACCCCATACAGATCATAGAACTCAAATTTCAGTGCGAGTTCAGTCTGATCATTCGATGGTGAGAGGACTTCAAACACCACCTGCGGCGCAAGATCCCCCTCACACCACTGCTGATATGAGCCACGCCGCCCTTTAGGCCGCCCGATAGCCACCAGTGCATCCGGCGCACGGCGAATATCCGGCCGCCCCTGCACCGGATACCAGAGCAGATCGCCCGCCACAAACACCTGTGGATCATCGGCGAACAGGCTCTCAAGGTTATCCTTAATCACCACAATCCATTGAAACTGCTCAGTGTTCGCTGCGATTGGTTGCCCATCGCTATCAGGGTAGACAATCTCAGTTGCGATCACATCGGCTTCACTCATCGCTGCACCTATATTGATGGTTGGGTATAGACTACATCTTTCTAATAGTATAGCATACTCGCACACATGTTTACCAGAAAGTATACAAGATGATCCGCATCACCACGGCCTGCCCCAAGAACAAGCTCAGCCACAGCCCCGCTCGCCACAGGCGCACGCGCTGCGTTGCCCCTTGCCAGATGTGCACGCCCATCAGCACGGCGGCGGGCGCGTAGACAAAGCCCCAGATGCGCTCAACTTCGCGCACAAACAGCCCGCTCAACCACATCCCCAAGAGCAAGCCGAGCAGCGCAAGGGCAAGGGTATCGGTAGCACTGAGCGGTACACGGTGGCGCAAGCGTTGCCCAGCCTGCACCACAATCGGGGTGAGCGCGGCTAGGCCCCACGGCGCGAGATACCACAGGAATGGCACCATATTCAGCCCAATAAACTGCACGTAATGGTCAAGTGGGGGAAAGCCCATCAGGGCCGGCGGAGTAGCGGCTGGATCAGCACTCAGCAACCGAGCGTTATTGGCTTTGCCCTGCAACACCGCATCAATCATATTGAAGCCCGTGCCCAGATAGAGGAGCACGTACCCCCCAATGAAAACGGCCCCCACAACTGCACCCTGCCGCAGTACTGCCCCTAATGCTTGCCCGCGCCAGAGTGCTAATCCTACTACCACAGCCCCGAAAAATACCAGTTGCGTTGTCGCATAGGTAAACATCAACGCAAGGGCAAGTAAACCCCCTGCGACCACCCCGCGCCACAGCTGCGCTGGGCGTTCGATAGCCACAAAAAACGCCACCAGTGCCAATGCATTCAGCCCATTGAACAGCCCATCCATTGCAGTGACACTGTAGATCATGTGGCCCGGCATCACCGTCATCAGGGCTGCCGCGAGCAGCGCAAGGCGCAGCCCACCTATATGGAATCCCAGCCACCACGCTGCGAGGACGAGCGTGCTACTCAGCACAATTGCGGCATAGCTCCCGATGTATGGCCCCGCGCCGAATACCTGCGCCACGCCCCACAGCAACAGCACACTGCCCGGCGGGTGATTGGCGTTGTGCCACGCTAGCGTCGGCGAGATTGCCACATACTGACCCAAGAAGCTGATCGGATCACTGACCCGTGGCACATCCACGATGTAGTCGGAGGGATTATCGCGGAATGTCCAAAATAGCGTATCCCAACCGCGTGTGCTTGCCTTGACCAGCACGGGCAACACAATTGCCCCAACCCATACGACCACCCACCACAGCCATGCGCGGATGGGCTGATGCAGGCCCCGCAGCACCAGCGCAATCCATGCCCCACCCATAGCCACCGCCAGTCCAACCCACGGCGTAACCTGTACCCACACCTGCGATTTCAGGGGCCACGCACCGCTATGCCCATAGCCGATCTGGAGCAGGCGCACACTGCCCCACAGCACACCACTCCAGAGCAGCATCAACAGCAGATCGTAGCCAAGTTGGCGATCAGAGCGAGCGATCCATGCGGGCGGCACGAGGCGCAACCGCTGTGCGCCCCATACCCCTACTGCGCCCGCGAGCACCCACAGCAGCAGCAGATTGATGGTGGGGATGAGATTGCGGGTTGTCTGTGGGCCCGGCGTGAGCAGGCTCGCATACACCCCCGCACCAATCGCCAACGCCCCGATCAACACCGTCGCAAAAGCTGCGCGGGGCGGAATACAGATGCTCCGCAACGCCCAGAAGAGCACTACCGCCGCAACCAGATTCAGCCCCAACTGGCGCGGCGTAGGCAGGGTAAGGCCAGTTGCAGGAGCTAGCACCAGCCGCTCAAACGGCACGCCCACCAGCCGCCGATCTGTGCCCGATGCCGCACGCGCAGGCGCAACATCACTCGTGAGGGTGACGCAGAACTGTTCACCTGTGCGCTTTGCACCATCCACAAGCAGCTGAATCTGCTCGACGGGCGGGCGCACCCGTGCCGTTGCGAGCGGCTGCCCATCAGTGGCAAGTTGCACCTGCTCCACCCCAATTGCATTGGAGCCATCGCCCAGCAGTGTTACTCGCACAATCTGACGCGGCGCAAAGCCGAGTTGTTCGTAGCAGATCGTGCCGGACCCAAACGTCCAGCGATAGGTAAAGGTGGCGTTTGTCTCAACCCGATCAAAGCCGGTGAAGACGCGCTCTGGGCGGAATGCGGCATCTACCACAATGGGCGAGCGGCTATTGACACCGAGCAGGGTTGCCAAGGCTACCGCGATCAACAGCACCAAATGGAGCACACTTTCGCGGAGCCACCACCCGGCTGTAAGGCACGCGGCATCGGCAGTGGCAGGCGCAGGCTGGGCTGGCGGTGGGAGCAGTGGCGCGGTCTGGCTCATGGGCTAGGCTGCCCCCCTAGATCACGCCGCCGAAAGAGCAGAATCTCGCCGCCTTCTGGGCCACGCACCGTGAGCAGTTCGTACTCTTGCTGGAAACGCGGTAACTCTTGATAGGGCCCGGAGGTAGAGAAGGGGATATAGTCTGGTTGCCGATTGAGCACATACGCCAGATCGGTCTTCTCGGCTCCGGCTATGCCCTGCCCCATCGTTTCGATCTTAAGGTGGGCAATGTGGGTATCATTCAAGCCCAGTGTGTCGATTGTGTAGCGATCCCCATAGAATGGCATGGCCCCCGCAATCGCAGTCGCCACCACCGTATCGGGCGGGGTGTTGAAGCGGAACCACCAACCAAGCTCACGGTTTTTCAGCGTCACCCGATTCTCACCCCAGATACGCCCACTCGGATCGCGGCTATCGAGGCTCGGCAACGGCGTAATATTCACGTAGGCAAGCAGGATCACGGCCAGCAGGGCCCCTGCAAGCGGGACCGCACCAAGCCAGCGCACGCGCTGATCCCCCTGCGCGACCATCGCCTGCCCTAGTGTATGCGCCTGCACTACCCCGTGCGTAAGCAACAGCATGAGTGCGGGCAGCATTGGCACGAAGAAGCGTCCAAGTGGAAACTGATCGCCGCCGACGAGGGTCACGTAGGTGACGGTAAGCAACACAAACAGCCACAACAACGGTGCAGGCGATAGGCGCACAGGGATCGCCCCACGTTCCGCGGCGGGGCTGGCCCGCACGGCTTGCCCCGCCGCCACCAGCATGCCGAGCAGACTGAAGCCGAGCAACACCAGCAAGCTGCGTAGCCCCAGCGAGGCGAAGAAGGTGTAGCTATACTCCACCCCACGTAGCACTTGCGCGGTAGTAGTGCCGGTTTTAGCATAGAATGTATTCGGGAGCGGGTAGCCGTAGTAGCTAAACCGCCACAGGTAATAGGGCACGTAGATCAGCGCGAACCCGCCCACCAAGCCCAATAGGATCGGCCGGGCATGGCGGCGGCTACGCGGCACTAGCACCTGCGCTAGGAGGATCAGCCCGCCGGCCAACGGGATCAACGCGCCATCGGGGCGGGTCATCACCACCAGCGCACCCATCGCCCCCGCCATTGCACCGCCGCGCCCATCCTGCGCCCACCAGATCAGCCCCAGAGCCGCCGTGCCTAGCACCGTGACGAGGGCCGTCTCCATGCCGCTGCCGCGTGCGCTATACAGCAGGAATGCCGGATTGATTGCGAGCAATACGGGCGGCAGCAAGGTGAATAGACATTGCCCCCACCACGCCACCGCCAAGCGATACGTGACAATGATTGCGGTGATCGCCAGTGCAGAGGTTAGCACTTGAGCAGCCACAACTGGCTCCCAGCCGACCGCAAGCACCCCCGCCATGATTATCGTCCAGAGGAAATTGGTATAGCCCTCAACTCGTTCGCCGCCCGGATTGAAGATGAGGCCATACCCTTCGATCAGGTTGCGGGCATACCGCAGCGAGATGAACGCATCATCGAGCATCCACGTGCCCAACAGTTGCGGCATCGCCAGTAGCCAGAGCACCACCGCCCCCAGAATCAAGCGGTGCGCCAACGGGCGAGCCAGCACCGTCAGGGCAATCCCTGCCGTCGCCCCTAGCCCGATCAGCATGGCCCACGTCAAGAGCTGGGGCGCATACAGCCAGCGCGACAGTAGCGTGCTGAGCACAATCGCTCCTGCCCAAAGCAATTGCTGGCGCATGGGCGCAGTGCGGGTCAGCCAGAGTACCACGAGCAGGGCCAGACTGGCCAATCCTGCACCAATAATGCCATGCGGCCGCTGGGCTTGCACCGTCACTTGATGCACGAGCGGGCGCAGCACGGCATCGCTGTGCCATTCAAGGTACAAGGCTTCGGCATAGAGGGGCGTGGATGTCGCCACCGTGAAGGTGTAATCTTGCCATTCGTCGGTCAGCGTGAGGGTGTAAGCGGTTCCGTTCAGGCTGAGCTGCACTGGCTCAGCCGTGCCACAGCCACACATTGTTACCGTGACAAGCAACGGCTGCCCCATCCGAAAGGCATACGGGATCATAAAGCTGGCGGTGGGATCAATCCGCCGCGCCGCACGCCCCAATTCGGTACCGACATTGCCCCACCCGAAGAAGTTGTACAGGTGCTCGCCCTGCCCCTGTGGATTGAGGCCCACCTCCTGCCCCATCGTGATCGTGACAGTTTGGTGCGGTGCAAAGGGGCGCAGCGCGAGCAACAGCAGCAGCAACAGCAGGGGTAGCCCTACGAGGCGCAGCCACACTCGGCGCGTTGCGGAAGCAGGCAGTGCAGTCGTGGTAGGCGTTACCGATGCCATACGTGATCGATTCGCGGTTCCCGTCGTGGCGAACTACGCGCTATGCTAGCTCTGCCGACTGTGTTCATGGTTCACGGGGCTTATTATAGCAGGCTTTGCGGGGCCGATCATCGGGATGCCTGTGGCAACTCCATCTGGCGCAGAACATGGTACACTAGCAACCATGCATGCCGAACAACCACACCAAGCCATCGCCGCCGATGCAACCACTCCGCCACAGCCCCTAACCCAACGGCTGACCTTGCCCGCGTGGGTGCTGGCAGGGTTGCTGACGGGTATTGCGTTGGCCTTCCGCAGTGTGAACCTCGCCGATTTCTTTACCTCTGATGAGAGCTTCCACTGGATTTGGCGCGTGCAGCATTTTGCAGGGGCGGTGCGCCAAGCCGATTGGGCCGGCACAAATTTGACGGGGCATCCGGGAGTTACCACCCTGTGGCTTGGCACACTTGGGCGGCTACTCGCTCTAACGCAAAACATCCCTACCGCAGGCTTAGCCGAAGGCAGTGCCCACATCGCCTACCTTGCCGCCCTGCGCTTCCCAATTGTAGTCGTCAATAGCCTCAGCGTGGGCATCGGCTACCTGCTCATGCGCCGATGGTTGGCGGCTCCAGTTGCCCTGCTTGCCGCGTTACTGTGGGCCGGCGAGCCGTTCCTCATTGCCCACTCGCGCCTGCTTCACCTCGATGGCTTGCTCACCTCAATGATGACCTTGACGATCCTGACGATCCTTGTTGCGCTAGATGCCCCCCACCGCCAGACATGGGCTTGGCTCACGCTGGCCGGCATCTGGGCGGGACTAGCCCTGCTGACTAAGGGGCCTGCGCTGCTCCTGCTCCCGATAGTTGGGCTACTGCTGGTGCTATTTGGACAACCGCCTAGCCCCCCAACAATGCCAGCGCAGTGGTGGCAGATCGGCTGGCGACGGATTGTGTGGAGCATCCCGCCCTACCTGCTATGGCTCGCTGTCGCAGTGCTCGTCTTCACTAGTCTCTGGCCCGTGATGTGGGTTGACCCGCAGGCGGGCGTTGCGCGGGTCTGGGCCGAGATCACCGGTAATGGCGGCATCCCACACGAAAATGGCAACTACTTCTGGGGGCAGCCGGTAGCCGATCCGGGGCCCCTATTCTATCCGGTGGTCATCCTCTGGCGCAGCAGTGCGGCATTGCTGCTCGGTATGCTGCTTGTGCCGCTCGCGCTGCGCCACAGCACCGGAGCCACCCGCCGCAAGCTGCTTGCCCTACTCCTGTATGTCGGTATCTTCACGTTGGCATTGAGCCTGCTCCCCAAGAAGTTTGACCGCTACCTGCTGCCGATCTTCCCGACGCTCGCCATCCTTGCAGCACTTGGGCTATCCACCGGCTGGGCTTGGCTGAGTGCGTGGCTGGCCCACATCAAGCCAACCACCGCGCCTGTGCTGCCCACGCTGCTTACGCCACTGGTAGCCCTGTATTTGGGCCTCACCGCGCTTTGGTATCAACCCTACTATCTGGCGTTCTTCAATCCTCTACTCGGTGGCAGTGCCACCGGTCAGTATATGTTGCTGGTGGGCTGGGGCGAAGGCATGCCAGAGATTGGGGCATGGCTGCAACAACGCCCAGATGTTGCCCAAAGCCCTGTCCTTACCGCCGACCCACGCACGCTCGAAGCCTTTGTGCCCAGTCGCGTAACCTATCTCAACAATACGGGCATCGCCCAGCCAGCCAGCTATGCGGTGCGCTACATCCGCAATACACAACGGCAGGAAGCATGGCCAGCCCAACAATTTGTCAGCCAAGCCCCACCGCTCTTCACCTTCGAGAAGTACGGCATTCCCTACGCCACAGTGCATCAGCCGCCGCGCCCCTTCACCATCCCCGTAGATGCCACCTTTGGCGATGGCTTGCACCTACGCGGCTATAGCCTTGCCCCGCTTGAGACAACACTGGTGCTAACCCCCTCGTGGAATGTTCAGACCGATCAGGCGGGCGGTTGGTATCTGTTCGTGCATCTGCTTGCCCCCAATGGGCAACGGGTCGCACAAGTAGATGTGCCCCTCGATCAAGGCTTATTCCCCACATGGCAAGCCGGACAGCAATTCGGTAGCCCGTTGCCCATCGGGCTACCCGCCGATCTGCCACCCGCTCGCTACCGGATCGTGCTCGGCTTGTACGATCCGGCAAGCGGGGTACGTCTGCCTTTGCGAACTGGCACACCTCTTGATCCGGCCATCAATGGGGCTGATGTGCTGGAGTTGACCCAGATCATGCTGCCAATTTCAAAGTAATCACTGGGTTACAGGCTGGGGCACATCACTCGCCACCGCGACTGGCTCAGGCGCAGGTTTGGTATACGCTTGCCACTGGCAACCATGTGCGCCCAGACTATATGCATTGCACATCGCACATTCTCGCGGCTGCTCCCACGTATGGCTAGCGACAATTGCATCAGTAGCATCCCAGTAAATATGCTCTTCACCCACCAACGCCGTCAAGCCGGCCCGATCAAACATTGCTCGCACCTTTGGCTGCAAGCCACTGAAACAGACCACCGCCCCGCGCTGCTGCTGCTCCTCGACCAACTGATACAGAGCCTGCACACCCATCGCATCTACCAGTGGCACACCACGCATACTGATAATCAAGGTGTGATAATCATGAGCATCCTCGAAGGCTTCCAGAACGTGGGTGACACTGCCGAAGAACACGGGTCCGCGCAGGTAGTAGACATGCACCGCTGGACATGCGGCGGGCAGATCGATCCCGCGTGCCTGCATGCGCTCAAGGTCAACTGCCGCGCCCTGCACTTCCGAACTTTGCGCCGATTGACGGATATACAGCACGGCCGAGATCGTCACACCAATCAGGATCGCTTGGGTCAAGTCGAGCGCAGCCGTCGCAATCATCGTAATCAGCATCCCTGCTAGGGCGTGGTTGAGTTTGCTGTGCGTGAAGAAGTGGATCGACTCCCACTCATTCATGCGCCATGCGGTAACAAGCAACACCCCGCCCAGTGCCGCAAGGGGGATCAAGCCGATCAGTGGGGCGAACAGCAGCGCACTGAGCAGCAGCTCAACGGAGTGAATGATGCTGGTAAGGCGGGTTACGGAACCACTCTTGATCGCTACGCTAGTGCGGGCAATTGCAGCGGTGGCCGGAACTCCCCCGAAGAAGGGAATGATCAGGTTCCCCACGCCTTGCGCCACCAATTCTTGATTGCTGTTATAGGGTTGCCCCGACATGGTCGAGCCGACCGAAGCACACAGCAGGCTCTCGATTGCGCCGAGCGCGGCAATCGAAATAGCCGCGGGGATCAGGTTGGTGATTGTGCCCCACTGGATTACATCGAGCGTGAGCCGATTGTCGAGCAGCAACGTCTGCGGGATCGTGCCGATGACAGGCACAGCCCACCCGCTAAAGTAGGCCAGTGGCGCAGCAAGGGCTAGCCCTACCAATGAACCGGGCACGAGCTTGGTGAAGCGCGGCAGGATGATCATGGTGGCCATGACGATAGCTGCGAGGGTAACGGTGTGCCAATCGGGGATGATCGGATGGGTGATGTAGTGCCATAGCTTTTCGAGGCTGTTTTCGGCCGGCGGCGTAGTCACCCCCAACACGTTATCCAGCTGCCCAATCGCAATGATCAGGGCAATGCCACTGGTGAAGCCCGTAATGACGGGCGAGGGGATGAAGGCAATATACCGCCCCATCTGGAACAATCCCAGCAAGATCAACATGATACCCGCCATCACGGTCGCTACCCACACCCCCGCCAAGCCATAGGTGGCGGCGAGGCCAATCAAGATCGCCGACATGGCTCCAGTGGGGCCACTGATCTGGAAACTCGCCCCGCCTAGCCCACCAATGATGATCCCCGCAAGGATCGCCGTCACCAACCCGGCGGGGGCATCCGCTCCCGAAGCGACCCCGAAGGCCAGCGCAAGCGGCAGGCTCACGGCTCCAACGGTGATGCCCGCCAGAATGTCGCGGCGGGCATGATCGAGGGAGTAGTTCTGAAATTCATAGCGTAGGATTCGCAGTAATGGCAAGCGACGTAACACGGTATTGCTCCTCTAAAAAAAGCCTAAAAATTGCACATGATAATATTACGCTCGCTAGTTCCAAATCAGTTACAAAACTGTACCCTGCCGTTTATATGCAAAGAACCTCACTTGCCTGCAAGGGACGCATAGCCTACGGTAATGGTGAGCGTTCCGCGTACAACGATTGATCTGCATGAAACATTACAGGAAGATTACACACCCCCCGCATACGACTGATACTAGCAGGGAATTTAGGAATTTTTGGTTGGCATTGTGTAAAAATCTTTGGGTCGGGCGTTGTTCCATGCAAAGAGGTATTCGTATTCTGAGACCGATGGAGCAACACGCAAATGAATTACGCACTGGCAACCACACTGGCCGCACTGGAACGACGCAAGCGTGACGTGATTGACACCGCAGTCATGCGTGAGGGCCGAAACTACTACATCGTTGTCGTCTTCAAGGATGGCACAAAAGTCATTCGCCGCTAACTGCGCTACGCACTCAATATAGATAACACTCCGCCGTTCTACCCTGTCATCTACGTAGCTAAGCTACGCTACTCAAAATACTGTAGCGTAGCTATTTGGCATTGCGGCAGCTACCGGTCGGCTCAAGCCGACGCAACCTGAAGCACGCTAGTCAGGGTGACGTAGAACTGCATGCAATACTGCACAACCGCAGCCACCGGCTGAGCCTGCGCCGCCAGCGTAGCATATGGCACCACCAAGCCCGTCCAGCCGGCTGTATGCCAGTGCGCGTGGAGCGGGGCAGCGGTGTGCGTGGGATCAGGTTGGTAGGGGTAGGCATAGCCGTAGAGATATGGGCGCGGGTATTGATCGGGGGTGAAGGGCGCAAAGCCGAGACTGACGTGTGGCTGGTAAGCATCCATCGCTGAATTACTCGGATGGAACAGCAACGTCGCCATGTCGAAATGCTCCGGCCAGATCACGAGCGGCGTTTGCAGCCCGCCAATTCGGGCCCGCGCCTGTGACATACCAATGAAGACTGCGGCCAACGCCTCAGCATAATCGGCGGCAGTTTTCGCATGGATTGCAAACGGCTCCGCACTGCATGGCTCCGCAATCTGCGCGTGGGCCTGCAATGCCGCCGTGAGGGTTCCTTGCGCCGGTTGCAGGTGGGCAAAGAGATCATGGTGGGCCGTGTGCAGCAGGGCTTCGAGCAAGCTGGCTGGGCTATGCGCGGCCAGCGCAAAGCTGGTGCTATCGCCATGCGCGGGGATGTAGCGCACCTGCGCCGCCCCGAAATCGAGTTGCAGCGTTGCGCCGCTCGGCAGGGGTTGGGTGGCTACCCCATACGGCTGGGGCAGCAGCGCAAGGTGCAGATAGTTGGGCTGGGCCGGCAGCACAACCCGCTGGATCAGACCGAGTACTTGTGTGGCGCGGTGCAGGTGCAGGCTGGTGCTGGTCCATTCGGGTAGCGGCGCAAGCATTGGATCATGCATAATGATGTCTCCCTTCTTACTCATGATTTGTCTGCTGATCAGCATAACGCACCTTACGCCTCCGTTCTGTAATCTACAGAACAGTTTGACAAGCAGCCCCTACCGGTGAATAATAGGCGCGATTGGAACGCATAACTGCGAGTAAGCCTATGAGCCAAGAACCAGCTGCGCCGCTCGCCGCCCCTGACAAACGAATGAACCGCACCCAGTTCCAACGCTTTGTGCTGTTGGCGGTAGGCGGTGCGCCACTGGCGTGGGATCTTGGCTTCAATCTGGGAGCCTTTCAGAACATCTCCTTTGAGCATACCTTCTTTGTGATTGCGGCCACTTCCGGCTTGGTGCTGGCCCTCCTCGTGCTGGGCGCACAGGGCCGCGATTTGTTTGAGCTGAAGCGGCGCGACAAAGTCCTGCTCGCCATCCCGCTCCTCTGGCTGCTTGGCACGCTTGGCTTAGCCTTCCTGATCGGACGGCAGCACCTGCTCTTCTCCATCGTCCAAATCGTGGGCGGTCTGCTTGTGTTCGTCTTCTGGCTACCCTACGGTGTCATGATCCTGTTTCGCATCTTACAACCAGACACGAAACGCTTGGCGCGGGGGCAACGCTGGCAACTGGTAGGGATTATGCTCACCATCGGAGTGTTGGGCTTTCTGGTCGGCTATAATCACCCCTTGTTCCTAACGTGCGAGGAGTTTCAGTTGAGTGGCTATGATCCCCCAGCCAACTGCATCCCACTGGAGAGCTTCAGTCCTCAATGAACGGCAACAGGCCCCGGCGAGACGAGGCAATCCGCCAGCAGCCTTTGCCAAACTGTGCAGGATGTGCTAGGATAAAGAGTAGTGCGGGTGTAGCTCAGTTGGTAGAGCATCTGCCTTCCAAGCAGAATGTCGCGCGTTCGAGTCGCGTCGCCCGCTCCATCTCCAAACTGCATAGCCAAGCGTTGAGCAGGAGGAGTACGCATCGTTGCACCTGACAGAGAGGGCTGGGCTTAGGCTGCAACCCCGCCCCAGTGCTTGCCGATGCTGAAGTCGCCTGTGAGCTAACGAGTTGAGCGATCTGGATGTGCACCGATCAGGTAGGCTCGTTCGGGTGCGCCCGTTACCGCGCATACGAGGGCAGCCACGCCTACGATCTGCGGCGGGCTGCTAAACGCAGGGTGGTACCACGAGAAACAACGCTCGTCCTTGATCGGCAAGGATGAGTTTTTTTGTTTGGGCAGTAGCACGTAGATGATACGAATGAGGCACACGCAATGACTGAGACACCCCATCAGAAACCTGATCTTTTGGCCAGCATTGACCTGACCAAGCCCTACGATCCCCAGCCCATCGAGCAGCCGCTCTATGCGTGGTGGGAACAGCAAGGCTACTTCCAGCCACGGGCCGATGCCCCACGCGAGCCATTCGTGATCAGCATTCCGCCGCCCAACATCACCGGCTCGCTGCATCTAGGGCACGCAATGTTTGTGACCCTCGAAGACATTATGATCCGCTATCGGCGCATGCGAGGGCATCGGACGTTGTGGGTGCCCGGCTCCGATCATGCGGGCATTGCCACCCAGAGTCAAGTTGAGAAGCTGCTGCTCAGCGAAGGAACCAGCCGCCAGCAGGTCGGGCGAGAGGAGTTTCTGCGGCGCACATGGGAATGGAAAGAAAAGTATGGCGGCGAGATCAACCGCCAGATGCGCCGCTTGGGAGCCAGTTGCGATTGGAGCCGCGAACGCTTTACGCTCGATGCGGGCTTGAGCCGCGCCGTGCAGACGGCCTTCAAGCGGCTGTACGACGACGGCTTGATCTATCGCGGCACCTATCTGGTCAACTGGTCGCCCAAGCTCGGCACAGCCGTTAGCGATCTTGAAGTTGAGTACGAAACCCGCAACGTCTCGATCTACACCATCCGCTACCCGATCCTGCCCGTAGGAGCCGATGATACCGCCTTCGCCGCGCAAGCGTGGGGCAGTGGGCAATGGGCCGCTGGCGCAAGCGAATACATCAGCGTGGCAACTACCCGCCCCGAAACGCTGATGGGCGATACCGCCGTTGCCGTCAACCCGCACGATGAACGCTACACGCACCTGATTGGACGCTACGCCGTGCTACCAGTGATTGGGCGACGCTTGCCGATCATTGCCGATGCATACGTTGACCCTGAATTTGGCACGGGGGCAGTCAAGATTACCCCCGCCCATGATCCCAACGACTACGAAGTGGGCCAACGCCACAACCTGCCGATGGTCAACATTATGAACCCCGATGCCACCCTCAACAGCCACGCCGGAGCCTATACGGGCATGGAACGCTACGCTGCTCGCCAAGCGGTGCTCGCCGATCTGGAGCGCGAGGGCTTGTTGGTCGAGACCAAGCCGCATACCATGAGTGTGGGCATCAGCCAGCGTAGTGGCGAGGTGATTGAGCCGCTCCTGAGTGAGCAGTGGTTTGTGCGCGTTGCGCCGCTAGCCAAGCTCGCCCTTGCGGCCGTCACCGAAGGGCGCACCCGGATCATCCCTGAGCATTTCGAGAAGGTCTACATCCATTGGCTGGAAAACATCCGCGATTGGTGCATCAGCCGCCAGCTCTGGTGGGGGCATCGCATCCCCGTGTGGTATGCGCCCGACGGCACGCTGATCGTGCCCGACCCTGACGACCCCCCTCCCGCCGATCTGCCGCAAGACCCAGATGTGCTGGATACATGGTTTAGCAGTGGTCTGTGGCCCTTCAGCACGCTTGGCTGGCCCGACGACACCGACGATATGCGCGTCTTCTATCCCACGAGCGTGCTTGAGACTGGTTACGATATTCTCTTCTTCTGGGTGGCGCGGATGATGATGCTGGGTTGCTACCTCACCGGCAAAGAGCCGTTCCACACGATTTACCTGCACGGCTTGGTGCGCGACGAACACGGGCGCAAGATGTCCAAGACCGCTGGCAACGTGATTGACCCGCTCGAAGTAATGGAGCAGTATGGCACTGATGCGCTCCGCTTCACCCTCGCTACGAGCAGCACGCCGGGCCAAGATACCAACCTCAACCCGCAACGGATCGAAGCGGCCCGCAACTTTGCCAACAAGCTTTGGAACATCAACCGCTTTGTGTTGGGGCGGCTCGCGCAGCAGCGTGGGGCCACGCCCCCATTCACCTACCCCTTGCCGCCCGCCGATCTGCCTACCCTCACTGTCGCAGATCGCTGGGTGCTATCGCGCTATATGCGCCTCGTCGAAGATGTGACTCGCCTGCTCGAAAACTACAATCTGGGCGAAGCCGGACGGCAGGTGCAAGATTTCTTGTGGAGCGATTTTGCCGATTGGTATGTGGAGCTGGCCAAAGCCCAACTCGATGTGCCAGAGACAGCTGCCCCCACCGCCAGTATCCTCTTCCATGTGCTAGAAGGCAGCCTGCGCTTGCTGCACCCCTACATGCCCTACGTGACAGAGGTGGCATGGCAGTTCCTTGTCGAGGGCACACCCCACGCCCCTACGCCATCGCTCTCGCTCGCCGACTGGCCCAGCTCCAATCCAGATTATGTCAATGCCGCCGCCGAGCATACCTTCGAGACCTTCCGCGAGGTGATCACCGGCATCCGCAACCTCCGCAATGAGTACAAAGTTGAGCCAGCCAAATGGATCGCGGCCATCATCGTTACCGGCACGGAAGCCCCCCAGATCGCTCGGCTCGCGCCGCTGATCAGCCGCTTGGCGCGGGTGGATGCCGACCAACTCCAGATCGTGCCGACGCTCGAGCCACGCCCGACCCAAGCCGCAACGCTAGTGATTGGCACAGTAGAAATCTATCTCCCGCTTGCAGACTTGGTAGATATGGCTGCTGAGCGGGCCCGGCTTGAGCAGGAGCTGGCCGAAGCCGAAGCCGAAGTGCAACGCCGCACCGCACAGCTAGCCAATGAGCAGTTTGTGGCCCGTGCGCCGGCCGCCGTCGTGCAGCGCGAACGGGATAGCCTCGCCGCTGCCAGTGCCACCGTTGAGCGGCTGCGCGACCGCCTCGCGGCGATAGAAGAATAAAAAAAGAAATAAATGGCCCAGCAGCACACACAACGAGAGCAGGCACAATGCGGATCGGGCTAGACATCCGCGTGATCTATGACCATTTCCCCGGTATCGGGCGGTATCTGTACAACCTCGTGGCGGCAATGGGGCACATACCGCAGCGCGATTCGGCCCATACGCTGGTGCTGATCAGCAACCCCGATCTGCCCAACACCCGCTACGATCTGGCTGCGCTGGCCCAGCCGCCCCAGATTGAGCTGGTGCAGACGCGCCTGCGCCCGTTTTCGCTGGGCGAGCAGTACGGGTTGCCACGCCTTGCCCGCCAACTCAAGCTCGATCTGCTGCACTCGCCCTACTACGTCAAGCCCTACGTCGGCCTCCCGTGCCCTTCCATCGTGTCCATCTATGACTTGATCGGGCGACGCTACCCAGCCACCCTATCGCCGCGTAGTCGCTACCTCTACCGCCTCCTGATGGGCTTGGCGGTGCGTTCGGCCGCGCACATCATCACCATCTCGGCTAGTGCCCGTGACGATCTGCGGGCGTACTACCGCCTCCGCCCCGAACAGATCACGGTGGTGTATGGCGCAGCCGATGCCCACTTCCAGCCCCAACCCCAGCCCATCGTGGATAGGCTGCGCCGCCGTTACCAGCTGCCGCCGCGCTATGTGCTCTATCTCGGCTCAAACAAGCCGCACAAAAACTTGCCCCGCCTCGTGCGGGCATGGGAGCGCGTGCTCGCCGAACACCCTCCGACGGATGCAGTGCTAGTACTCGCGGGCCACACCGATCCCCGCTACCCCGAAGCCCGCCACATGGTTGCCGAGCGCAACCTCAGCGAGCGGGTGCAGTTCATCCCCGATGTTGCCGAAGCCGATCTACCTGCGCTCTATAGTGGGGCTGAGGTGTTTGTTTTCCCGTCATTCTACGAGGGCTTCGGGCTACCGCCCCTTGAGGCGATGGCGTGTGGTGCGCCAGTGCTGTGTGCCTACGCCAGCAGCCTGCCCGAAGTGGTTGGCGATGCGGCCCTGACCTTCGATCCGTATAGCTTCCTCGACATGGCTGAGCAGTTGCAACGGGTATTGCACCATCCCAGCCTACGCCAGCAACTCCGCGCACGTAGCCTACAGCAAGCCCGCCGCTTTTCGTGGGAGCAGGCGGCAGCGGCAACGTGGGCGGTGTATCTACGCTATGCACGCTGACCGCTCACACCTCGATCACCTGCTGCTCGCGCCCAATCTCGGCAATGCCCGTGAAGCCCCCCGCCCGCACCTCAGCGAGAGCATCCGCTTCAGGCATCGTCCAGTGTGGGCTGAAATGCACGAGAATTAGCCGCGCTACCCTCGCCCGCTGCGCCACCTGTCCGGCTTCGCGGGGCGTACTGTGATAGGTCGTTGGCTCAGCTTCAGTTGCTTCATGGATCAAGATGCGGCTCCCCTGCGCCAGTTGTTGCACGGGCGCATACGGTGCAGTATCGGCTGAATAGGTCAAGCTATGCGTGCCAGTGACATCGCTGAAGCGCAACGCCAAGCACGGTCGGCTGTGCAGCGTTGGCGCAGTTTTTACCGACCACCCCGCCCCCAGCAGCAACTCTTCGTGCGCTGAAATCGGCCGCCACTCTGGTTGCACCATGTAGTTCTCTAGCCCAAACGCATCTAGCACCCGCGCGGTGACGCTGATCGTCTCAGGCAGCGCGTAGATCGGGATCGGCTCGCTGCGTCCGGCAAGGCTCATGCTAAACAGCAAGGCCGGCAAGCCATTGATATGATCAGCGTGACTATGCGTCAAGATGATCGTCGTCAAGGTGCGCGGATCAATCCCCGCCTGTAGCAGACGTTGGTAGGTACTCCCGCCTGCATCAATCAAGATTGGCCCACTGGGGCCGGCCCACACCATATGGGTATGCCCGCGATGCTCATCTGGCACGGCTGTGCCAACCCCCAACAAAATCATTCGTGCCATGCCACAATCCTTTTCGACATATATATGTTCCATATACAAATATGTATTTCAGTATAGCTCCAGTACACTCCTTTGCCGCAGCGCGTATATCGCTGTTTGAGTACGGTCTGCAAGATGCAGTTGACTCAGTACATTACTAACGTGGGTTTCGCCCGTCTTTTCGCTGATCATCAGAATCTTAGCAATTTCGTTGTTGCGCTTGCCCTATACAATCAGGCGCAGAACAGCTAGCTCAGGCTCCGTCAAATGCTCCCAGATGGACTCAGCACCGGCCCCGCTCCGACAGGCTGCATCGCCCGCATCACTCGTGCCGCCACCGCCGGATGCAGCACCCCTTGCCACATTGGGCGGCAAAGCCAGTTCGTTCCTGATTTGGCTAGGGAGCAAAAATTTCAAGCGTAGCATAGCCGCCAGTGGTAGCAAGACTTAGCGCAGCCGCCGTAAGCAACACTACTTCGGCTTGGGGCGTGGCCGCAATATGGGCTAGCTCTGTGAGCATGGCCATCTGGCGGGCTTGCTGAGCCACCAGCCGCCGCAGATCGGGCGGGCCGGATTTGGAGGCGAGGATGATATTGCTTGCATTGGCAATGATCCTCAATCATGCGGTCTAATGTGTTGCCTGTATTATACCAGAGCGAGCAACTCGATTTCAGGTACGTCACGCCCCATCACACCACACCCTCTTGACAGAGCCGCTCAAATCCAGTATACTTGGTGTCAGATTTACACTTTTTATGGTGTTAATATAACACTAACTCAGTGGAGCTTGACATCTGCCTGAATTGATCCGATATGTAGGATGTGGATCACCTTGCGGTGATTTTTTAACTAACATGACTTAGTGTTTTTTTTACAATAATAATTAGTGTTTTTGTGACACTAAATAGCCGTGAAGCTCACTCTTCACTAACAAGGAAACGAAGATGGACCCAATTACCCCAATTCTGCCGAGCGCAGCAATCATTGCTGAGATTGACCGCCTCAAGCGCGAACACAACGCGATCCTGCTGGCGCATACCTATCAGACTGGCGATATTCAAGATATTGCCGATGTCGTCGGGGACTCGCTCACACTGGCCCAAGCCGCCGCCCGCACCAATGCCGACGTAATTGTTTTCTGCGGCGTGCACTTTATGGCTGAGACGGCCGCGATCCTCTGCCCCACCAAAACCGTCCTGCTGCCGGATCTTGACGCAGGTTGCTCGCTGGCAGCCTCAATCAATGCCGAGCAGCTCCGAGCGTGGAAAGCCGAACATCCCGACGCAGTCGTCGTTTCTTATGTCAATACGACCGCAGAAGTCAAAGCCGAAAGCGACTACTGCTGCACCTCCAGCAACGCCGAGCGCGTCATTCGGGCGATCCCCGCAGATCGGCAAATCCTGTTTCTGCCCGATATGTATCTCGGCACGTACCTCCGCGAGACGACTGGGCGGCCCATCGAAATCTGGGCCGGCGAGTGCCATGTGCATGCCCAGATCAAACCCCAATTTGTGAATGAGTTGCTGCGTGAGTTCCCCGATGCGGAACTGCTTGTGCATCCCGAATGCGGCTGCGTCAGCTCCACAATGAGTGCACTAGCTCGCGGGCAGATCAGCCGCGAACGCACACATATCCTTTCAACCGGCGGCATGATCACCTACGCCCAACAGAGCACCGCCCAGCAATTCATTGTGGCCACCGAGATCGGCGTACTGCACCCAATGCAAAAGCATAACCCTGACAAGCAGTTCATTCCGGTAGATGCAGGCACATCCTGCCGCTACATGAAGCGCATCACCTTGCCCAAGATTCTGCATGCGCTGCAAACGATGACGCACCCGATCCGCGTTCCTGTCGAGCTAGCGGAGCGGGCCCGTACCGCCATTGATCGGATGGTTGCCCTGTAGGGGCGACCAACAAGAAGGAACAGACGATGAAAACGTTAGGCTATGGAAGCGATGGCAGCCGCCTTGCCGTTGCCACCCCGCGCTACGCCACGCCCGTACCCGCACAGGCGCAACAGCATCACACCGATCTGCTCGTGATTGGCAGTGGTGCAGCAGGCTTGGCCGCGGCACTCGCCGCTGCGGAACAGGCTGACGTGCTGCTGCTTACACGGGCTACACTGGCTGAAAGCAACTCGGCGTGGGCCCAAGGCGGAATTGCTGCTGCCCTTGAACCGACCGACTCGCCCGCCGCGCACCTGAGCGATACCCTGATCGCCGGTGCAGGCTTGACCGATATGCTTGCGACAGACGTGCTGGTGCATGAGGCTCCCGCACTGATGCGCCAACTCGCTGCGCTGGGCGTGCCCTTCGAGCGTGCGGATAGTGGCCAGTTCGCGCTAGGGCTAGAGGGCGGACACTCCCACCGGCGCATCCTGCATAGCGGCGACACAACTGGCTGGGCAATTACCAGCACGCTGCTGAACCGCGCTCTAGCGCACCCACGCATTCGTGTGTACGAAGGCATGCACGCAGTAGACTTGCGCGGCGAACGCGGCCGCTGCACCGGCGTGCTGGCCCTCGATTCGCAGGGGCAGTGGCACACTATCGTCGCACGGGCAACGATCCTCGCCACAGGCGGGGCTGGCGCACTCTATGGGCTGACCAGCAACCAGCCGCATGCACTCGGCGAAGGCATTGCGCTGGCGTATCGGGCCGGCGCAGCCGTTGCCGATCTGGAGTTTGTCCAGTTCCACCCAACCGTCTTTCGCACCCAGACTGGGCACGGCTTCCTGATTAGCGAAGCCACACGCGGCGAAGGCGGCATCTTGCGCGACGTGAACGGCTGGCGATTTATGCCCGATTTCGACCCGCGTGCCGAGCTTGCCCCGCGTGATATTGTCTCGCGGGCGATCTTTGCCACCATGCAGCAGCACGCCAGCGATCACGTTCTGCTTGACTTGACCCATCTCGGCGCGGCATATCTGGAACACCGCTTCCCCACAATTGTCCAACGCTGTCGCAGCGATGGGCTTGACCCTGCAACCACACCCATTCCGGTTGCCCCCGCCGCACACTACCTGATGGGTGGCATCTGCACCGACACGCACGGCGCAACCAGCCTTGCTGGGCTGTATGCGGCGGGCGAGTGTGCCTGTACCGGCATTCACGGAGCCAATCGGCTCGCCAGCAATTCGCTGCTCGAATGCCTTGTGTTTGGGCGGCGAGCAGCGCGGGCCGCCTTAGCCCACATTGAGACGGGCATGCATACCTATGGCGCACCGCTGCCGCGCCCTACCCATACACCCGTATCTGATCCTGTAACCCTTGCCACTGCGTGGCGCGAAGAGCTAGCCCAAACGATGGTTCGCCACGTCGGGGTACAGCGCGACGCGCCCGGTCTTCTGGTAGCGCAGCGGCATTTAGCCCAATTCCCGCTCACGCTCGATGCCACCCACAGCACGAACCACGATCTGCTGACCGCGATCAATGCGGGCTTGGTGGCGCGGCTCATGGTCACCAGTGCTTTGCTACGGGAGGAGAGTCGCGGGGCCCACCAGCGCACCGACTTCCCGCACACCGATCCGGCGTGGCAGGTGCATATCGTGCAGGAACGCGGGCAGTTGCCGCACATCACCACCAGCATCGCCGATGATGTGCTGTATGGTGCCATTGAGCCAGTTGAACTCATCCGCCGCACCCAACACGCGGCCTAAGAGAGCAGGGGCTAGGGCTTAGGTGGCCAAGATCAGGAGCTAGGTTTCAGGGCAGAAAAACCCCGAAGGATACAAAGAAGGTATCAGGTGCTGAGCATTAGCGTGAGGGGGCAGACAACTTACGAAGAACACACAGCAAGGGCTATATTCTCGATACGCGACAATTGGAGTTCGATCTTAGCAACAAGCAATGCAAGCGAACTACCCATCTTTACTTCGCGTTCTTCGTGCCCTTCGTGTTCTTCGTGGTTTGCCTTTCGCGTAAACCCCAACACCTGTCTCGCCAAAGGAGCACAAAATGAACCCGTTCGATATTCCCCCCGATCTGCTTGATGAGCTTGTGCGCCGCGCCCTGCGCGAGGACATCGGCGATGGCGACCGCACCGTAATGACGCTGATCCCCGCGCATGCCCACGCCCAAGCCCGCATCATCACCCGCGAAGCAGCCGTGATCGCCGGTGCGCCAGTTGCAGCGGCAGTCTTTGCGGCCGTAGACCCTACGCTAACGGTGCAGAGCCTTGTGGCCGAAGGTGGCCACGTCACCGCCAATACCGCGCTGCTGACGCTATCCGGCAATGCCCGCAGCATCCTCATGGGCGAACGAGTTGCGCTGAACCTGATGCAACGGATGTGTGGCATTGCCACCCGCACCGCGACATTTGTGGCGGCTGTTGCGGGCTTGCCGGCCCGCATCCTTGATACACGCAAAACCACGCCCGGCTTGCGCGTGCTTGAGAAGTATGCCGTGCGGATGGGCGGCGGCGTAAACCACCGCTTCGGGCTGTACGATGCCATCATGATCAAAGATAACCACCTCGCCCTGTTGCAGGCGCAGGGCTTGAGCCTCAGGGCCATTGTGCAACAAGCCAAAGCCCGCACCAGCCCCTTCGTCGTTGTCGAGGTTGAGGTTGAGAGCGTGGAGCAAGCCCTCGAAGCTGCCGATGCAGGCGCAGATATGATCCTACTTGACAATATGCACCCCGACCAGCTGCGCGAGGCGGTGCGCCTACTTGGTGGGCGCGTGCCGTTGGAGGCATCTGGCGGGATCACCCTAGAGACGATCCGCGCTGTGGCCGAGAGCGGGGTAGATTACATCTCGGTGGGCGGGCTGACCCACTCGGTGCGCTCAATTGACCTGAGCCTTGAACTAGAATAACCGGCTGTGCAAAGCATCACGTATCTTGACCACATCGCCAGTGCGAAAGGAGCCGATTGATCGTATGCCGATCCTTGCCCCAACCGAAACGCTAGATCGCTTTGAGACGATTGAGCTGCTGCAAGCCTACTATCAGCACCCGCCGCACTACGGCAGCCTCGCCGATGCAACCCTCAGCCTGTCCGGGCACACGCCCGGCTGTAGCGATCAACTGACCCTGTACATCCGCCTGAGGAGCGATGGGCAGCGCATTGAACAGGTGCAGTTCGAGGGCGTAGGCTGCACGATCAGCCAAGCCGCTGCTGCGCTGCTGTGCGAACGGGTGACCGGCCTGCCGGTCACTGAGCTAGCCACACTGGACATATTTACGCTCCTGCCAGAGCTGGATCGCGGCGTGCTGGTCAGCCGGATTCGCTGCGCGACGCTCGCGCTCGGACTCCTGAAAGTGGGGGTAGCGAGCGCAGCCGCACAAGTAGGGGAACAAAAAGCGGCTGTCGCAGAGCCAACAACCGCTTCGCTCAAAGGTGGTGGAGATGAGGGGAATCGAACCCCTGTCCAGAAGATTCCGCCATAGACATGCTACAGGCTTAGTTTATTGTAGTGTGTCGTCTGCGCCCCCACAACAAACAAAGGTGGCAACAGACCATTCTGTTGCGCTTAGCCGCGTGCCCACAGACACAGCACACGGAGCATCCGGCAAGTTGACGCTGTTTTCTCCGTCACCGGACGAACCGAGAAACAGCGCGTCGCTTGACTAAGCGGCGAGCGCCAGCTGAGGCTGAGCGCGGAAAGTATTGTTGCCAGTTATTGGCTTGTGCCCCTTTAACGAGACTGGGCGGCTCGGCCTGCAATCTACGGTATTCCTCCCCTGTCGAAACCAAGCATCCCCAAACAGGTGTGAACACACGTATTTCTATACTATGACAGTATACCGCACAAGTCCACGTTTGTCAAGGGAAGAACACCATCTGCCCCATCATATTGTTGTCGAGATTGCTCTCCGGCGTGCTGCTACTCACCGATCCGATCAACTGCATTTGGTCATAGATGGGCGGCTCTTCAACCATACCCACAATCGTTGTCACAACTTCATTGCCTTTGTACAGTGCCGGTATCTGCACCGAAACCTGCTCGCCCTGTATCGCAAACGTCCCCCAGCCGCTTGTCTGGGCACTCATAATGCTAAAGAATGTCGGCAGCTCAAGAAAGATCAGCACATCCTCTGCCGGACGGCTGCCCGCAATGTGGCGCGTAATCAGCGTAATCTCGACCAGATCGCCCTGCTGGAGCGTTGTTGCACTGAGCTGCTGCACCAGCTCGAGATCGGGCGGCGAACCGCCCGATGAACCACCACTGCGCGAGCGCGGCGTTGCCGTCGGATCGGGGGGCACCACCGGTGGGCGCGGCGGCAGGGGATATTCCGCTGCCACCGGATTGGGCTGCACTGCACTGGTGGCGAATACGACCGAGACAAGCGTACCGATCATGATAAGCACGAGCGGAAGAAGTTTGTGATCCATTGGAGCGTCCTTCATTTAAGTAAGCACAGCACATTACTCGTTCAGTAGAATTCCTATTGCCTAGCCATACCGACCAAATCAGAAGCATAGACCTATATCAGCCTCATTCTACTATACTTTGGCAAACTATGCACCGCTACTAAGCGGATACGCTGCTTGCGGATGGCGGTATAATAGACCCGATGAAGATGTTACCGTGCCATGTTGCAAATATTGCCAAGAGCTGTAGACCATGATAAACTGTCCCCAAGTCAGCCTCTCGCCCCCCCGCCTATCACCACCACAGGCTCGCTTGCCGAGTGCCCCTGATTGCGTCGTCGTCATCCCGACCTACAACGAACACGGCACAATCCTCGACCTGATCGCGCAAGTGCTGATATACCCGCGTTGCCGCGTACTGGTTGTAGATGATAATTCGCCGGACGGCACGGGGCGGCTAGTTGCCGACTATGCCCGCCGCGAAGCCCGCGTTGCGGTGCTGCAACGACCAAGCAAGCTCGGCTTGGGCACCGCCTATCTAGATGGCTTTCGTTGGGCCTTAGCGCACCATGCAAGCCTGATTTGCGAGATGGATGCCGATTTCTCCCACGATCCGGCCTACTTACCTTACCTGATCGACAACGCTGATCTGTGTTACGACGTCGTGATCGGCTCGCGTTATGTGCGCGGTGGGGTAACCTCCGATTGGGGCATACTGCGCCAGTTCATCAGTCGTGGCGGCAATGCCTATGCCAACACCATCCTGCGCCTGCCGATCCACGATAGCACCAGTGGCTTTCGCTGCTATCGGCGCGAAGTGCTCGAACGAATTGATCTCGCAGCGGTGCGCTCCAATGGCTACGCCTTCCAGATTGAGATGATCTATCGGGCCCAGCGGGCCGGCTTCCACATTGGCGAGATTCCTATCATCTTCCCAGATCGGCGGGTCGGCCACTCGAAAATGTCACGCCAGATTGTTCTCGAAGCCATGATTAATGTCTGGCGGTTGCGTTTCGGTTTGATCTGACCTACACTATGAGCAGCAAGAACAAATCCGGCAACGACATGCGCCCAATATACGGCAAAGGAGGTCAGCATGGCTCAACAGGAACAGCAGAATAAGCTCGCCAGTCTGCGCGATAGCTACCGCGATGAGCAAGCCCGCCTGCAACGCGAGATCAACGAGAATGAAACTCTTGTACGCCAAAGCACGCAAGAGGTGGAGCGACTGGTGCAGCGTGAGCTGACGGTATCCAATCGGGTGCGCGATCTGGAAGTCAATCTCGAACGCTACAGCAAAGCCGAAATCAAGAACTTCTTTGCCGCCGCGCAAGAAGTGCAGATGCGCCTGCACATGATGAAAGCCCAATTGGAACAACTCCAACTGCGCCAGACAATGATGAAAGCCCAACAAAAGAAGATGGCTGAGATCGTTGATCTCCTTGATGATCTGCTCAATCAAGGCCCGGGAACGAGTGGAGCCGCAGGCAGTGCCGCCAATGCCCAGAGCGACGAACTGGCCGAGATTATTGCAACCCACGAAGCCGATCTGCATCGCATCTCGATCCAACTCCACGATGGGCCCGTGCAGACGCTGGCCAACCTCGTGCTGCGGGCCGAGATTGGGCAGAAGATGCTGGAGCGCGACCCAGAGCAAGCCCGCACCGAACTGGCCAGCCTCCGCACATCTATCAATGCTGCGCTGCAAGAAGGCCGCCGGCTGATCTTTGATCTGCGCCCAATGACGATTGACGATCTGGGCTTGGTGGCTACCCTGCGCCGCTTCGGGCAGGAATTTGGCAAAGAGACCAACCTTGAAATCAGCGTGATCATTCAAGGGCTAGAGCAGAACAATCGCCTGCCGCGCCACTACGAGCTTGCGCTGTTCCGCTTCGTCCAAGAAGCCTTAAACAATGTCGCCAAGCACGCCCAAGCCACCCAAGCGCGGGTGGTGGTCAGCTCCTTTGAAAATATGCTCCAAGTCGTGATCGAGGACAACGGGGTTGGCTTCCACGTGAATCAAGTGATGGAGAACCCGCAGGGCGGGCGCAGAGGCACTGGGCTAATCAACATGAAGAAGCGCATCGAGGTGATGCTGCACGGCGAATTTGGCATTGAGAGCAGCATTGGGCAAGGCACGCGCATCGCCGCGAGTGTGCCCATGCCGTAGAAGGCAAAACGATGAATATATTGGTGACTGGCGGGGCGGGCTTCATTGGGTCGCATCTGGTGCAGTGGCTTGTGCAGCAGGGGCACGCAGTGCGCGTGTTGGATAACCTGAGCAGCGGGCGCAAGGAATGGCTCGGTGATGCCCTCGCGGCAGTAGATTTCCACACTGGCGACATCTGCGATTGGGCCGCAGTGCAGGCAGCAATGCAAGAGGTTCACACGGTCTTCCACCTCGCCGCGCTAGTCTCCGTCGCCGAATCGGTGGAGAACCCGCTTAAGGCCCACGCCACCAATGCGACCGGCACGCTGCATGTGCTGGAAGCGGCGCGGCAAGCCGGTGTCCAGCGGGTGGTACAGGCTTCGTCGTGCGCCGTATACGGCAACAGCGAACGGCTCCCCATCAGCGAGCAAGAGCCACCCCAACCACTTTCGCCGTATGCCGCAACCAAGCTCGCCGCCGAACAGCTAGGGCAGCTCTACACTACCTTGTATGGGCTAGAGACGGTTGCGCTACGCTTCTTCAATGTGTATGGGCCACGCCAAGACCCCGCCTCGCCGTATGCAGCAGTAGTGCCCCGTTTTGTCGCGGCACTGCGCCAAGGCACGCAGCCGGTGATCTTCGGCGATGGGCAACAGTCGCGGGATTTCATCTACGTCGGCGATATTGTACAGGGGCTGTGGACGGCTGCTACCGCACCCAATCTGGGCGGACAAGTGTTTAATGTTGGCACTGGGCAAATGTGGAGCATCCTCGAATTAGCCCACCTTGTCGGGGCAGCTCTCGGCATAGCGGTGCAGCCAGAGTTCAAACCAGCCCGCACCGGCGAGGTGCGCCACTCCTGCGCCGATGTGCACCACTTCGCGCAGTTGGCCCACTTCCGCGCCACAGTCAGCCTGCGCGAGGGCTTACAGCGCACTGTCGCTGGCGCATAAGTAACCGCAGGGTATGTACTTTGCCCCCTAACAAGCCAATCGTCAACAGCCACCGGCAGAGCAAACAGATCGCCCTGCCGCTGGTGAGCTTCGGTCTGACTGTGACCGCGACGCATGCTCATACTTCAGTGAGCAACGGAAGCGCAGCCGCTCCGCACGGATTGTCCGCTACGCCTCAGCAACCACCCACGCACACACGTCAAATTCGTTTTCGTTGGCAGCCTTTGGGTTAGGCTGGCTCCGCAGTACGTGGGTGTCGCCGAAAAAATTGGCCACCGCTACAACAAAGCCCATAAAAAGTGGGTGCGGGCGATTCGGGCGCGACAAGAATTCGGGGTGGAACTGGCTGCCGACAAACCACGGATGATCGTGTAGCTCGACCAGCTCGACCAGCCGCCCATCCGGCGAGTGCCCACTGACGAGTAGCCCGGCCGCAGCTAGCTGCTCACGGTAGTGATTGTTGAACTCGAAGCGGTGGCGATGGCGTTCCATCACCGTATCCTTGCCGTAGGCTTGCGCCGCCCGCGTGCCCGGCACCAACACACACGGGTACACCCCAAGCCGCATCGTGCCGCCCTTTTCGGTAATGTCGCGCTGATCCGGCATCAAATCAATCACCGGATGCGGGGTATACGCATCAAACTCGGTGCTGTTTGGTGTGCGGCTACTCAACACCTGCCGCGCAAAGCCAATCACCGCCACCTGCATGCCCAAGCACAGCCCAAGATAGGGAACCTTGTGATGGCGGGCATAGTCCGCTGCTGCAATCTTGCCCTCAATCCCACGATCCCCAAAGCCACCCGGCACGACAATCCCAGCGACCCCATTCAGATACGCATCGGGGCCATCCTGCTCAATCGCTTCCGAAGAGACCCAGCGAATATCCAGATCAATCGCGTGCTGCACAGCGGCGTGGCGCAACGCCTCAACCACACTCAGGTAGGCATCGTGCAGCTCAACATACTTGCCCACCAGCGCAATGGGAATGCACGGGCGTGGCTGCTTGATGCGCTGCACCAGCATCCGCCACGAGTCCAGCTCTGGCGCAGTGGCGGGCAGGTTCAGTCGCTCGACCAGAAAATCGCCTAAGCCCGCCGATTCCAACACCAGCGGCACCTCATAGATCGTGTCTACCGTCTGAACGGGGATGACGGCACGCACATCCACATCCGAGAAGAAGGCTACCTTCTCGCGGATGCCCTGCGGGATCGGGTGATCGGCGCGGCACAGGATCACGTCAGCATTGATCCCAAAGCCACGTAGTGCCATCACCGAATGTTGCGTCGGCTTCGTTTTCAGTTCATCGGTTGCGCCGATATGCGGCAGCAATGTCACATGGATATACAGCACATTGTCGCGCCCCACATCACGGCGCATCTGGCGGATCGCCTCAAGAAAGGGCAACCCCTCAATATCGCCTACCGTGCCACCAATCTCCACAATCACCACATCCGCAGCGGTCTGGCGGGCAACTGACGCAATCCGCGCCTTGATCTCATTCGTAATGTGCGGGATCACTTGAATCGTGCCACCGAGATAGTCTCCGCGCCGCTCTTTCTGGATCACATCCGAGTAAATCTGCCCAGTGGTGACATTGCTCAAGCGCGTCAGGTTCTCATCAATGAACCGTTCGTAGTGCCCTAAATCGAGGTCAGTCTCAGCTCCATCTTCGGTGACAAACACTTCGCCGTGCTGAAACGGCGACATCGTACCCGGATCAACATTCAGGTAGGGATCGAGCTTTTGGATCGAGACCCGCAAGCCACGACTCTTTAAGAGCCGTCCAATGGAAGCGACGCTGATTCCTTTGCCAATAGATGACACAACCCCACCCGTTACAAAGATGTATTTGGCCATTGCTGCAACCACTCCTTATCTGCTCAGTCTACGCACTGCGACAAAACAACCGCAGGGGTTCGTCGCTTTCCCTATGGCTTGCTGGTTAGCTTCATAATGACCACGCGCTATACAGAATGGATGCTGCCCCCCGGATAGCTCTCTTCTGCGGTATCACTGCTGCTCGCGTGACCAGCTATTCACATCTATAGACGTATCGCATAGGCGGGATCAGACACTGGGGGGGTGAAGATATGATTACAGTTTCCTGATGTCACACTCATTTCCTTGTCTCTGTTCTGATAAGCATGCGCTGTTTCCAAGAATAACGCGAACTGGGCCCGTTTTCGGGGATGGCGGGTATGGCCTAGCGCATCTCTCGGCGGGCCCCTCACGTGATTTGCCCGCCACTCGGCTGCACCAACACAAAGCGCGTCTGCTGCGCCTCGGCCACCATCGCGGGGCTGATCGTCACTTTATCCACTGCGAGGGTATCCTTCAAGCCGACTTCGTGGGTGAATTTCTCAAGGGCTGCAAGGTGGTACTCAGGAGCTAAGCCATCCAGCGCATAATACATGGGGATTACGATGCTTGGCTCGATCTGGCTGATCACGCCGACAGCTTCGGCGGGAGTGAGGGTATCGCCGCCGCCCACAGGCAGCAGGAGCACATCCACATTGCCGATCTCTTCGAGTTGGGGTTGGGTCAGCTCACCGCTGAGCTTCCCTAAATGACAAAAGGCTACATCATCGAGGTGAATGACATAGACCGTATTGTGCTGCGGCGCAGTTGGGCGTTCAGCGTGGGGACGGGTGCGTACCCCCGTAATCAGCACGCTACGAACTTCGTACTCGCCGGGGCCCTGCACCACAAACAGCCCATCCTCACGGAGCGAGCGCACAATCTGGCTGGCACTGTGATGCGGATGGGGATTGCTGATCGTGACAATATGTGCCGTCGGTTTACCGGGATCAATGCCCGCACTGCGATCAAACGGATCGCAGAGAACCGTCCCATCCCGCCCACGTAGGCGAAAACACGCTAATCCTAAATAGTGTACATCTGGCATTGGTCGTTCTCTTTCGCTTCTATCATAGCACAGGTTGGGTTCGGCTTGTTCAAGCTATCACGATTCATGTTGCCCCATCACCGCTATTCGGGATGGCACTGCGGCCACAGTTCGGCTAGCACTGGGCGGATTGTGGCCAACGCAAAGCCACGCCGTTGCAGATAGCCGCCCAATCGCCGCTCAAAGGTGGCTTTGTCAGGGGCAGTGCCGTAGCGCGGCAGCACCTCAAGCGCAAGCTGGCGGGCTTGCTCAGCTTCGTTGAGGTAATCGGCCTGCTCCTGCGCCGCCGCCAATGCAGCCTCAATCACCTCGCGGGCCAGCCCTTTCTGGCGTAGCTCTACGCGCAGTAACGCCGTGCCGCGTGGGTTGTGGTCGTGGCGATGGGCAATCCATAGGCGGGCAAATTCGGCATCATCTAGCAACCCCAATTCCGTCAGACGTGCAATCGCTGCCTCGATTGGCGCATCAGCGTAGGCAGCACGGCGCAGGCGTTGGCGCACTTCGGCCGTGCTGCGCGGGCGGCTCTGCAAAAAGCGAAGGGCCCGTTGGAGAGCCTGAGCCGTCTGCTCGGTGGCTTCCAAACGGGCCCATGTTGCGGCATCTATCGGTTGGCCGACATATAGCCCCTCCGCGGCGAGGGTATCAAGGCTGATCCCCAGCGCAAAGGTCTCGTCAATAAAGACATTCACTCGTTGCGGATCATGCTCCTGAGCGCGGAGGGCCGTAATTACGCCTTCGCGCATATCGCTCCAGATCGGCTCCAGATTGGGCTAGACATCCTCATTATCCAACAGTACCTCTTCATCCTCATCGGCACTCACCCGGCTTCCTTTGCTGATCATTATCGGCGGGGCAGTCAACGCCCGTTCACGGATCAGGCGTTCGACCTCATCCGCCACCGCCGGATTGTCGCGCAGGAATGCCTTGACATTTTCGCGCCCTTGTGCCAAGCGGTCATCACCGAGATAATACCACGCCCCGCTCTTGCGGATGATCTCATACTTGATCCCCACATCAAGCAGATCACCCACCCGCGAGATACCCTCGCTCCGCATAATATCAAATTCGACTTGGGCAAACGGCGGCGCGACTTTGTTCTTCACCACCTTGACCCGTGAACGCTGGCCGAGCGTCTCCTCGCCCTGCCGAATCGTTTCGATGCGGCGGATGTCGAGCCGCACAGAGGCGTAGAACTTGAGGGCTTGCCCGCCCGTCGTGACTTCGGGGGAGTTGTGGACAACAACCCCATCGGCAAGGTAGCAGTGATGACCTTCTACTTCAATGTCGAAGCGGTGCGTGCTGCAATCTGCGGGCTTTGTGTGGATGTCTACAATCGGGAAGGGCACGGCCTGCATACGCTGTTCAGAGGCACATGCAAAAGGCACAAACTGCCCACGATACTCCGGCATCAGTTTGTACTGCATGCAGGGCGGCACATAGGGCGCAATCAAGGCGTGCAGCTTGGGTGTCTCCTGCACCCCGAAATTGATCCGTCCACGTGCATCGAGCGTGGCCTTGATCCCGCGTGCAGCAAACCAGCGTACAAGAGCCTGCTGCTTATCCAATGGAAAGGCGGGACAGCAGATCGCGCTACGGTTTTGGCGTTCACGATCAAACGTGCCATCATCCATATACCAGATGGCAATCGCTAGCGGCTCCAGCCGGTCAATCAATGCTTGCGAGGGGTGCTTGCCGCGTGCATCGTAATTGGCTGTATGCACCTCAGTCAGCTCATACATGGGGATCGTGTCAAAGCTCTGCCCACCGCGTGCATTCGTCCCCGCTGAGCCGATCAGACCCGCAAACAGCGATTGCTTCCACGCGCAGTACTCATCTTGCTTTTGGCCATGCCCGATCCGTAGGCTAGTGTTGAACTCGCTCGCCCGTCGGAAGCCGCCATCGCCCAAGAGAGAACCGTACACAACCTGCATCTGGGTGGGCGAGAGGTAGAACTTGGTCATGCTCATAAGCAGATCGCCGACTTGCAGCTCACCGGCTGGCTGGTAGCCCCGTTCGGTGAGCAGCAGGTGGTTGTCCGTACATGCGAAGCAGTGCCGCCCGCTGCCTTCATTGGCTGCAACCGTGAATTGGAGGAAGCTCTCGGTGGGGCCATTGTCAAACCAGTTGACGATCCGGCGCGGCTCGAATGCGCCGGTAGTGGCATTGTATGACATAACCTCCACATCCATGCGCTGATTGACAATCTTGCCGATCTTCTCGGCCGTGCCATCGGCAAGGATGATGCGGGTATCGTAGTGGAAACAACCAAACATGACCCCGATCTTCATCCGCAATTGGTTCAGGAATACGACAGCAGTATGGCTTTTGCTGATCGCCCCCGATAATTTTCGCAGGGCTTGGCTCATCAGCCGGGCCTGCAAGCCGGGCAACGAATCGCCCATATCGCCTTCGATCTCCGCACGCGGCACCAGCGCAGCCACCGAATCAATGATGATCACATCTACCGCATTCGAGCGCACGAGCATATCGCAGATTTCGAGGGCTTGCTCGCCCGTGTCCGGCTGCGAAACCAGCAGGTCGTCAATCTGTACGCCACACTGCGCGGCATACACCGGATCGAAGGCGTGTTCCGCATCAATGAAGGCGGCCACCCCACCCATACGTTGGGCTTCGGCCACAATATGCTGGGCCAGCGTCGTTTTGCCGCTGCTCTCCGGCCCATAGATTTCAATCACGCGCCCGCGTGGAATGCCGCCAATCCCAAGTGCCAGATCGAGCGCAATTGAGCCAGTGGGGATCGCTTCAATTGCTAGCCGCGAACTCGCCTCTCCCATCTTCATGATCGAGCCTTTGCCGTACTTCCGATCAATCTGGCTCATCGCCGCTGCAAGAGCCTTCTCTTTCTCTGCCGATAGTGCCATAGTGCTGTTGCCTTCCTCCGTGACTGGTTCCGCGTGGTAGGCGCGGGTTACTTGCATTACTGTAGCGTATCCGTACCAGACCTGTCAATATGGTGCGTGAATGTTGCCATCTTGACAGCCCAGTATAGCACAGATGTTTGTTGGGTGCAAGTACCTTGTCTTCGGGTATAATAAAGCAAGGAAGTTATATATATTTTTCTATTGTAGAGTACATATGAACAATTCAACCGGTGCTGTTGTCGCCTATATCCAGCTCTTGCGCCAGCATCTGCCCGATCTGCAAGCCCGTTATGCGCTGCAACAGATCGGCATATTTGGCTCGTATCTACACAATGTGCACACGGCGGAAAGCGACCTCGACGTGCTGGTACGGTTCCAACCGGAGGCCCACCCCACTCTGCTCACGCTCGCGGCGTTGGAACGGGAACTAGGCAACTTGCTGGGGGTATCCGTTGATCTGGTGCTTGAGGATGGGTTGCGCGGCGAGATCGGCCAACGTATCCGCGCTGAGGTACGCTGGCTATGAGCCGCAAGCGCACCGACACTGATTATGTACAGGATATGCTGACCCACGCCCGGCAGGCGCAGGCCTAGCGGATCAGGTAAGGGAGCATCCCCATGCGCTACGTGATCGTGATCGAGCAGGCCGACGGCAACTATAGCGCGTATGTGCCGGATGTACCCGGCTGCGTCGCCACCGGCGCAACCCTCGCTGAGGTGCAGCAGGCCATGCAGGAGGCGTTGGCCTTCCACCTTGAGGGGCTACGCGAGGAGGGCTTGCCGATCCCGCCCCCATCCACCATCGCATACGTCGAGGTGGCTGCCTAGCACCTGCCACCTGCCCCCTAGCACCTGCCCCCTGTCACTCGACACCTGACCCATGACCCCTTGCTCCCCCCCCCGCACCCCACCCGCGCCCTGCGTGGTATAATAGCCGCTTGGTAGTTCCTGATGCAGGCTGTGGAACAGTGAGGAAGTGTGATGAAACGGCGTGTCGTCATAACCGGCATAGGTGTGGTTAGCCCACTGGGGCATGATGTGCCCACCTTCTGGCAACAGCTCGCGGCGGGCGCAAGCGGCATCGCCCCGATCACCGCCTTTGATGCCAGTGCTTTCCAGACCCAATTTGCGGGCGAAGTGCGCGACTTCGATCCCGCCAATTATATGGACCGCAAAGAAGCCCGCCGCACAGATCGGTTTGTGCAGCTTGCCGTCGCCGCCACCCGCGAAGCCCTCAGCCACGCCCAGTTCGAGATCACCCCCGCCAATGCCGCACACGTCGGGGTGTTTCTAGGCAGTGGCATCGGCGGCTTGCAGACCCTCACCACCCAGCACGAGGTGCTCCTCAGCCGCGGCCCGGGGCGGGTCAGCCCCTTCCTCGTGCCCGCCATGATCACCAACATGGCCGCGGGCTTAGTCTCGATCCTGTATGGCGCACGCGGGCCCAACCTGTGTATCACCTCTGCATGCGCCAGCTCCGCGCACGCCATCGGCGAGGCGGCTGAGACAATCCGGCGCGGCTGGGCCCACGTGATGCTGGCGGGCGGCAGCGAAGCCTCAATCACGCCATTGGGGGTGGCCGCATTTAATGCCGCGCACGCCCTCTCCACCCGCAACGATAGCCCCGCCACCGCCTCGCGCCCCTTCGATGCCACCCGCGACGGCTTCGTGATGGCCGAGGGTGCGGCGATCCTTGTGCTCGAAGACGAAGCCCACGCCCTGCAACGCGGCGCACCGATCCTTGCCGAGCTAGCGGGCTACGGCCTCAGTGCCGATGGCTACCACATCACCCAGCCCCCAGAGAACGGCGAAGGCGCAGCGCGGGCAATGCAGCTCGCCCTCTCGCATGCTAATCTCGCGCCCACCGCAATTGACTACATCAACGCGCACGGAACCAGCACACCCGTCGGCGATATTGCCGAAACACAGGCGATCAAGCAGGTCTTTGGCGAGCACGCCTACCGCATTCCGGTCAGCAGCAGCAAATCGCAATTCGGCCACCTGCTCGGCGGCGCAGGCGCAATCGAGGCGGCGGTGTGTGTGCTGGCCCTGCACCACCAGCTTGTGCCCCCTACAATCAATCTACACACCCCCGACCCGCAGTGCGATCTGGACTATGTGCCCCACACCGCCCGCCCCGCGCCAATCCATACCGCCCTGAGCAATTCGTTCGGTTTTGGCGGGCACAACGTCACCTTGATTATGCAGCGATACGAGACCGCAGAGCGCGTATGAACCACCTGCTCACCCGCCTCCAGCAACACGGCATCTACCTCAGCGATCCACGCCTGCTTGAGCTAGCCCTCACGCACCGCTCGTTTGTCAATGAGCGCGGCGAACATCCCTACCCTAGCCTTGCCTCAAATGAACGCCTAGAGTTTCTGGGCGATGCCGTGCTGAATGCCGCTTCCGGCGTGTGGCTCTATCAACACTACCCCACCTACAGCGAACACGACCTGACCAATCAGCGTTCGGCACTAGTCCGCACCAGCACACTCGCCCGCTTTGCCCGCGAGCTAGAGCTAGGCCAAGCCGTGCGCCTCAGTCGCGGCGAGCAGCACCACCGCCTGCACGAGCGCGATACGCTGCTGGCCGATACATTTGAGGCGGTGCTAGGCGCAATCTTCCTCGATCAAGGCTTCGCAGCCGTGCAGCAGTTCATCGCGCCCTTCCTCCAATCCGAGATGGACCGGATTGCCGCCGGCGAGATCGAGCCAGATTACCGCACACGCTTGCAAGAGGTGGTGCAAGCACTGCACGGCATCCAGCCCACCTACACCATGCTCGCCGCAGAGGGGCCGGCCCACGAACGCATCTTTACGATGGAGGTACTGATGGGCGAGCGCAGTCTAGGGATTGGGCAAGGGCGCACCAAGCAGCTTGCCGCGCAAGCCGCCGCTAAAGCGGCCCTCGCCACGCTGGCCGCCGAAGGGCTAGCCTAAATCACCTTGCCCGCGCATGCATGCTACCGCACCCGCCCCGCCTGTGGTACTATACATTGCAAGTTAGCGCGATACCGATCCAACCCTGAAAGCATGAGGAACAAAGATGCGACACATGTTTATCAATGGTGAATTTGTTGCTTCCAGTAACGGTGGCACGTTTGCCGTATACAACCCTGCCACCGAAGAAGTGGTAGACGAAGTGCCCAATGCCGACCTCGCCGATGTGCGACGGGCAATTGCGGCGGCGGGCACTGCCAGCCGCGCATGGCGGTATACGGCGGCGGGCGAACGCTGCGAGATGCTGCACGCGATTGCCCAGCAACTCCGCGCCAACCGTGAAGCCCTTGCCACCCTACTGACCCAAGAGGGCGGCAAGCCACTGGTGGAGAACCGCGATGAGATTGAGTGGTGCGCGGCCTGTTTCAGCTACTACGCCGAGATGGGGCGCAACTCACGCGGGCGCGTGATCCCTAGCGTCGAGCCGACCCAACTGGCGATGGTGCTGAAGGAACCCTACGGCGTGGTGGCCTGCATTGTGCCGTGGAACTATCCCTTGCTTCTGCTCTCGTGGAAGGTTGCGCCAGCTCTCGCCGCAGGCAACACGGTCGTGCTCAAGCCGAGCGAAATGACCCCCCTAAGCACACTCCTGTTTGTGGAGCTGTGCTGCACGCACCTGCCCGTCGGCGTACTCAATGTGGTCACTGGCTTTGCCGATGTGGGACGCGAGCTAGTCGTGAATACTGGCACACACCTGATCGCCTTCACCGGCAGCTTTGCCACCGGACGCGAGATTGCCCGCCTCGCCGCCGAGCGCGTCAAAAAGACGCACCTCGAATTGGGCGGCAAGGATGCCTTCATCGTGACTGAGGATGCCGACCTCGATGTGGCCGTGCCTGCGGTGGCGTGGGCTGGCTTGCTCAATGCTGGGCAAGTCTGCACCAGCACCGAGCGCGTATACGTCCACGAGAGTGTCGCCAAACGCTTCACCGATAATCTAGTGGACTTTGTGAAGACCTTGCGGCTAGGCAATGGCATGGAGCCAACTACGGACATTGGGCCGCTTGTGGGCGACAAGTACCGCGCCAAAGTTGAGGATCAAGTCGAGGAAGCCCGCCGCAAAGGAGCCACCATCCTGACTGGCGGCCGCCGCCCGCCGCAATTTGATCGGGGCTACTTCTACGAACCGACCGTGCTCAACAATGTCACCCACGATTTTCGGATTATGCGCGAGGAGACCTTTGGCCCAACTATCCCGATTATGACCTACCGCACATTTGAGGAAGCCTTGACCCTAGCCAATGACAGCGACTATGGGCTGGGTGCAAACCTCTACACCACCGATCCAGTCAAGGTCAAGCAGTTCTATGAAGAAGTCAAAGCAGGCACACTCTGGGTCAATGATCCATTGACCGACAATGATGCCGGGCCCTTCGGCGGCATGAAGTTTAGCGGCGGTGCACGCGAATTGGGCGAAGAGGGGCTAGAGGAGTTCCTCGAAACCAAGCACGTCCACTGGGAATTTGAAGTCGCCAAGAAGCCGTGGTGGTATCCTTACGGCAAAGATGCCTAGCCCATGCCCATCGCCATTGGTACCTCGCCCCGCTTGTGCTCTGATGAAGTTGATGCAGGCGCGTTGGGAACGGGGCAGTCGCTTAGGCTATCGTGTCGCATGCGGTACATCGGATCATGGATCTTTGGTACGTCCCTACACGGGTAGGTTGAAACACCGATGGAATGTTAGCAGCGCGTGTTATTCGACACGCCCCGTATCCATTAAAAGGTCACGCCGTGATCTACGAAGCAATCCTTGAGCGGCTCCGCGCACGCGGTATGCCCTTCACGATCCACGAACATGACGAACGGGCGGGCATCGCCGCCGCCGCGCAGCACCTCGATCTGCCCGCCGAGCATCTGCTGCGAACCCGCGCCTACCGCACCCACGAGGATAATCTCGTCTTGGTCGTCACGCGGTGGGAAGATGCACTTGATCCCGATGAGCTTGCCGATCAGCTAGACCTGCGCCGCAACCACCTGACCCCACTGACTGAGGCTGAAGTGCGCGACCTATTTGGCATAGAGCCGGACAGCCTCAGCCCGATTGCGCTTTCGGATGACGTGAGTGTGCTGATTGACGAAGCGGTGATGGATTTGGATGTGGTTTACTGTGGCGTAGGGCGTGTAGATCGTATCCTAGAACTGCGCGTGGTAGACCTGATTTACCTGACCGAAGCCCAAGTAGGGCCGATTATTGTCGAGCCGGATGACGAGGAGTAACCAGCAGTAGAGGGATGAACATGAACAACGGACAGCCCCCCCACCACTACCACCTTGCCAGCGTGTGGAGTATAGACGGAACCGAGCCAGTGACCATCCCTAGCGGCAACACCGCCCCGACCACCCTGCTCCCAATGGAAGCCGACGTGGCGATTGTGGGCGGAGGCTACACCGGCTTGGGCGCAGCCTACACCCTTGCCCGGCACGGCAAGCGCGTGGTGCTATGCGAAGGGCGTACCTTGGGCTGGGGCGCAAGCTCACGCAATGCGGGCATGCTGCTCACCGGTCTCAGCCGCTCGTATCGTGATCTTGCGGCGCAGTATGGCTCTGAGGTTGCCTGCAAGCTGTTCCGCGCCTCGCTCAAAGCGGTAGACCATGCCGTCAGCTTGATTGAGCGCGAAGGTATTGATTGCCACCTGCACCATAGCGGGCACATTGTACTTGCCAATCGTGCCCACCACATGGCAGATCTGTCCCGTGAGGCTACCCTGCTCCAGCGCGAGTGCAGCCATCCCGTGCGCCTGCTCTCCCGTGTGCAGCTAGCAGATGAGATCGGCGCGAGTTGCTTTGCCGGAGGGCTACTGGATGAAGCCAGTTACAGCGTTCACGCCGCCAAATTCGTGGCGGGCTTGGTGCAGGCCACCCTACGGGCGGGGGCGGTGCTGTTTGAGTATACGCCCGTTGAGCGCATTGCCCGCCTGCGGCACGGCTTCCTGCTGAGCACGCCACGCGGCGATGTGCTGGCCCAAGCGGTGATTGTTGCCACCAACGGCTACACCGGCCGACTTACGCCTAGCCTACGCCGGCGGCTCGTTCCGGTTGGCTCGTACAGCATCGCCACCGACATCCTCCCCGATCAGCTCGCCCAGAGCATCAGCCCGCGGAATCGCCTCTTCTACGATTCGCGTCACGTCGGCGCGTATTTCCGCCTCACACCCGACAAGCGCCTGCTCTACGGCGGACGCGACATCACCCGCCCCGATCAGGATGGGGCGATTGCCGCACGCGCCCACAGCCTGCATCACGAGCTACTACAGGTCTTTCCGCAGCTGCATGGCGTGCGGATTGCCTATGCGTGGGGCGGCAATGTGTGCCTCGCCTTCGATGGGCTGTTCCACGCCGGCACGCTCGATGGGATCAAAGGGCTATACTATGCGGCAGGCTACGCCGGGCATGGCGGAGCCTTGGCGAGCTATGCCGGACGGGTGCTTGCCGAGCGCATTCTAGGCATTGCCGAAGATGATGATCTGCTGGCCCTGCCGCCGCTACCCGCCGCGCCGATCCCCTACGATGGTGACCCGTGGTTTGTGCCGCTTGTCGGCAGCGCGTGGAAGTTGCTCGATCAGGTAGGCGGCTAGGCAACAGGGGCGGGTAGCAGGGGTCGGGGCTAGGTAATGCGTGGAGCGTCCCCTCTGCCACCCAGCCCGGCTCACTTGCAGCCGTTTGCCTGCCATCTAGCCCCACGCACCTGCCACCTACCCGCGTCGGCTGAACTGTGGTAGAGTAGTTATAGGCATTGAATCTTCACAGCAAGGAACAACAGCATGACTACAGCAACCACCCGTTCGGCATGCGTGCAGACCAGCGAACACAACCTCCTTAGCCCGCTTGGGCGCACCCGCTACCAAGCCACCCTGCATCCAGCCCAGATGGCCACCCCAATGGTGCTGGTGCATGGCTACGGCGGTCTCCTTGAACATTGGCGCAGAGTTGTACCGCTCCTAGCGCAGGCGCACCCTGTATATGCGCTTGATCTGCACAACTTCGGCTACTCCTCGATCTTGCCCGCCCACATTCCGCCGAGCTTCAATGTATGGGCAGAACAGGTTGCCCACTTCATCCGCAGCGTTGTGCAGCAGCCCGCCATCGTGATTGGGCACTCGATGGGCGGCGGAGTCAGCTTGCAGCTTGCCGCTACCCACCCCGACACGGTGCACGCGCTGGTGTTGGTCAACAGCATCGGCTACCCCCGCCAAGAGCCGCCTTCACTGCTCGAACGTTCGCTGTTCGGCATCCTGCAACTGCCGCTGATCGGCGAAACCCTCGCCCGCAGCTTTACCACGAGCAACAGCGTGCGGACGCAACTGCGGGCCAACTACCACCGCTACCCTGAGCTGGTGACCCCAGAGCTGATCGAGGTGTTCACGGGGCCCCTCCGCCGGTCGGGCGGAGCCGAAGCCTACCTCGCTGTCACACGCAATTTTCCTAATCTAGTGCTGAAGATTGCCCCTGATGCCATCACCCAGCCAACGTTGATCGTGTGGGGCGAAGCCGACCATGTGCTGCCGCCCAGCCTCGCCGATCTCCTGCGTGATCTGTATGCCCCACACGCCACGATCCGCGTGCTGGCAGATAGTGGGCACTGCTGCTTTGATGAAGTGCCACAGGTCTTTGTCGAGACGGTGCAGGCGTGGCTGGCAAGCGTGGCGGTAGTGCAAGCGGCAGCATGAGTGGGACGCTTGCGGAAGTCTATGCGCGGCTGCACAGCCACTTCGGGCAGCCCCATGATTGGTGGCCCATCTTTGGCGACGATGCCGCCTTCGAGATGCTGCTCGGCGCGGTGCTGGTGCAACGTACCCGTTGGGAAGCGGTAGAACAGGCCATTCTGCGCGTGCAGGCACACGGCTGGCTCAGCCCGCATGCCATCGCCCACGCTGCACCGGAGCCACTCGCCGAACTCCTGCGCCCCGTCGCCTACTACCGCCAGAAGGCGGATGGGCTGATCCAATTCTGTCGCTACCTGTGCATCCATCACAACGGCGATGTGCGGCGCATGCTCGCTCAGCCCACCCTTGCCGCCCGCGCCGAACTTTTGCGCCTGCCGCGCATCGGTAACGAAACCGCCGATGTCATCCTCTTGTATGCGGGTGGGCACGCGCTCTTTGTGGTGGATGCCTACACGCGCCAACTGTTTGCGCGGGTTCAGCCAGAGCCACCGCTCGCTTGGGAGCAGGTGCGCTATGCCGTGATGCAGGCGCACATTCAGCAACAGCTTGACCATCTTGATCTGCCTGATTCGCAGGATTGGGCCACGCTCTACGCCGATTTCCACGCGCTGATCAATGAGCAGTGTGTGCGCTACTGCCTAACGCGCAAGCCGCGCTGCGATGGGCCACCGGCGCGGCGGGTGTACAGCGTGCAAGTCGGGCGCGAGGCGTACCTTACCCGCGAGGATGGCTGCCCGTTGCGAGCGATCTGCGCCTACTATCAGCACGGGCCGCACGAGCCGAGCTAACCTTCCCCATCTAGCATTGCCGGATCAAGCCCCAACGCCCGCAACCGAGCTTCCAGCGCAGCGGCGCGTTGCTCGGCTTGGGCTGCCCGTTCACGCTCACTCTGCGCTGCCTGCTCGGCTTGGGCCGCCCGTTCACGCTCACTCTGCGCCGCCTGCTCCGCTTGGGCCGCCCGTTGTTCCGCTTGGGCGGCGCGTTGCTCGGCTTGAGCCGCTCGTTCCCGTTCGGCGGCGGCCCGTTGCCGCTGTTCACTGCTGAGTTGCTCGGCCCGCTCAGCGCGGCGTTGCTCACTCGTGGCTCGCTGCTGCTCACTTGCTGCCCGTTCACGTTGCGCGGCGGCTTCAGCTTCCGCTCGCTCGGCCCGTTCCGCTAGCTCAAGCGGGGTCAGGAATGGTGTCCCATCGGGGTAGCGCACCTGCAACTCGTGCCCAGACAGATCAAAGCTGATCCCTAGCCGTGGGCTACGCCAGCCAGCCATCACGGCGATCTCGCGCAAATCATCATCTGGTGTGTCACGCAGATACCCGCTCAGCTCATTCGTCTGCGGATCGTAGACGTAGTATTCGGCTACGCCATAGGTATTATAGAAAACGAGCTTGTCCGCCATTTCTGCCGCAGTATTGCTATGTGAGCGAATCTCAAAGACAATCTGGGGGGCGATATTGTCCTCTTCCCACTGGAGATACGAACGGCGTTCGCCGCGTGGCCGCCCAAACACCACCATCGCATCTGGGGCACGGCGGATCGTCGGCTCACCCTGCACCGGATACCAGAGCAGATCACCGGCAATGAACACCTGTGGTTCGTGGCGCAGCAGGATTTCAAGGTTCTCTTTGATCACCACAATCCAGCGAAATTGGAGTGTATTCTCAGCCATTGGTTGCCCGTCGCTTTCGGGATATAGGGCATTGGGCGGAGGTAAGATTGATGTTCGCATAGCAGAAACTCTTTCGTTGGCTATGTTTGATATTGGGCATTACACAAAGTGTTCAAACACGCGGTTGCCGAGATTGCGCCCGCGTGCCGTGAGGTATACGGCATGGGCATCCTGTGCGAGCAAGCCCTGCGCCGCAAGCTGAGCCAGCGTCTCGCCGTAGGTGGCATCCAGATCAACCCCGCAGCGTTGGGCGAAGTGCGTGCGGCTTACGCCTGCGTGCAGGCGCAAGCCCATAAACATTGTCTCGGCACACAGGTCGGCGTGGCTCAGATCAGTTGTCTCAGCAATGGGGCGTTGGCCCTGCTGTACCGCCTGAATGTACGCCTCAACATTGAGGATGTTGTAGTAGCGGTGCGGGTAGATATGCCCGTGCGCCCCCGCCCCCGCCGCAAGGTAATCGCTGTTGAGCCAGTAGGCGAGATTGTGCTGGCAGGCGTAGGCCGGCACATGCGGTGCTAGCTCTGGCTGGGTGCTCACCCGCGCCCAGTTGCTGATCTCGTAGTGCTGGTAGCCCGCCAGTGCCAGTTGCTCTATCGCATGCTCATACATTGCGCCTGTGAGGTCATCATCAGGCACGCTCACCCGTCCGCTCGTGACTTGGGCGAACAAGGGGGTACGCTCCTCAAGGATCAGCGCATACGCCGACAAGTGATCGGGTTGCCATGCAATCAGGGCAGCCACTACCGCCTGCCAATCGGCGAAGGTCTGCTCCGGCAAGCCAAACATGAAGTCAAGACTAATATTCGCAAAGCCTGCCCGCCGCGCTAGCCGATAGGTCTGCTGGGCTTCAGCAGCGGTGTGCGTGCGGCCGAGTACGCGCAGCAGCGGATCGTGCAGGGTTTGCACGCCGAGACTCAAGCGGCGAATGCCTAAGCTCACCAAGCCGCGCAGATAGTCGAGGGCGGGCATATCCGCACCAAGCAACGTGCCGGGGTTGGCTTCGAGCGAGACCTCCGCCTGCTGCACGGGCACGAGCCGATCTGCGGCTTGCAAGATGCGCTCAAGCTGGGGCAGGCTGAGCATACTCGGTGTGCCCCCGCCAAAGAAGATCGTCGGGCCGAGCGTGGCACTGGTTAGCACCCCGTCTGATGCTGGTTTGGTGGGCGATGCAGGTGGTACAGGGAGCAGGGCCAGCTCGGCGCACAGGGCGACAACGTAGGCCTCAATCCGATCTTCGAGATTGGCGTAGGTGTTGAAATCGCAGTAGGAACACCGCCGATGGCAAAACGGAATGTGCAGGTAGAGATGCTGCATATGGTTCCTAGCTAGGGGGTATGGTGCTATTCTTTGATCACGCGGCTCTTATTCAGGACGGGCGAAAGCAGGATGATCAGCAAGGGTTGCACGATGCCCAGCACCGCCAACAGCAGGAAGAACGCCCCCGCTCCCGCAAAGATCAGGTTGAGCAAGGGGTGCATTGCATTGGCCCCGTAGAAGCTCACCCCGCCCGCCACCGGCACATTCTGAAGCTGGGCGAGAAACGGGGTGGGCAAGCCATAAGTGATCAGCACGCGCCCTCCAAGCAGCAGCAGGAACAGGCCTAGTGCCGCGTACAGCCCACTCCTGATGATTACGCTCGGAAGTTGATACATGGCAATCATGCCCCGCCGATTGTAGCGCACCTCATCTACAATCTCGGTAGCTTCATTCCAATAGATGTCGCCGGTTTTGCAGAGCAGGTCAGCAACTTCGTCGGGGTGCTTTTTGGCGGCCAGCTTCTTGGCGGCAAGCTGCATCAGGCGTGCATCACGTTGTGCTTTGGTCGGAATTTTGATGGTTCCCATCGGCTTGGCTCCTATCGTTTGACTCACTCCATACGGATGGCGTAGTTATAGTATAGGGGATTTGCGCGGTTTTGGGGCGGGGGGAAAGCCACCCCGCTATGCTATAATCTCTGTCATACGAAACAGTGTTTGTAGGCCAAAGGAGCCAACCTGTGAGCCAAGCCGCCCTAACCCCCAAGCAATTTATCGAGAAGTGGGCCGCAGTGAGTGCCAACGAAATCGCAGTGGCCCAATCGCACTTCCGCGATCTGTGCGCCCTGCTCGATATTCTCGCCCCCTACGATGACCCGACGACGCAGGACATCTATCGCTTTGAACAGCCGCTCGCCAAGTCCGGCGGCGGGGCGGGCCGCGCTGATGTCTGGCATGCGGGCAAATTCGTGTGGGAGTATAAGTCTAAGGGCAAGAATCTGGAGGAGGCCTACCAACAACTGACCCTCTATCGGAGCGATCTTGGCAACCCCCCGGTGCTGATTGTCTCCGACATAGCCCGCTACATGATCTCCATCGAATTCACTGGTACGCCCACGCGCCGGATCAGCTTCACCAACGCTGATCTCATCAATCAAGCGACCCGCGATCTGCTGCGCGATGCCCTGACCCAGCCTGAACGCCTGCGCCCCGCCGAGACCCGCGAGACGATCACCCAAGAAGCCGCACGCACGCTGGTGCAGGTGACCCGCCTGCTTGAGCAACGCTACCCCGCCGAGCTGGTGGCCCACTTCTTTATGAAGCTCCTGTTTACCTTCTTTGCTGAGGATATTCACCTCTTGCCACAGCAACTCTTGACGGAAAACCTCCGTGCTGCAATCAACGACCCTTCTTCATTTGTGCCCCGCATCAACGAGTTATTTAGCAAAATGCAAACTGGCGGGTTTTCTGGCAGTGCCCGTATCCCGCATTTCGATGGCGGCTTATTCGATACGACCCCCGTGCTTGACCTTACGGCGGATGAGATTCAGCTCCTGACCCAAGCTGCCAAACTTGATTGGAGTGCGGTGGAGCCAAGCATCTTTGGCACGCTGTTTGAGCGTGCGCTCGATCCGTCCAAACGTTCGCAGCTCGGCGCACACTACACCTCTGAAGATGACATTCTGTTGATTGTCGAGCCGGTGCTGATGCAGCCTTTGCGCCGCGAATGGGCACAGGTGCAGGCACAGGTGCAGCAATTGCTGGAAAGCCGCAAGCAATCTGATCGGACGAAGGCGCAGGCGCAGCTTGAGGAGTTTGTCGAGCGGCTGGCCATGCTGCGCGTGCTTGATCCGGCGTGTGGCAGTGGCAACTTCTTGTATGTGGCCTTGAAGCAACTCAAAGACCTTGAACAAGAAGTCGGCAATGTGGCCGAAGGGGTGGGCTTGACCCGCCCGCCGCTCGGTGTAACGCCCAACCAGTTCTATGGGATTGAGAAGAACCCGTTCGCCGCCGAGCTAGCACAGATCGTGTTGTGGATTGGCTATTGGCAGTGGCGGCGCACGAATGGCTATTGGGATGCGCCCGAACCGATCTTGCAGCCGCTCACCACGATTGAGCAGCGCGATGCGATCCTCACCTTCACGGCAGAGGGCACGCCCACCGCCCCCGCATGGCCCCGCGCCGATGTGATTATCGGCAACCCGCCCTTCTTGGGTGGCAATCGGATACGAAGCGAACTTGGCGACAGCTATGTAAATCATCTCTTTGCGTGCTATCGTAGTCGGATTCCAGCAAGTGCTGACTTTGTGTGTTATTGGTTTGAGCAAGCCCGCGCCCAGCTGGTCACAGGCAACGCCCAGCGCGTGGGCCTGCTGGCAACCAACTCGATCCGCGGCGGGGCGAACCGCGAGGTACTCAAGCGGATCAAGCAGGACGGTGACATCTTTATGGCATGGGCTGATCGTCCATGGCTGCTAGAGGGCGCGGCGGTGCGGGTCTCGATGGTCGGCTTTGATGATGGTAGCGAACAGGAGCGCGTGCTGGATGGGCAGCAGGTGCAGGCAATCAATGCTGACTTGACGGGTAGTTCAGACATAACA
>CALCJV010000047.1 GCA_937967405.1 uncultured Chloroflexales bacterium | reverse complement strand
ATCCGGTCGAGGCGGAACTGCAAGATGCGGTTGCGGCCATAGCTGTAGGCTTCGAGGAAGAACTGCTCATCCTGATAGACAATCTGGTACGGATCGAGGCGCGGATGCCAGATCGGGTGTTCGCGCTGACGAGCGTGGTAGCGTAGGCTGATCTGGTGGCGGTCGCGGATCGCCTGCTCAAGCCACTGCAACAGTGCCGCGGTGTGCTGGTAATCTTGGACGGGCGCAACGGCCAGCTGCACGGCGAGCGGCCGCTGCCACACCTGTCGCTGGGCTGGGGTAAGCTGGGCAGTGAGTGCCTCAAGGAGTTGCGCGACAGGCGGGGTGTAGGGGCTGCCGTCAGGGAACGCAGCACGGATGTAGCGCAGTGCTTGCACATCCTGATCGGAGAGGAGCGGTGGCCCAATGCGGATGTGCCAGTGCGGAGGTGCTGGTTGGGTGCGCTGCTCGATGGTATAGCCGATTGCTTGCAAGGCTTCGATGTCGCGCAGGAGTTTGCGCTGCCCGCTGGCATCGGCAGTGTAGTCATCGGGCAGGGCCGCCGCGATAGACGCAAAGCTCTGCGGGGTCGCATGCAGGATGTGCCGCAGCCGGATCAGCCGCAGCACCACCCCATACACGGTGTGGTTGGGGGGATCGGGCGGGGGCTGCGCGTCATGAGGGGGGATGCCAGATGCCATAGTCCCCGATTTTGTAGGTGGTTGGCTGGGTGGGTGTGGCACCGGGCGCATAACATACGCCACTGAAGGCGAGCTGCTGCCCAGCCCCAGCCTCTGCCCACTCGCGTCCGACGAGCGGCTCTAGCTCACCCTGCGCGTGCCCGCCAGTCGCAATGGCGTGCGCCAGTAGGGGGCTGCCTTGTTCCAGTTTCAGGTGCGGGCGCAAGTCACTCAGGTCTGTTGCATAGGTGGTGCAGAAGAGATCCCACGAGGTGCACGGCGCACACAGCGACAGATCTACGAGCCTGAGCCGCCCCCAGCCATAGCCACGCTCGCCGCCTATCTGGAGCCGCTGGAGAGCGTGGCGCAATGCAATCAGGCAATCTTGGCTGATTGCATCTGTATCGAGGAAGAGGAAGCCAACCAGATAGACCGGCTCGCCGCTGTCGCAGGTGTGCGGGGCAATGTATTCGACTTCGTGCAGTAGCCCTTCATCGGCGGCATAGCTGGCAGGATCGAGCGCGGTGCTGCTGTAGCTACTCAGGATGCGCGAGGGCGTTGTGTCGTCCCACGGTAGCAGCAGCCGGTAGCTACCATTGTGCTGCACGGCGGGGTAGAGATAGGGCAGCGCAAGATGCTCGTGTACCCACTGTCCCGTGGATCGGTAGTTGTCTGCGGTGGGCGTGGCGTACTGGTCGCGGGTAAGCCGCGCCGTGAGTGCGCCCCACAGGGCCCGTCCAGTGACGTAGGGACGGGTACGCTGCACATTACCAATTTTGTTCCAGCCGATATGGGTTGGTGCTAGCACCCGCAGAATTAGTTGATACCGTTGCCACATAGTCCTATGCTCCCTGCTGCTGATTTTCGGTCGGGGGGGCTTGTACGGTATCCGTATCCTTGCGTGCCTTCGCGCCATAGCGGGCATAGATGAGCATCTGCTCCAGCACATCTTTCGCCAGCAACAGCCGCTCAAGGTCTTTGGTGATGTGTTCGGCAACCTGCTTGAGCGTCGCTTCAGCATCTTTCTCGTAAGTAACCGCGAAATCAAGCTCTTGAAGCAGCTTTGCCATCTCGCTCACAATCGCCTGCATGCTCTGCGACTCGTTATTGGCTGACCTCGCCCGCGAGAGGGCGAAGACAAAGCAGGCATACACGCCCTGCTCTTGCAGCACGCCCAGCACCTTTGTGATGGCATTTTCGACCGTTGACTTGTCAACTCCTTGTAGTTGCGCGATAACTGCCTGCGCGTACTTGGCGGCGAGGTAATCAAGGTTTGTCACAGTCATGATTGTTTCGCCTCCGCACCCTTCGCCACATCCCAATGCCCTAGCATCGCCGCCCGCCCGAAGCCACGAGTACCCATACCGCCAATGCCGAGCCACTCGATCAGGCGCAGCCCCGCATCAACCACAGCGAGGGGGCAGTCCCACTCTGGGCAGTCCCACTCTGGTTTTTTCGCCTTGTCGAATTTCCCACAGTAATCATCAACGATCACATCGAAGCTCAGGAAGGTCGCACGCGGCAGGGCCTCGTAGGTGAACAGTGCGCCATCTTCGGCTGCGCCCCGCTTTGGATCAATACTCACCGAGGTACGCACCTCAAGGTTGCTGTTGACAATTGCCGCGAAGAGGGCGGCATGGACAATGACGATCTTGGTGCTGATCGCTGTCCAGCGCGCCTCACACTTGATTGCATGAGGTGGGGTGATCGTTAACTCTTGCTTCTCTACGGGCAGCATCAGCCAGCCGAGGTTCAGTTTGTCCTGCACCTTGCCAGTATACCAGACCTGCTCTTTAGCAGGCTCGCCTTCTGCACCATTCAAGGTAAAGCCTGCCTCATCAAGCAACTGCCGCGTCGTGACCCAGACTGGACCATGCATGGATGCGACGGGGAAGAGCAACAGCCGCGCATCCGAGATGCTGACCACGCCGGAGTGGGTTATGGTTCCAAAGGTGTAGCATACAGGGTGCTGCTCAGGGTTCTCGATGTTGTGGGTGGCTCCGGCAGCAGCAAGATCGCCATAGAGCCGGGCAGCATAGGTGCGGGCGGCTCCGTGCAGGCTGGTGCCGGGGATTTTGGGCAGGCGCGTGCCCGGCTCGCGCATAATGCTATTGTCCACGCGCCCCAGACGGTAGCCCCCCGTGCCAATATGGACGGGATCAATGGTCATCATCACATAGGGATAACAGGTGTAGATGCTCATACGCAGGGTTCCTCTCTCTGCTAGCTCTGCTTCAGGATTTCAAAATACAGTTCGGCGAGATCGGCCAGTTCGCCACGCACGCCGGCAGTAATGAGTTGCTCGCGCTCGTCCGCATTAAATGCCCACCATTTCTTCTTGTCAGGCCACGGCGCATCGGCAAGCGTATCGCTGACAAACTGGCGGAAGGTGGCATCACCCCGCGACTGGGCATCCGCGTCGTTGCCAAACCAGAGCGCACGGGTCGCCTCGATGGTCTGGATGATCTGGTAGGTCTGGGTGCGTTCTAGCAACCGCAAGGTAGCCCACCTATCCTCAAAGCGGCTGAGGTCATCCAGCAGATAGGGGCGCGTGCGGCTATCGCTGCGCCGCCCAGCTTGATTGTAATGCAGCGCAAAGCGGCGTGAAGTGGTATCGAGAAACGCGAAGTCGAAGCGCGAGGGGCGGATGTAGACGGTATCACCTTCGCAGAGGTCTTTGACGTGCCGATAATCAGTGGCAGCGAGTGCCTGTTGTGGCTGCTGGGGGTCGCTGGTCAAGAGATAGGGATACCACTGGTCGTCGGTCGTGCCATCGCCCATCGTCGCGGGATAGTGCCATGTGAGGCTCTGCCCATTGCGCGTGAGGGTGACATGGTGGTAGGGCTGTGCTGGGTCTTTCGTTGCTACGTCTACGTGCCACTCCTCCCATGCAAATGGAAACTTCAGCATAGTGCGGCCTGCTTCTAGCAGTGCCCGCATAGGGGTGCGGCGCGGCGCAAAGATGATGCCGAGGTGCAGCGGCAGGCGATCCTTGACGCGCCCCATCTCACAGTCATATTTCGCCTTGATTGCAGTGGCAACCGCAAGGGCATGGATGGCAGGAACAAGCGCAAGGAAGATTGCTGGCTCGGTGACGAGCGGGATATACGGGGTGTAGGATTGGGCTTCATCAATCGTGCAGTTCTCCGCTACCAGCTTCAGGGCGCGGGCTTGCCCGTAGCCGCCCGGCTCATAGATAGCAAGGTCCTGCCCTTCAACTGCCTTGTGGAGACGTTGCAAGGGGTCGTCGCTGCCCACTTGCTCCGGGAGCAGCTTGCCGATGTAGGCGAGGTTGTCGGTTGTCCAGAACAGCTTGCGAACTGGGTCCCAGCAGACACTCAGGTGGCGGCCCTGTACATCCAATTCGTAGGCGTGGTAGTCCCCCAGCTTACTGGCGAGATCAGCAGCATTGGCAGGTGTGATCTGCCAGCGCGGTTGGCAGTCCTGCGCCAGTGTCTGTGGAATGGTCGTCTGCTCCACCTCGTCCCAGAAAGTGCGGGTGGTTCGCCAGCAGCGTTGGATGCGGGCAAACGATGCCGACTTTTGGAGGGTGGCAATGAGCGTACCATCGAGCCAGCCATCAAGCTCAAACCGCCCGACAATCAGGGCGAGCCGCCCGTGCTGATCCGCCACTTCGTCCGTCCAGATAGTGTGCTGGAGGGCGTTATCCGTATTAGCAATATTGGCAACCCAATCGGCTGCCCGCCGCCCGCGCCGCGCGAGGCACACGCAGCAGAGGTTGCGCTCCGTTGCTTTCTTCGATGTCGCCCAGTGGGGCAGATTCATTGCCGACAGTGCAGTGGGCCGATAGCCAACAGGACGCACCCCGCAGACGGTGCAGATGGGGGCGTTGGTTCCACCCCCCCAAGCCTGCTTGATCTGCTCCAGATCGGCGTGGTTGGTGTGGCTGCGCTGATCGAGGACCTGCGCGAGCTTGATCTGTTTGCCCGCGTATGGTTCGCTCAGGTATAGCTGGGGCTGCAATTCGCCGGCCACGCCGGTTGCATCGCTGATGTTGAACGCAACCCGAATGTGGTCTTCGAGCGATTGGCTATCCTCTGCGGGCAATTTGAGCAGATTGGCGCAATCGGGCACGACAAAGACGCTGCCGTACTCATCGCGGTAGATTTCATTCCCGAGCGGATAAGTGACTTCGAGTAGCGCACGCACGGCATCCAAGCCCTTCCGCACTGCCTCGCGGCGGGCGAGCAGGTCGGGGATGTGGTGGGCTTGCCCCCAAAAGCCAAGCCCATCAAAGGAGATGGCGAGCAGCCGCCAGCGAGCATTCGCCACAGAGGGAATGCAGCCGGTGAGGACAGCGGCGGCGGCAGCGGCTTTGAAGAGGGCGGCAGTCGCAGCACTCAGATCCCAGAGCGAAACATCGTTGATTGGGCGTTGGGTGTCGCCCAAGCCAGTACGCAGGGCTTGCTCTGCATCGCTGTATTGCTCACGATAGCATTTAGCACTGTTTAAAACACTTTCAATGAGGCTTTTGCGCTTCCCATCCAGAACGGGTAACTCAATCTGCGCTTCTCGCCCGTAAGCACTTGTACCATACACAGCCTCAGGACTGCCAGACCTCGTTTGCGGCATTATGCCGCCTACATATTGCTTCTCACCACCGGATGCTGCATCGTGGGCGATATGGATGAGACGGATTGCCTGTGGAACAAATCCGTTCCCGCTATCATCACGATAGATCTCAAGGAGCCGCGAGTTTTGATCATCTGGTTTCCACCCCTTGTGAAACTCGCTAAACTCACCGAATGCATAGGCTTTGTCATCGAGGGGTGAAGGAAGTTTTATGCAGCGTTCCTGAAACCATGCACGCACGTTTCGAGCATTGACTGGATAGTCGAGGAAATCATACGTTGCTGCTTGAGATGCTTTGGTGCAAACATCTTCAAAACGTTGTCTAGTAGGTGGAACTAAACTAGAGCAGTGATCAGTCCACCATTTGGCAAGAATGCCCGTAATATACTGGTAGTTAAAATCGGTACTTGGACTTGGTTTTGGCTCCGTGTGTTCTACAATAAAATTACTGCTCAGCTTGCCCAGATTGTGCAGCAGGGCGGCAAGCTCGGCTTTGAGCAGGTCGTTGCGGTGTGTGGCAAGGGTGGCGAGGCTAGTCATTGTGTGTGTCCCTCTAGCGTGGCGGCGATACGCTTGGCGTGCTGGC
>CALCJV010000046.1 GCA_937967405.1 uncultured Chloroflexales bacterium | reverse complement strand
CGCGTGGCTGCGTTGTTTGGTGGGTAGGGAACCGAGGCACGGCGATCTGCCTGCGCCCCCCTAGCCTCTACACCGCCTGTACAAAAGCCGTGAACTGGTAGGACAGCTCACGCGGCACACGCCCAATGACATGCGTGCCGGCTTCGCCGTACTCCTGCGAGGCAACCACCCCACGTTCGTGCCATAGCGATACGAGATCGTTGCGCTGATAGGGAATCAGTGCATCCAGCTCAACCATAGCCGCCGCGAGGGTTTGTTCAATCCGCTCGCGCAGCTGCTCCAAGCCCCAGCCACACCGCGCTGAAACCGCAACGAAATCGGCAGGCAGCCCTAGCTCTACCGCCATGCCGGCTGCATTGTCGGCATGCACGCCCTCGATCTGGTCAATCTTGTTGAGCACCGTAATGATCGGCCGATCCCGCACCCCCAACTCGCGCAGGGTCGCCTCGACGACCTGCTCTTGCTCCTGTGCGTTGGCGTGGGTAATATCGAGCACATGCAGCAGCACATCGGCTTCGTTAATCTCCTCCAGCGTGGCGCGAAACGCGGCAATCAGTTGGGTGGGCAGCTTTTGGATGAACCCGACTGTATCGGTCAAGAGCAAGGGCTTGCCGCCCGGCAACTCAATCTGGCGGGTAGTCGGATCGAGCGTGGCAAAGAGGCGATCCTCGGCCAACACATTCGCCCCCGCAAGTGCATTCAGCAGCGTAGATTTACCCGCGTTGGTGTAGCCCACTAGCGCAGCAATCGGCACCCCACTCTGCCGCCGCCGCTTGCGATACAGTTCGCGGTGGCGATGCACTGCGTCAAGCTGCTGCTTCAGCAAAGCGATGCGCCGATTGATCACCCGCCGGTCTAGCTCTAGCTGCGTTTCACCGGGGCCGCGCAAGCCCACCGCCCCCCCAGCCGATGTACCACCACCACTGCCTGCCTGCCGTTCAAGGTGCGTCCATTGGCGGCGCAAGCGCGGCAGCAGATATTCGTACTGCGCTAGCTCCACCTGAATACGCCCCTCGTGCGTGCGGGCATGCTGGGCGAAGATGTCGAGGATCAGCGCGGTGCGATCCAACACCCCGATGTTCAGATCGCGTTCGAGGTTGCGGGTTTGGGTTGGGCTAAGCTCATCGTCAAAGATTACCAGATCGAACAGGTCTTGCTCCCGCAAGGCCACCAACTCGCGCACCTTCCCCGCCCCAATGAAATACTTCTGCATGGGCTGCTCAAGGCGTTGGTACAGCGTCCCAACAACGTCTAAGCCCGCTGTATCGGCAAGCAGGGCTAATTCCTTCAGCGAATCTTCGGCAGGCCAATGGTAGGGGTTGGCTTGGATTTCGACCCCCACTAGAAAAGCGCGTTTGCGCGGGGCTTCGGTGGTGTGTAGGCGTTTCCCGGCTGCGGTATACCCTTCGGTTGTCGTAGGCTTCCTCCTTGCAAAACATTGTGTGTCGGCATCCACGTTCAGCGTTGTACAGCGCACAGCATTTGTCGCCGTACCAACCTGACGTAGACCCATTGTACCATCGTGCGCGGGCACACGGCAAGCGCAAGTTGGCCGAGCTGGGCGACAGGCATGGGCTTCAGGCGGTCGTGGTATAATGCCTCACAGAAGACCTTCACATCGCGTATATTAGGATGGATTACCAACGGCATGCCCAAACGAACAGACCTTACGAGTATTCTCATTCTTGGCTCAGGCCCGATCAAGATCGGGCAAGCCTGCGAATTTGACTACTCCGGCGCACAGGCTTGCAAAGCCCTGCGCGAAGACGGCTACCGCGTCATTCTGGTCAATTCTAATCCGGCTACGATTATGACAGATCCAGAGTTAGCTGATGCCACCTACATTGAGCCACTCACTGTTGCCAGCCTCGAACGGATCATCGCCAAAGAACGCCCCGATGCCATCTTGCCGACTGTTGGTGGGCAGACGGCCCTGAACCTTGCGCTGGCTCTGCACCACGAAGGCGTGCTGGAGCGGCATGGGGTTGAGCTGATCGGGGCTTCGGCCGAAGCGGTAGCAATTGCTGAAGACCGTCAACGCTTCAAGGAGCGCATGATCGAGATTGGGCTAGCTGTGCCGCGTAGTGGCATTGCCCACTCGTGGGATGAAGCCCAGCAGGTAGTGACCCACACGGGCTTTCCGGCGATCATTCGCCCCTCGTTTACACTGGGCGGCGAAGGCGGGGGGATTGCCTATAACATTGAAGACTTCCGCACGATTGTTGAACGCGCACTGGATGTCTCGCCGATCACGCAGATTTTGATTGAAGAGAGCGTGCTGGGCTGGAAAGAGTTTGAGCTAGAGGTAATGCGTGACAAAGCTGACAATGGTGTGATTATCTGTAGCATCGAGAACATTGATCCAATGGGCGTGCATACCGGCGATAGTGTGACAGTTGCCCCGATTATGACGTTGACTGACCGTGAATACCAGCAGATGCGCGACATGGGCTTGCAGGTCTTGCGGGCGGTGGGCGTGGAGACGGGCGGCAGCAACGTCCAGTTTGCCGTCAACCCAACCGATGGGCGCATCTATGTCATCGAGATGAACCCGCGCGTCAGCCGCAGCAGTGCACTGGCTTCCAAAGCGACCGGCTACCCCATTGCCAAGATTGCGGCGCGGCTGGCGGTGGGCTACACGCTGGATGAACTGCCCAACGACATTACGCGCAACACACCGGCCAGCTTCGAGCCGACCCTCGATTATGTGGTGGTCAAGATTCCACGCTGGACGTTTGAGAAGTTCCCCGAAGCCGACCCGACCTTGACGACCCAGATGAAAAGTGTGGGCGAAGTGATGGCCATCGGGCGCACCTTTGCCGAAGCCTTCCAGAAGGCGTGGCGTTCGCTGGAGCAAGGGCGCATGGGCTGGGGCGGGGATGGGCGCGATCATCTGAATCGGGAGCGGCTGCGCGAACACCTGATCACGCCCAACCCAGACCGCTTCTTCTACATCCGCATGGCCTTAGAGCAAGGCATGAGCGTGGAGCAGATCGCCGCATTGACCCACATAGATCGCTGGTTTCTGCACCAGATGGAGCAGATTGTCCGGCTGACCAACGAGCTACACCAGTACACCATTGCCACGCTCACGCCAGATGTCTTGCGCCGGGCCAAGCGCATGGGCTTCAGCGATGCCCAAATTGCCTATAATGTGCAGATGCGTGCCGTCCCCGCCGTGCCTGCGCCCCTGCCTGCGGCCGAGATAGCCGTGCGAGCGCGGCGCAAAGAACTCGGCATAACCCCCACCTACCACCGCGTAGATACCTGCGCGGCAGAGTTTCCCGCCTTCACGCCCTACCTCTACTCCTCCTACGAGACGGAAGATGAAGCCGAGCCAACAACGCGCAAGAAGGTCCTGATCCTTGGCTCTGGGCCAAACCGCATCGGGCAAGGCATCGAATTTGACTACTGCTGCTGCCACGCCGTCTTTGGGCTACGCAAGCTCGGCTACGAAACGATCATGATCAATTGCAACCCAGAGACCGTCTCAACCGATTATGATACCGCAGATCGGCTCTACTTCGAGCCGCTCACGCTGGAAGATGTGCTGAACGTTGTAGACCTTGAGCAGCCCGATGGGGTGCTGATCCAATTTGGTGGGCAGACTCCGCTCAAGCTGGCGCGATCTCTCGAAGCAGCGGGGGTGCCGATCTGGGGCACTCCACCGGGCGCAATTGATCTGGCGGAGGATCGGGATCGCTTCAGCGAGCTGCTAGATCGGCTAGCGATTCCTGCACCCGCACACGGCAGTGCTAGCTCACAGGCAACCGCACTGGCTGTAGCCCAAGAGATCGGCTACCCCGTTGTGGTGCGCCCATCGTATGTATTGGGCGGGCGAGCGATGGCCATTGTGTATGACGATGCTAGCCTCGAACGCTATATGCGCGAGGCTGTCGCCGCCTCGCCGGAACATCCCGTCTTGATTGACCGCTTCCTCGAAGATGCCTTCGAGATGGATGTGGATGCCGTCAGCGATGGCGAGCACGTGGTGATTGCGGGGATTATGGAACAGATTGAGCAAGCTGGCGTGCATAGCGGCGATAGTGCCTGTGTGATCCCCACCTACATGGTCGAGATGCAGTATGTTGAAGCCATGCGCGACTATACTGTGCGCCTCGCACAGGAGTTGGGCGTGATCGGCCTGTTGAATATCCAATATGCCATGAAAGATGGCATCGTCTATGTGCTCGAAGTCAACCCACGGGCTAGCCGCACAATCCCATTTGTCTCCAAAGCCAATGGGATCGCGTGGGTGCAAGTGGCGACCCAAATTGCCGCCCGCCACGCCGATCCCACCAATCCCGCCGTTCGCCACATTGACCTGCGCGACTATGCCGCCTACGCACCGAGCAGCAATCCGCAGGAGCATACCCTCTTCCATGTGAAGGAAGTGGTGCTGCCGTGGTCGCGCTTTCCCGGCGTAGATACCCTACTGGGGCCGGAGATGCGCTCAACGGGCGAGGCAATGGGCACGGGTGCAACCTTCGGCGAGGCTTTTGCCAAAGCTCTGCTGGGCTGTGGCCACCGCATCCCAACGCAGGGCACTGCCTTCTTGAGCGTGAACGATAATGACAAACCCAATCTCGTGCCGATTGCGGGCAAGCTGTTTGCGTTAGGCTTTCGCTTGCTGGCAACCAGTGGCACGGCAGCATTCTTGCAACGGGCGGGCTTGGATGTCCAGCCGATCTACAAAGTCAACGAAGGCCGCCCCAACGTGGTGGACTATATCAAGAATGGCGAGATTCACTTAATTATCAACACAACTCGCGGCAAAGCCAGCTTCTACGATGAACGCGCCATTCGCACGGCAGCGATCCGGCACGGCGTACCCGCCGTCACCACCTTATCGGGGGCGGCGGCAGCCGTTGAAGCAATCCGCTCCCTGCGCGAAGATGTCTGGTCGGTGCGGAGCCTGCAAGAGCGTATCCCAGCCCAACCTAACCCAGCCACTCCGCTAGCATCCGCCCGACCGCCAGCATGAACCACCCTACTAAGCTTAGCACCACCCTGCGCCAGCTTCAGCACGTACCAATCTTTGCGGCCCTCGATGAAGCGATCCTGCTTGAGCTAGCCCGCCACATACGCCGCTATCACTTCCGGGCTGGGCAGCAGATTATGTCGCTCGGCGAGGAATCGCCGGGGCTGTTTATCGTGCTACAGGGGCGCGTGCGGCTCTCGACAATGGCCGCAGATGGGCGTGAGCAGGTGTTGGATATGGTCAATCCCGGCGAGCTGTTCGATCTTGTGCCGCTGTTCGATGCCATGCCCAACCAAACCAATGCGCGGGCCATGAGTGCCGTAGAGGTGCTGTTGCTCCCCCGCACCGCGCTGCACCAGACCATCTGCCAGCACCCTGAGCTTGCGCTAGCGATGCTCCGAGCAATGGCTCTACAACTGCGCGATCTGACCACGCTCGTTGAAGATTTGGCATTCCGCTCGGTACGGGCCCGCCTCGCCCGCCACCTGCTCGCCGAAGCCGCATCTGGCTCAGCTGAATTGACCCATCAGGAACTCGCCGAACGGGCTGGCACGGTGCGCGAGATGGTCGGGCGGGTGTTGCGCCGCATGGCTGAAGAAGGTCTGGTTGAATTGGCGCGGGGGCGGGTGATCGTTCTCGATCAATCTGGCTTGCAACAAGCCATCGAAGAGTAACAACGGCGTTTTACTAACCTGCCCCTTTCGTACTGCTTAACTCTGGTTTGAGACTTTTGTCGTTGAAAGCCTGCCTTAAATGTGATAGTGTTACGCTTACAGACGCAGAGTAAGGAACCAAACTACTGAACAGGATCACAAGGAGCTAGATCAATGGCGTACATTATCACCGAGCCGTGCATTGGAACAAAGGATGCTGCCTGTGTGGCCGTGTGCCCCGTAGACTGCATCTACGAAGGCGACGACCAATACTACATCAATCCTGATGAGTGCATTGACTGCGGCGCGTGCGAGCCAGAATGCCCTGTGCAGGCAATCTTTGCGGAAGATGCTGTGCCCGAAGAGTGGCAAAGCTACATCGGCAAGAACAAGGCCTTCTTTGGGCTAGAATAACGCTGCCCCACTTCCACAAGCCATGAAAAGCGCGGCGTGCACGCGATTGGAGTGCACGCCGCGTTGCTGTGTCGCTCATGCTGAAAGCGATACCGGCGGTTCGTTCGTCTGCACCCCAAAAGCCGCTAGTGTGCGATTGCTCGCTTCGTGCATCGCCGACGAGGGCGGGATGCGCGTCTGACGCACCTCGCTGCGGTCTTGGCGCGTCATCGCAAACACCTCGCGCAGCATCTGTTCATAGGCGGGCGGCATCACTTGGTTGCGCCGCTTCATCATCTTATGGGCCACATCAATCATCTGCTCAAGGCGATACTCGTAGAACACATCGCTGCCCCACGTAAACGGCGGCACGGTTTTAGGAACCATATGCACACTGAACAAACTGCTGCCTATACCAATAATCGAACCGCCCGTCAGATGCAAGCCGATCCCCAGCTTGACGTGATCGGCGAGAAAACAGCCCAGCTTCAAGATGCCACTATTGAATGAGCCGAGTTGTTCAATCACGACCTGAATGCTGCCATAGGTATTCTTTAGGTCGCTATTGGTTGTCATTGCCCCAATGTTGACCCACTCGCCCACCCAGCTATGCCCCAGAAAGCCATCGTGATGCTTGTTGCTGAAGCCTTGAAAGATGCACGCCTCGACTTCACCACCCACCCGACAGACAGGCCCAATGCTAGTTTCGGCGCGGATGCGGGCACTCGCTACCAACGTCTGCCGCCCAATATAGGCTGGGCCCTGAATCACCGTAAATGGCTCGATGTGGCACTCATCATCAAGGAACACGGGCCCATCGCGGGCATCCAGCACAATCGGGCCTTCCAGCACTGCGGTCGGTGCAACATACACATGCGCGGGATGACCGCGCACGACCACATGCGGATCATCGCCGGTGTAGCGCGGCAGGCGAGCCGCAAGCAACGGCTCATCGCGCACAAGTTGCTCACCCGCCTGCCCGATCAAATCCCACGGATAGGTATACAGCAAGCCGTCTACCAGCTTGATGCGAGCATAGCGATGCAGTTCGTGCAGCGCGGCGGCAGATTCTTGTTCGCGCAGGTAGTAGAGCACAAGGCTGGCTAAGCTGGGCGTGAGCCGGGCACCGAGCAGATCGCCGGTGCTGGTCTCATACACCGTATTGTTCGGCTCGTTGAGCAGATCGGGCAGCCAGCTCAGGCTCAAGCTGCGGCCATTGATCAGCGTAATAGGCATGCTCTCGTGCAGCATGGCCGATAAGCCCGTCGCTGGACCATAGGCGGGCATCAAGTGCGGGCGGGCCAAGCCTACCAAACCAGCCGCTTCTTGAGCGGGTGTTGGAGACCCCAGTGTAGTGTGCTTTAGGTGGGGACGATAGAGGCTCAGCGAAGCTAGCGGTAGGCACGGTGCGAGATAGGCTTGATCGCACAGATCGGGGCGGCTCAAGAAGAATGCCCGCACACGCTCATGCAGCGTGAACGCACCACACCGAATATCGAATACCGGACGAGTGTAGACTAACGGCGCGACCTTGCGCCACCCCATGTCTTCAAAGAGTAGTAGCATAGGTTCTTCCCCCTCACCCAAAGTGTAGCGCATGTTGGACTAAGAATCAAATCCGGCGCAGCACTTCAAGGATCGCCAGCTTGAGCTTCTCCGGATCGTGGCGCAGCACCCGCACCGCCCGACTCTCGCCCGGCTTGGTGATAGATGCCCGCGACTGGATCACCGCGCTGGCCAGATCAGTCTCGATAATCACGCTCCCTTCAATGAGCACCTGTTTCTGGGACATCTGGGCACTAGCGGGCACGGAGGTTTCTTCGTATTCCTCTGGCGTGAGGTAGACCGGCACTTGATGCGCGGCGGCGTAAATTTCACGGATGTCGGGATCAATGCGCTGCACATTCACCAGCACATAATCGGGCGTGAAGCCAGCATACCGTTTGATCTGACGAATATGATCGCCAACACTGAAGCCGGTTGTCAGGCCCGGCTCGGTCATCAGATTACAAACATAGATCGTGCGGGCCCGACTTTGCTGCACCGCCTCGCGTAGCTCATCGAGCAGAAAGTTAGGCAGAATGCTCTCGAATAGGCTGCCGGGACCAAGAATGATCGCATCGGCAGTGCGGATTGCATCCCGCACGACTTGGGGTAAGGGAGTGGTGACAACCTGCTGCTGCAAGGCGGGGGCATCGGCCGGGGCCAACAGGCGGCCCGTCGTGGTGCTCGGCAGCAACATCAGGCGGGCAACGTGGCGCGGGGCAAGTTCCGGGTGATGGTCTATGTGCATCACATTAATCAGCGTCCCGTCATCCAGTTCAGCATAGACTTTGAGCGGATCAGGCGTGGGCACAATGTAGTACATGTTGGGCAGCTGCCCCAGATTCGAGGCTCGGTAGTAATACTCGACTGGGTCTTGTACCGGCGTGATGCAGGTCATCCGCTGCACGCTCTCGCTCAGATCGGACAGCACCAGAATGCCTGCACCACCGGACATCACTACCACCCGCAGCGGGCGGGTGTCGCGCCGCGAGCTGACCACAATCTCATCCTCGTGGGCTGCGCCGTGCGGCAGCGGCAGCACAACCATATCGCTCAGATACCAGATACCTAGCCCAAGCACGATCAATCCAGCACTAATCAAGAGCAGGGCCCGCCATGGCTGGGGGATAAAAAAGAGCAGGGTGTAGTAGATCAGATCAGGGGTTGGTCCCGGTTGGATCAGCCAGAGCAGCAGAAAAGCGAAGCCCAACGACATCAGCACGATGCCGACAAAGGCGAGAGCTAAGGGGCGCGTCAAGTGTACCAGCGAAGCTAATCGCGGCTTAATCGCATCCATCGGTGCTCCTCCTTTAGGGGCTGGATGCGCCGAGCCGACTCCGCACGGCATCCAATTGAGAGCGCAGGCTGCCCCCCGAACGGGCGATCAGCTCGAGCAGCAGCAGCCCACTGATTAGCGCATCTGGGTAGGAGGTGTAGCGGCTCAGCACACACTCACCGACTGCCGTCATCCCGATCAGTAGCGTATTATGCTCTTGCGCTGCTAGCTCGGCTACCCGTGCGGCCACATGCTGGCTCAGTTCCACCTTGAAGCCGAGAGCTTGCTCCCACGTTGCAAGGTGTTGCGCGGCAGCTTCCAGTGGCGATCCGGCGAGCGGCGGCGGCGCAACCACCACCCCACGCTGGCGTTGCTGACGCACGAGGTAGCTAGCCAACACAAGGGCTAGCTCCAGCGGATCAACTGGCTCACCATTTTTGTCTATAACCATCAATGCCGTGCCATCGGCAGAGAAAGCCAAGCCAAGATGCGAATCGCTTTCGTGGACGAGCTTACGCAGGCGGGCAAGGCTAGCAGCAGCGGGCAGTGGGGTGGTGTAACTAAATAAGGGATCGGCTTCGCGGTTAATCTCCACTGCTTTGGTGTAGCTTCCTTCGCCAATCACTGCGGGAAGCAAGCCGGCCGTCGTCCCATTCATCACATCCACGATGATCGTCATGGTTGCGGAACGGATCGCATCGAGATCAATCAAAGTCCGCAGCATATCGAGGTACTCCCCCCGCACATCGCGGGTGCGCTCAACGGCTGTCACCATTGCCTGCGGGCTAGGCGGTGGATCGGGGATCGGGAAGGCACCACTTGCAAATGCCACCACTGCTGTTGGTGGGCGCACATCGGGCAGGCGCGTCGCCCCAATTGGCTCAATCACCGTGATGCCATTATACCAATAGGGCATGTTGCCTGCGGTGATCAGCACCGTACACTGACCAGCTTTGAGCGAATATTGCAGTGCCGGTAGCGGCGTTGGGCTAGGGCACAAGACGACCGCGACCCCGTGCTGTTCAAGGATGTGGTAGGCACTCAGCGCGAACAGGTTCGACATAAAGCGGGTATCATAGGCCACTACGCACGTCAACTTGCGCTGACGAATCGCTGCACCGAGCGTCGTACACGCTTGCTCAACATAGGCTTGGGTAAACTCTACCGTGTAAATGCCATGCCACGCACTGCTTACAAAACGGGGACGGATCGTCATACCGGTATCATCCTCGCGGCAGCGAAAGCCGCCTGTTAGGCAGGTTCGTGATGACCAGCACGGGCCCGAAAATCTTCTACGGCCCCGATCATCATATCGCGGATCGCCCGCACGCGCTCAGGGGTGGTGGCTTCGAAGCGCGTGGTAATAGCCGCTTCGGTGTTGGAAGCGCGGATCAGGCCCCAGCCATCGCCGAAATCTACCCGCACCCCATCAATGTCAACCACCGGATAGTGCGGTGCAAATTGGGCCCGCACATACTCCACCACCTGAAATTTTTGGCTCTCAGTGAAGGGTATGCGCCCTTCAGTCAGCGACGGCAGCACCGGATAGGGAGCCAGTAACTCTGCAAGCGTGCGGGGGGCGGTGGGGCTGCCAAGTTGGTAGAGGGCCTGCATCAGCAAGCCCCCAGCAAACGCCCCATCGTCATAGTAGTGGCCCGGAATCGGCGCAATCGTGTGCCCGCTCAGCTCCCCACCGACGACAGCATCAGTGGCACGCATCTTGCTTGAGAGGTTGAGGTAGCCTGTTTTCCACATAATCGGGGTGCCCCCGAAGCTCCGGATCGCATCCGGCAGGACAGCACTGCACTTGACATCAAAAACGACGGCCCCTTTGCGCCGCGCAAGGGCCGCTTGGGCCAGCACGATCAGGTAGCGATCAGCCCAAATGATGCTCCCATCTCGATCAACCACCCCCAGCCGATCCCCGTCGCCATCGAGGCCAATCCCAAGATCGGCTCCAGTGCGGCGCACCGTCTGGATCAGATCGTGCAGGTTCTCAGCTTTCAACGGATCGGGATGATGATTGGGGAAGGTTCCATCTGGCTCTAGAAAGAGCGGGATCACATCTATCCCAACGGCTGTCAGCATCCGCTGCGCGAGTGGCCCTGCTACGCCGTTGCCACCATCCAGCACAATGCGCGGGCGTGCGCCAGTAGGCAGCTGAAGCTCGTGGGCGGCACTTCGCACATAGGCATCACTGATATTGTGCTGCCGCAGTGTACCGACTCCCTGCACAAAGTGGCCCTGTTGGGCCAGCGTGGCAAGCTGCTGCAAGCTCTCGCTGGGCAACGGCTCGCTGCCGTAGGTGGGGTGGGCCCGGCGTAGCTTGACCCCATTGTATTGAGGCGGGTTGTGGCTCGCAGAAACAACTAGCCCACCATCGCAACGCAGATGCTCGACGGCAAAATACATCACGGGCGTGGCCACTTCGCCAATGTCAATCACATCCATCCCTGTTGCCAGCAGGCCGTCAATCAAGGCGGCTTGGAAGCGCGGCGAACTGGGACGCACATCACGCCCAACAACAAGCGTGTGCCCGCCCTGCTGCCGGAAGAGCGTTCCGGCCGCTTGCCCAATCTGGCGCAACACCGCATCAGTTAGGTCTATATCCACCAGACCGCGAATGTCGTAGGCGCGGAAGATGGTCGGGTTGAGGGTCGGATTGCTCATCGGATGGGTTGCCGCCTTTTGCTCTGCGTAGGCTCCCTACATTTACTGCGATAATAACGGATTCACCTGCTTTCGTCAAGGTGCTTTACAAAAAGCAAAGGCATGCGTATAATAAAGAACTGCATGGCAGTTCGTTTTGCAATGGGTCACAAACAGCGAACTGTCGCGGGCAACTGGGAGATTTCTCTCAGTTCTTTTCGTTATCCTAACACCTGTGTTGCCCGCTCCACGATCCGCAGAATGCTATGCGGATCAGCACCCAACTGACAGATAAGGTAGTATGGAAGATGAGTGATAAGCCGCAATATCTAACCCGCGAGGGGAAAGTGAAGCTCGAAGCCGAGCTGGAATATCTGATTACCACTGAACGTAAGCATGTTGCTGAACGCATCAACGCCGCCAAAGAGCTGGGTGATATTTCCGAAAGCGGCGAGTATGAGGATGCGAAGAAAGCCCAAGCCCTGCTTGAAGGGCGTATCCACGAAATTAAAACGATCCTCTCCAAAGCACAGCTGATTGACGATGACCAGAACGGGGTGAAAGAAGTCCGCATCGGCTCATCGGTCACGGTACGTGTGGATGGTGAGGATGAGGATGAGACATGGTTTATCGTGGGGAGCGCAGAAGCCTCGCCGCGTGAGGGCAAAATCTCCAACGAATCCCCGATAGGTGCTGCCTTGCTGGGCAAGAAGCCCCGCCAGAAAGTCACCGTTCAGACCCCAGATGGGATCATGAAGCTGACGATTGTGCGCGTGAACTAGCCCCCCCCCTTGCCTCATCTAGCCTTGCGTTGCTCGTGCCTTGTACACAGGGACAAGGCACGAGCGCGGTAGCCTCCCAACCACCACCGACGCAACCAACCCAATCTCTACCCCAACCACACCCTCGCTGCTTGTCTTATGCAGTGACGTTCCAGCGCATGCGCTAGGTTAGGAGCTTGCCTTCGTTTAGGCTGAGCTTCCCAATCAACACGCACCTGAGCATTCCGAACATTATCCCGACTAACCCTTGCACCACTTGCCCCAAGCACGTTACCGGAGGAGTATTGGCCCTTCGTGGTTGGCTAAACGTGATCGAAACCAGAAACCCTCACCATTTCTTAATCCCCTTGCACCGCTTTGAACGCAGTGCAAGGGGTGTTTTTCATGTGCATCTCGTGCATTGGATTGCTTTTCATGCAAAATGAGCGCAGAACTGTTTGCCATTGAGCGTAGGTTGACACGTATCATCGAGCACCGTACAATAAAAGGCATGATCGTATGCACAGTTTTTAGCGATGTATTCCCGTTAAATCTGCTGTATCTGCCTAGAAGGAAAAGAGTATGCTCCAATTCGCTGGTTTCTGGATGGCACTTGCCACCTTTCTGGGAATCTGGTGGGGCCATGTCGGCGTGCGTTGGCTCGAAGCGCACAGCCGTAACATCTGGCCTGCCATTGTTGTGCTGGCGGTAGCTGGGGTTGGGCTAAACATCGCCGCGCTGCTAATGCCGAGTATCATGCCCAACGTAAGTGCCGATGTGCTGCTTACGCTATCGGGCGTAGCGAGCATCATCGGGATTACACTGATGTGGGATGCACTGGAGATGTACCGCCAGCAGAATCGGATTAAGAAAGGGCATGCCCCCGCCAATCCAGCAAACCCGCGCCATGCGGCTTATCTGGCTGCCGGTATGGGCACGACTGAAGATCTCCTAGATCGTGAGCCGCAGGGCTACCCCATCAATGCGCCGATACCGCACCACCCTGCGCCGCACCCTACGCTCACCGAGCGGCAAAGCGTCGTTGCCCAACGTGAATACGCGGAGGTAGAATCAGCATGATGTGGGAAGGTCTGGCACTTGGCTTTTTTAGTTTTGGGATTATTGGCTTCGGCTTCTACTGGGTGATCCGCCTCGAACGCTTCGGCGGCTATCTGTGGTGGCCTTACCCAATGGCACTCGGTATCCTCATGATCATCACGACGCTGTTTCTCCCCGATGCAGGCTGGAGTGCTTTGCTTGGGATCACAGGAGGGTCATTTATCTGGGGGGCAACCGAATTGAAAGAACAGGCCGTCCGGGCTGAACTGGGCTGGTTTCCCTTCAATCCAGACAAGAAAAATCCACCCGGCGTTAACTGGATTAAACGCATCAAAGCTCCCCATCTGTAGTACCCTGTAGGTAGGCAGCAACATTGCCCGTGTGAGTTTCACGCACGGGCTTTAGTGACAGGGTAAACCTATGCAAAAGCTCGATACATTGGCAACCGACTATGACGTACTGGTAGTTGGCGCAGGCATCAGTGGCTTGGCAGCAGCATATGCGCTGCATCAGCGCGGAGCGCGAGTGGTCGTGGTGGAAGCCCGCAACGAGGTGGGCGGCTCAATCCGCAGTGAAGTCACGCCAGAGGGCTTCGTGGTGGAGAATGGACCCAACACCGTCGTCAATCGTGATCCAGCAATCTGGCAGCAACTCAGCGCACTTGGGATCGAAGCCGAACGGCTCACGGCTGATCGCAGGAGCGGCAAACGTTACATTGTGCTGAATGGCAAGCCCACCCTGATCCCTACCTCACCGCCTGCACTGATCAAAAGTGACCTACTCTCGCCCATCGCCAAGCTGCGGATGCTAGCCGAACCACTGCTCCCGCCCGCCCGTACCCCAGATGAAAGTGTTGCTGCATTCTTTGCGCGGCGCATTGGCCGTGAGCCAATGCAGCACCTAGTTGATCCGTTTGTGTCCGGCATCTACGCCGGCGATCCGCAAGCTCTCTCGGTGCAGGCAACGTTCCCAGCCCTGTGGGAAGCTGAGCAGCAGCATGGTAGTATCCTACGCGGGATGCTCGCCAAAGCCTTCACTTTGAAGCCCAGCAAAGCCACCCCGCGCACCAATGGCGACCCGGCCCAACCCAAGCCCAAGCGCGAGAAGAGTGTGATGTTCAGCTTCCGCGAGGGCTTGGCCACATGGCCCCACGCCCTAGCGCAGGCTCTTGGGAGCGAGCAGGTGTGGCTCAATGCCCCCGTGCAACGCCTTTACCCCGCCCCACAGGGCTGGACGGCAACCGTGCTCCGCGATCAGCAACCAGTCACGGTGACGGCCGCGCAGGTGGTGTTGGCTGCTCCCGCGCATGTGCTCGCGGAGCTAATCGCCGTGTTTGATCGAGAGGCGAGCCGGGCCCTTGCTACGATGCCCGGCTACCCGCTCTCGATTGTCCATCTCGGCTACCGCCGTGAGGATGTCCGCGATCCGCTCGATGGGTTCGGGGTGCTCTGTCCAGCGCGTGAGCGGCGCAGTGTACTAGGCATTCTTTACCCCTCGTCGCTGTTTGCTGGACGTGCGCCCGCAGGCAGCGTGCTGACCACAACGTTTGTGGGCGGGGCACGGATGCCCCAGCTCGCCGAATACGATGATTCCGCGCTCGTTGATCTGGTGCGCCGCGAACACGCCGACTTGATTGGCGCACACGGCGAGCCGATCTTTGTGCGGATTGCACGTTGGGAGCGGGCGATCCCCCAATATGTCGCCGGGCATGCGGCCCGCCTTGCGGTGCTACAGGAGAGCGAAGCCCGCTATCCGGGCTTGTACTATCTCGGCAACTACCGCGATGGGGTGAGTGTGGAGAAGTGTTGGCATAAAGGCACGGCACTCGGCGAACAGTTGCCGCTCAGGCGGGCGGTGGAGATACCTGCCTGATGCAGCCTACGCTGAAGGCGGAACTGCGCCAGCACGTGCTGCACCGCCGCGATCAGCTTGCCCCAGCCTACCGCGCATGGGCGAGTGCCGTCATCTGTGAACAGGTGGCGGCACTGCCATTCGTACAGGCGGCGCAGGTGGTGCATGGGTATCTGTCCTTTCGCAGCGAGGTGGATACGCTGCCCCTGCTAGCAACGCTCCTAGCACGCGGGCAGCAGGTGATTGTGCCTATCGTTGCGCGGGGCACACCCGATCTCGCGCATAGTTGGCTGACCAGTTGCGCCCCCGCCGATCTCACCGCAGGAGTGTATGGTACGCCCCAGCCGCGCCAGCCTGTGCCTGCACCAGTGGGAGCATGGCAACTTACCCTTGTGCCGCTGGTGGCATTCTGTCGGCGCGGCTACCGGCTCGGCTACGGCAAGGGCTACTACGACCGGATGCTGGCAGCCCACCCTACCCCAACGATTGGCCTTGCCTTTGCGGTGCAGGCGGTAGCGGTGATCCCCGCCGAAGCTCATGATTGGCGGCTGGATTGGATTGTCACCGAGCAGGAGGTTCTTGCGGTTCCGTGACCGAGTCTGGCTTGAGAGGAGCAAAACGAATGCGTCCGATTTCATCACGCACAGCGTTGTTTCTAGCGATGGCTACTGCCACACTCTTGCTCTCATATCACTGGCTGATTATCGTGGGGATGTTGTTGCTTGCGCTGATGAGCATCCTCTACGAACACGCTCGGCACGTTCCCACCACCGCCATCTACGCGGGGGTTGGGCTAGGCTTAGTCCTAACGTTGGTTGGGTTTGCGTTACAGCTCGGCGTGGTGTAAGCGGGGGCATCCCATACGAGCAAGCTCGCCCTACCTGCCGCGCTGTTCTGCCTCTGCAAGCAGGTGCGTCAGCCGTTCAAGCAGATCTAACACAGCCAGCGCGGCGGGATCATGCGTCTGCTGGGCTGTATCGCGTAGGCGGGCGAGCTGCGGTGCATACGCTTCGATCAGGCTGTGAGCCTCGTGCAGGTAGTGGCGCAGCGTCCGTCCGGCTGGTGCTGCTGCTGGACTTGGCGCGGGTGGGGGAGCAGCCGTGCCCATTAGAAACGCCCGCACCACAGCCTCAACGTGGGCTGCCGTAACACGCCCTTCTGGGGCAGTGGCAAGGACTTGTTGCCACACCTCGCGCTGCTGCTCAGGATCGTGCAGGCGCGTCAAGGGGCGGGCTTGGGCTTCGTTGGCCGGCAGTTGTTTGACAACAATTGTTGTCAAATTCTCGCGCACACTGGTTGCAGCGATCAGGTTGTTGGCATACGTCTTCGAGAAATCCCAACGTGCGTGGCAATAGGCTTCAAAGGTGGCGTGGGTGGTGCGATACAGGCGCAGATCGCGCACCCGCGCTAGGGCTGCCCCCACCTCGAAGAAGGTCTTCAAGCCGCGCTCGATAATTAACTCACAGCGGCGTAGTTCGTCCTGCTCATCGAGGCTCAGTTCGGTTTCGGTGCCCACCTCGATAGCTGTTGCCTGCGACGTAATCAGGCCATCCAAGCCCTGCCCGCGCTGAATGACGGGCGCAGACGGTAGCTCAATCGCATCAATTTGATCGGCAAAATCACGACGCTTGGACACAATCCACCTCTTGCGCTAATGCAATATAAGCGACCGCCCCAGAGCAAGAACGATCATATTCGAGGATAGTTTTGCCGGTTGCCGTCGCCTTGACGAGTTGGGCATTGTGCGGGATGGTCGTCTGATACACGCGGTTGCCGAACGTCTTGCGGGCTTTAGTCTCAATCAATTCAGAGACCGAAGTGCGCCGATCCACCATCGTACACAGCACCCCGCCAATATCCAACACAGGGTTAATATCCTCGCGCACGCGCTGGATCGTCTGATACAGCTGCCCTACCGCCTTAAGCGAGAGGATTTGCACCTGCAACGGCACGAGCACCTCTGTGGCGGCGGAGAACGCATTCAGGGTAAAGAGACCCAAGCTCGGCGGCGGGTCAATCAAGATGTAATCATACGCATCGCGGATTGGGCGGAGAGCTTTGTAGAGCAGCTTCTCGCGCCCGATCTGGCCCGACAGTTCCAGTTCAGCCGCAGCCAGCCCCAAGGTCGAGGGGATCAGGTACAGGTTCTCGCGCACCTGCTGCACCGCAAAGCCCGCCCCCTGCTGCGGATTGAGCAGCACTTCATAGATCGTATACTCCTGTGCATCGGGATTCACGCCGAGACAAATGGTGAGGTTGCTCTGCGGGTCAATATCCACCAACAACACGCGCCGCCCGCGCTCTGCTAGGGCAGCCCCCAGATTCAGGGTGGTAGTGGTTTTACCTACGCCGCCTTTTTGGTTTGCCAATGCGATAATCCGCGTCATTCGTTACTATCCTTTGCCTATGCTTGCATCCTCACGTGGAGTAGGCACACGGGAGCCGTGTTGTTCAGTGGGGAGATCAGCCGTGCCCTGCGTTCCTGTTCTATGGTAGCAGATTGTGTGCACTGGTGCAATGTGGACAGCTTGGGGATAGCGGGGCAGCGCGAGCGTGTCGCGGGCAGCACGGAACCAGCCCCCGCCCGCACCGCGCATCAGTCAGTGCGGGATCGCCGCCATGCTACGCGCCCCCCGACGAGGGTCAGGTCGGCGTAGAGCTGGTGCAGTTCGTGTGCAGCACAGCGAAACGGATCGGCTGGGAGCACCGTCAAGTCGGCCAGCATGCCCACCTTGAGCATGCCCTTCAGGTGCGTCTCACCACTAGCACGGGCGGGATTGATGCAGTAGCCCTGTAGCGTCTGGGCAAGGGTCAAGCTCTGTGCAGGATACCACCCACCCGGTGGCGAGCCATCAATCCGTTGGCGGGTTACCGCAGCGTGAATACTGTGCCACACATTCAGCGTCTCAATGGGCGCATCCGAGCCAAGCAGCACCGTCGCGCCACTCTCCCACACCGAACGCAAGGCATAGGCGAGCTGGCTGCGTGGGCCCCACAACTGATCGGCAAGCAGCATATCGGCAGTGGCATGCAACGGCTGCATTGAAGCGAGCACGCCCAGTTGGGCAAGGCGCGGCAGATCATCGGGGTGCAGCAGTTGCACATGCTCGATGCGATTGGGCAGGGCTAGTGGCGGCAGTGCAGATTGGCTTTCGCGGGCCGCGGCTGCATGCGCCAGCGCATGCAGCACCTTGCGGTTGGCGGCATCCCCAATCGCATGCACGGCCACACTGATCCCATGCAGATTGGCGCGGGTAATCATCTCGGTCAAGGCGGACGCAGAATACATCGCTATGCCACGCTGATTTGTGCCCACATAAGGTTTAAGCATATCCGCCGTGAGCGAGCCAAGCGAGCCATCGGCAAAAATCTTCAGCCCACCGATCCGCAGCCACGTATCGCCAAAGCCACTGCGTAGCCCTAGCGCAATCATCGCATCTAGCTCACTAGCACTGGCATAGGTCAAGCACCGCACCGGCAACGCGCCCTGCATATGCAGCGTGTGCAAATCACTCAGCGTCTCCGCAGCATCAGTGGCACGGGGCCCCGCTGGAATATGCAGGCTGGTAAGGCCATAGCTCAAGGCTTCAGTGAAGGCTTGCTGCAAGGCATGCAGGCGTACTCCTGCGCTTGGGTCGCCAATCACCCGCCGCACGAGGGCTTGCGCGTTTTCGAGTAGGATGCCGGTTGGCTCACCCGCCGCGTCACGCACGATCTGCCCATCGCTTGGATCAGGCGTGGCGGCGGTAATCTGGGCTAGCTCTAGCGCACGGCTATTGACCCACGCTGAATGCCCGTCTTTGCGGATCAGAAATACTGGATGCCGCGGGCTAACCTGATCGAGCATGGCGCGGGTAGGCAGATCGGGGCAGTCGGGCCACTCGCTCTGGTTCCAGCCACCGCCTTCAATCCATGCATCCGGCGGGAGCTGGGTGGCGCGTACCGCTACCAGATCAAGTGCGGCCGCAAGGCTGCGAACCCCCGCCAGTTGTACCTGCTGGAGCTGCAAGCCGTACCATGTGATATGGGCGTGGGAGTCGGTCAAGCCGGGCAGCACGGTGCGCCCCCGCAAATCCAGCACCTCGCGTGGCGCACCAACACTCGCCGCCAGCACCTGCCCATACGTCCCTATCGCCACGATGCGCTCGCCCCGAATCGCCATCGCTTGGGCATGCGGTTGCGCCGGATTTAGGGTATGGATCGTTCCGTTATACAGCATTAAGATTGGTTCACGCATGAGGCATTCCTTACCAGACAGCAACGCACTATGCTCTCTACTGTACCAGTAGGAGCCACTTCTGGCAATCGGCACACGCAGGTAACGGATCAATCTTGTTGCGGTGCAGCGACCACATCCTCCAGCAGGCGACCTTCTGCATCTGTCTCAGCCCCAGATCAGCCCGATCTGAGCCAGAAATCAGCCGGGCGGATGACCAATCTGCGCCGAACAAGCGGTATAATAGCTAAGGGCAGATATTGGGCGAAACAGCGATTGTTTGCTGCCTGAATAACTTGGCTCCTTAAGCAATGCGAAGGAACTGCACTCTATCGCTGGGAAGAAAAACGATGCTCTCTAAACACTCATTGGCACGTTTCGTAGCTGGCATGGCGATCCCAATCCTGCTCTTTGCCACCTTTCTGATCGGCTCGAACTTCACCCAAGCCCAACCGGTTGAAGAGACGATCCGGCTGGGTGGTCCCTTTCGCTACTACGAAGCGACGGGGCATAATCTCGGCGGCGCATTCCTCAGCTACTACACCAACAACGGCGGCATTGAAATATTCGGCTTTCCGATCACCGAACTGATCACTGACACCCACACCGGCATGACGGTGCAATACTTCGAGCGAGCACGCATGGAGTGGCACTTCGATCCGACCACCGGCATCGGGCAAGTCCACTTGACCGACATCGGCTCCGAACTGACCCGCACCCGCAGTGAACCCGCCTTTGAGCAGGTACGTCAAGCCGCAATCATTTCGGGCACGCTGAGCATGCCCGGCGGCAGATCGTTACGTGTGCTACGCCCCGCACAGCAGATTTTCGAGGCATTCGCACCTTACTACGATAACCATAGGGGCGAACAACTATTTGGACGGCCGCTCTCAGTACCACTCGTAGAGCAGATTGAAGGTCAACGTTATTTTGTGCAATACTTCGAGCGGGCACGGATGGAGTATCACCCTGCGTCCAATGGGCAACCCGCCGCAATCCGGCTAGGGCGACTCGGCTATGATCTCGCCCGTCTGAACGACGTACCCGCAAGTGCCTTTGCGCCAGTGCCTGCCTTCACGCTACTGGCCACCGCTAGCACGCCCCTCTACGGCGGCACACGCCCAGAGAGTGCGAACATCATCCTTGCAGCCCACTTGATTGATGGCTTGGTTGTACCCGCCGGTGCAGAGCTATCGTTCCTCGCCGCGATTGGTACGATCAGTGCTGATAATGGCTTCGTGGATGGGTTGGGCATCATTAACGACATGATTGTACCGATTATGGGAGGCGGCATCTGCCAAGTCTCCAGTGCCCTGTATGATGCCGCCCTGTGGAGTGGCATGGAGATTACCGAACGCCATCAGCATAGCTACTTCCTGAACTTCTTTGCGGGACAGCCGGGCATCGAGGCGGCAGTGTATGCGGATGAAGAAGGCTGGCAAGACTTACGCTGGCGCAACAGCAGTGGCTACCCCCTGCACATCCGCGCCTACCCTGACTATGCCGCCGATGTAGTGCGCGTCGAGCTGTGGGGGCACATGAGCGACGCTACAGTGCAGGTTCGCCCAATCATCACGGCCGCAAGCGAGCCGCCCATCATTCGCATCCTTGATGAGACCCTAGAGCCGAACACAGAAGAAGTTGTGCGTGAAGCTGCGCTCGGCTACGATGTGACGATTGTGCGCCAGATTATCGGCTCAGATGGAACCGTCCGTCACACCGATCAGACCTTCAGCCGTTACCCACCGGTGCCGGGCGTAATTCGCCACGGGCCAGAGGCAACAGAAACCCCGACTGAAACGCCAACTGAAACCCCAACCGAAACGCCAACTGAAACCCCGACCGAAACGCCAACTGAAACACCCACGCCGGATGCTACGGCACCCCCTACTCCAGATCAAGAGGAGCCAGCTCCCCCAACTGAGCCAGCTGAGCCGCCAGAGCCAGCAGATGATGGATTAACTCAGGCGACACCCACCTCTGAAGCCACCGTGCTCCCCGAAGATGCAGGCGAACCGCCGCTTGATGCCCCAGCCACGTTAGAGCCAACCCCAGACGGGGACACGCCAGCCACGCCAGTATCCATGCCGACCTTTGAGGCCAGCATTGCGCCAAGCGTGAGTGCTGAGAACTGACCCGCCGCTCATACCCCATATACGGTGCACGCAATACACGCTCATGCGTGCGCCGCGTTATACCCAGTTTCCCCAAAGCTAGTTCCTATTCGATCCATGTTGATAAGATGAAGAAGAAAACAGTCGTAATCGTAGGGCTGTGGATTGTGTTGATTGTGCCGCTTGGAGCGCATCGGGATCGGCTGGGGCTGATCGGGATTGGCTGGGGATAGACAGGGATGAGATCAGGATAGATACGGAGAGTCTCCGTAATCGCCGCATGCTGTACAGATCGATCCGCACATTTTCGACAGACTATGCACGCCAGAACGGGGAAAACGGACGGGTTCTGAGGGGAAGGCTGCATGTTGTCCACAGCGCGAATAAGTTATCCACAGAGAACGCAAAGTTATCCCCAATTGGGGATAACTTTGCGTTCTTTTCATATGGGGCGTGGCAACTCTTGCCACACAAGAGGCAGTTTGAGGGTGTGGATCCGGGCATAGATATTGGCCCAATGAGCGGGAATGGTTAGCCATCCCCGCTTGCTGGGTTATTGATTACGTTCGGGATCGCTTTTGTCCGTGTCAAGATCGAGCGTATTGATAAAGTCGCGGAACAACGACATATCGCTCTCTTCAATTGAGGCATCGCTGGGGGGAGCTGTGCTAGACGGAGTGGCATCATCCGCAGGGAGATCGAGTGAAGGCTGTTCATCTTCATCGAACACCACGCCAGCCTGTTCAAGGACGTGATTTTCAACAAAGATCGGCACATCCACTCGCACTGCAAGCGCAATGGCATCACTGGGGCGGGAGTCAATCTCAATCGTGCGCCCGTTTTGCTCAACGACAATGCGGGCAAAGAAGGTGTTATCCTGAATATCACTGATGAGGATATGATTGACGCTGCCGCCAAGATCGAGGATTGTTGCCTTGAGCAGATCGTGCGTGAGCGGACGCTGAGGTTCGTGGCCCTGAATCGCCATGGCAATCGCATCGGCTTCAAAGGGCCCAATCCAGATCGGGATATAATGGCGGCTATCGGCCTCACGGAGCACCACAACACGATGTTGGGTAAGCAGGCTTACACGAATGCTGTCAACAGATACTCGTATCATCGGCTGACCTTTCATTGGGGCGAGCAGAATGGCTTCAATTAGAAATAGAAAACTGTCCTCTGCCAACTCATAAGGAAGTGTCTTGTAAGATATTGGATATAGTAACACGCTGATCACCTCTACGTCAAGCCTTGCTATGGTATACTGGAGAGAGGAGTGGGGTTTTTTACATTTGTGCTGAACGAAAAATGGTTCATCTCCCCCGATGTTGGCAGGACATATGAGCAGTATACCACAGCAAATTGGCAACTATCGGCTAGAGCGCAAAATCGGACGGGGGGCTACGAGTGAGGTTTGGCTTGCTCGCCACGCCTTTCTAGCGCAACGGCGTGTGGCCGTCAAAATTTTGGTTGCCCACGATTCGGAGACGATAGAACGCTTCCAACGCGAGGCCCAAGTTGCCAGCCAGCTGCGCCACCCCAACATCGTGCAGGTGTATGATTACGGCATCTATCCAACTCCGCAAGGGCGCGGGCAGTTTCACTATACTATCTTCGAATATATCAATGGTTCGTCGTTGCAACACTACCTCGAACGGCACGGCAAAATCGCTCTCCCCGAAGCAGTTAGCATCTTTCGTCAAATTGCCCATGCCCTCGATTATGCCCATAGCCACAATGTCATCCACCGCGATATTTCGCCCGGCAACATCCTGCTCGAACAGGCAGGCGGGCGAGCCTTGCTCACCGATTTCGGGATTGCCCGTGACGTGACCAACCACGCCGATAAGCTCACGGTACAATCTACGATTATGGGCACGCCCGGCTACTGGTCCCCAGAACATACCCGTTCCGCGACAGCCGTCACGCCGCTATCGGATATTTTCGGCTTAGGCGCAGTGCTGTATGTGATGCTGGTGGGCGATCTGCCGTGGGAAGAAAACCTGACCCCGCCCTACCGCCTTCCGGGTGCGCCGCCGCCCCTGCGCGAACGCGGCGCACGCAATATTCCGGCGGAAGTGGATCGTGTGCTGGCAACCTTGCTCGCGCCCGATCCCGCCCAGCGTTACCCACAGGCGACGCTCGCCGCCGATGACCTTGAACGCATCCTACACCGCCATCGCATTGCCACCTGCGCCGAGCAGGGCACTGGCAGCCCCACACCAGCGGCGGCAGTGCCAGTCGGCTTGTTGCCCGATGACCGTGAACCCGATCCCGTCGAGGAAGCTCTTGGTCCCCGCCTTGCGCGGGCATTGGTTCTAAAGGCCCAAGAACGCGCCAATCAGATGCAACATCCCGAAACGATTTCGCGTATTTTAGATCAGTGGGCGCAGCAAGGATTCCTGCGCCGCCGCCTACTTGGCCGTTTGGCGCGGGTGCATCGCATCCAGAATCGCAATCTGTATTTCTACCAGTTACGGGTGCTGTATGAGCAGCGCGGCCCAGCAGAGCAACTGGAGGAGCCAGATTATCATAACCGCCCGTTGCCGCTGGATACCGTGCGGGATCGCTGGCAGGTTGCGCTGGATGCACCAACCAGCATTGTCAGCGAAGACGGCGGCTTGGCAATGCTGCCCGGCTCAATGCATGTTGCCGCCTGTGAAGACTGTAACGGGCGCGGTAAGCGCATCTGTCCACGCTGCGAAGGCAAAGGGCGGATCTATGAAACCCGTGAGGTAGAAGTGCCGGCCGAGTTGCCAGAGCCACCGCGCTCGCGTCGGCGGCGTGCCGTCAGCGGCAATCTTGGCAATGCGGTGAGTAGCGGTACGAGTGCGGTTGTCGCCGACCCGCCGCCAATCCCGACCACGACCCGCACCGAGCGGGTTCTTGTGCCGTGTCCCGATTGTAATGGGCACGGGGGGATCATTTGCGAACGCTGCGATGGGGTGGGGCGGCTAATCCGCCAACAGGCATTTCGCTGGCAACGCACTGCTTACGACTTCAATGAGCAGGATGATCTGGATGTCATCAATGAGGCATGGCTCTTGCAGCACTGCACCGTGCATCAGATTTACCAAGAGCAGGCAACGTGTCCGGCGGATACACCCAATCCGCAGATGGATGTGTGGCGGCGTGAGTGGTTTGAGATTCCGCATGTGCGGGCAATGATTGAGCAGGCCCAACAGGCGATCAACGATGATGCGCGGGTGGTGCTGTGTGAGCTAACGATCCGGTTTATGCCAACGACGGATGTGGTGTTTGATCTAGGGGCGGTGCAGCCCAATGAGCAGGATTTGTATCGGGTGACAATCTATGGCTTTGAGAATGTATTGCCCAATGACTGGCGTTTGTTGGATTGGAGGTGGGTGTTAACGCTTATCGTGATGGGAGTCCTGATCATCATTATCGGAATTCTTAGTGTGTACCTGTTGATCGGCTAAATTAGGCGCATTTATATCGGTTATTTCAATGCAATGTAAGGATGGCTTTATGGACAATCCACGTTTCAAAATCGCTTTCCGCTGGCAACTCCTGTTGATCGTGTGTTTGCTCGGTATGCCGGTGCTTGCTCCCGCCGCACAGTCGAGTAGTGCGGCCCTGAGCGAGCCCGCCAGCGTGCTTCAGGCGGCCTTTGCCTTCTCAATTAATGATGCCGAAGGCAATGAAGTCAATACTAACCAAACAGCCCAGATTACCTTTGCGGTGCGCCTTGATCAAGCCCCGCCCGCGAATGCTGTGCTGACGGTGGATTATGCTACGCAGGACGTGTCGGCCCGACAGCCGTTCGATTACCTCGCAGCATCTGGAACCCTGACCTTCACAACGGGGATCACCGAGCGACTGATTACGGTTACGACACTTGGCAATGACGTATACCGACCCGATAATCTCCAGTTTCGCATCACGCTCTCGAATCCGCAGATCGTTGCCGACGGTGGTGGGGCGGTCACCAGCGTGACGCTCGCTCGTGCCGAAGCGACAGGCACGATTGTCGAGAACGATCCGATCCCCCTGCTCGAAGTAAGCAATGTGATCGTGAATGAAGGTACTGATGATGAAGCGATCATCAACCTCACCATCCGCCCGGCGGCGGGTGTGCCCGTGCGCCTCACGTATGCGCTTGCGCCATGCTCCCCCACCGATATTGCTGCCAATCAAGATTGCGCGGTGGCGGGCGTAGACTTCACCCCTTTTGCACAGCGCACATTGACCTTTGGCGGCAGTGGCTCCGAGCGTATCGTGATTGACATCCTCGATGATGATGTGCCCGAAGTGGAGAAGGTGTTGTTGGTGCGCCTGTTCAATCCCGAAACGTTGCGCTTTCCCAACAGTCAGCAAGAACTCCTTGTGCGGGTGACGATCCGCGACAGCGATTTTTCGATTGCCCGCTTTGAACAAACGACCTATACGGTGCTTGAAAACGGGGGTCCATTACGCTTGCCCGTGCGCCTGAACTACCCGCCCGCCCGCGGCGAACAGGTACGCCTGCGCCTCGAACTGCTGGAGGGGGGCAGCGCAACATCGGGTCCAGATTTCACCGTGCCGAGCACCGCACTGGTCTTCAATTCAGACATGATCTCAGGATCATTTAATATTCTGATCCGCGACGATGGCGTGCAGGAGCCGCAGGAATCCTTCAGCGTGCGCTTAATCCCTGATCCTGACAACCCCGGACGGGTTGCCATTGGGACCCCCAATCAGACCCAGATTACGATCCAAGATGATGATGGGATCGCGCTCTTCTCGGCGACGGGCCAGACGGGCCCGGAAGGACGGCGGCTGAGCTTTCAGGTGCGCCTCAATCCGGCGAGCATTGTCGAAACACAGGTAGACTATAGCATAGATACCGGCACTGATGTCGTGGGCAGGGATTTCACAATTGTTGATCCGCTCAATGGCACGCTCACGTTTGCAGCCGGTAATGTACGCCCGCAAAACATTGCAATCCAAACGATTGACAATGAGCTAGATCAGACCAATCGCACGTATACGCTTACCCTGAGCAACGCCCGCCCAACCAATAGTGTGGGCATTGCTGAATCGGGGCAGATCGCGTTTATGGTCATTCAAGACAACGACGGCCCGAATATTACCTTCGCCGCTGCCAATAGCTCCGTGCGTGAGAATGCGGGTTTCAAACGCCTCGAAGTCCGGCTGAGTGCACCCTCGCCGCAAGAGATTACCGTGCGCTATGCCACCGCGCCGCTGACCGCTGTTGCCGGTGAAGATTACCGCACCGTGAATGGCACACTTACCTTCACGCCCGGCACCGTGACGCAAACGATTGAGGTCGAAATCCTCAACAACTACACGATTGATCCGAATCCGCGCACCTTCGAGGTGGTGTTGAGCAATCCTGAAAATGGCGTGCTCGGCGAACCGGTGCGCCACGAAGTTACAATCGCCGATGACGAAGCCTATCCCGCCGTGCGTTTAGAGGCATCTGAGTTTGTGGTTGCCGCAGGTCAAAGCGTTGCCCGCATCACCATCTCGGCTTTTGTAACCGCCCGCCCCGAGACCGACTTTAGCGTGCTGATCCGCAGCCGCGACGGAACTGCTGTAGCCAATCGTGACTATGTCCCAATAGACCGGCGGGTTACGTTTGATACGACTGCGCTTCAGCAGTTTAGCGGCGTATTCACACCCACCACGCTCACGCGAGTCGTCACCACCACGATCACCCGCGATCCATTTGTGAGCGAGGATCGCCAGTTTGAGGTGTTCCTGAGTGATCCGCAGAGCGAGGCGACCCTCGCCCAGCCGAGCCAAGCCGTTGTGCGAATTCGCAACGGGAACCAGCTCAATCAACGCTTGTTCCTGCCCTATGTGCAGGGTGCACCGACTGAGGTCGCATTTGCTCGTCCCACCATCTCGGTCCGCGAAGATGCAGGTGTGCTCGCGGTGGAAGTTTCGCTGAGCAACGCCGTGCGCTACACGTCCACCGTCGAGTACCGCACCCTGCCCCAATCGGCCCAGATCGCACGCGATTATGAAGACATAACCGGAATTTTGACGTTTGGGCCGGGCATCTCCCAGACCCAGACGATTAGCATCACGATCATCAACAATACGATCCGCGACGGAACCCGCAACTTCCTGTTGCTCCTCAACAACGCACAGGGCGACATTCAGCTCGGCGCGATAACGAGTACCTCGATCTCGATCATTGACGATGATGTAATCGGTACCCGCTAGTCTCAGCAGTGCAGTGGGGGCGGGCTGTTGCTTGCCCCCATCCAGCACCGCCCAGCGCAGCATCCGGCCCTCATCCCTGTTGCCGCTAGCGTAAGCCGCCAATCTTCGCTATAATGAAACAGGCGTACACGCACGCTGGCGTGGATCGAGCGGGTATTGAAAGTGGCAATGTATGTCGTTTCGGGTAGATGCTCCCTACAAACCGACGGGCGATCAGCCGCAGGCGATTGCCCGCCTCGTTGAGGGGGTGCAGCAGGGCTATCGGCATCAGACGTTGTTGGGCGCAACGGGCACAGGCAAGACGGCAGTGATGGCATGGATTGTCGAGCAGGTGCAACGCCCGACACTAGTGCTGGCCCATAATAAGACACTCGTCTCGCAGCTCTGGTCGGAGTTCCGCGAGTTTCTGCCCGATGCCGCCGTCGAGATGTTCATCTCCTACTACGATGAGTATACGCCTGAAGCCTACGTGCCCAGCCGCGATCTCTATATCGAGAAGCAAGCCAGCATCAATGCCGAGATTGATCGGCTGCGCCACGCCGCCACGCAAGCCTTGTTTACTCGCCGCGATGTGCTGATTGTCGCCTCCGTGTCAGCGATTTATGGTCTCGGCTCGCCGCAGGACTACGGGCAGGTGGCCGTCAAGCTCCGAACGGGCGAAGTGCGGAATCGGGAGAAGCTGCTGCGCCAACTGATTGACTTGCAGTTTGAGCGCAAAGATATTGACTTCCAGCGCGGGACATTCCGCGTGCGTGGCGATACCTTAGACATTCTGCCGGCCAATAGCGAGATTGCCGTGCGGGTCGTCTTCTGGGGCGATGAGATCGAGCGGATCGTGGATGTAGACCCGCTAACAGGCGAATTGCTCACCGAGCGCAGCAGCGTCGAAATCTTTCCCGCCAAGCACTTTGTCACCACCAAAGAGAAAATGTTACAGGCGGTGCGTGATATTCAGGCTGAACTGACCGAGCGCGTGCAGGAGCTAGAGCAGGCGGGCAAACTGCTCGAAGCCGCCCGCCTGAAGCAACGCACCAGCTACGATCTGGAGATGTTGGAAGAGCTAGGCTACTGCTCCGGCATCGAGAACTACTCGCGTCATATGGATCGGCGGCTGGCTGGGCAAACGCCGTGGACGCTGCTGGACTACTTCCCGGATGATTTCCTCCTGTTTATTGATGAGAGCCATATAACCCTGCCACAGATACGCGGCATGTTTGTGGGGGATCGCAAGCGTAAAGAGACGCTTGTGGAGTATGGCTTCCGCTTGCCGTCGGCAATGGATAACCGCCCGTTGCGCTTCGATGAATTTGAGCAGCATATCTATCAAGGAATCTACGTCTCGGCTACACCGGGGCCCTATGAGCGCGAGCACAGCCAGCAGATTGTGGAGCAGATCATCCGCCCGACGGGGCTGGTTGATCCGTTGATCCATGTGCGCCCCACGCAGGGGCAGATCGAAGACCTTGTGCTGGAAGCCCGCCAACGGGTGCAGCAGGGGCATCGCGTGCTGGTGACAACCCTGACGAAACGGATGGCGGAAGACCTTGCCGATTACCTGCGCGAGCTGGGCTTACGCACGCACTACCTGCACGCCGATCTCGATACGATTGAGCGGGTCGAGATTCTGCGCGATCTGCGGCTAGGGGTGTATGATGTGGTTGTGGGGATCAACCTGCTGCGGGAAGGCTTGGATTTGCCAGAAGTCGCGCTTGTTGCTATCCTAGATGCAGACAAAGAAGGCTACCTGCGTTCGGCTACGTCGCTGATTCAGACGATTGGGCGGGCGGCGCGGCATATCGAAGGCACGGTGATTATGTATGCCGACACGGTGACGGCTTCGATGGAAGCGGCGATCAGTGAGACGCGCCGCCGCCGCGAGTTGCAAGTAGCCTATAATCAAGCCAACAACATTACGCCGCGGGGCATTACCAAGCAGGTGCGTGATTTGACGGATCGGTTGCGGAAGCTCGCCGAGCACGAGCCTGAGGCCGCCACCGCACCGAAGAAGAAAGTCGCTGAGCCACGCGCAGCCTACACCGTGCAAGGGCGCAATCTGGGTGCACCGGGCGCAGGCTTGCCGCGTGCCGAAGTGCTGGCGATCATCCGTGATCTGGAGAAGCAGATGAAGCAGGCTTCCCGTGATCTCGAATTTGAAGCCGCTGCTGCGCTGCGTGATCAGATCATCGAGCTACGCAAATTGCTGGCTCTCGAAGATCACGTCACCACCGGCACCGGCGGTGTAGTTCCCGTAGAGCTTGATGCATAGCAGAACTGGACAGTAGGAGTAGCTAAGGTATGGCAGTGCAGGTGTGGATTGGGGAGAAGCCCGATCATCCGAATGAGCGGCGTGCCATTGTAACGCTGGCCAATGGCCTCGAGCGCATGGAGAGCCTATATCTGCTGCTGTCCAATTTTAATGTGGGCGGGCGCACGATTGATCTGGTGGTGATCAAGCCAGATGGCATCTTCATCATTGAGCTGAAGCACTGCGATGGCAAAATCTTTGGCGACGTGAACGGGCCGTGGTATGTCGAGAGTGCGGGCGGCTCGCGCAAGCGGCTGAACCCAGGCCGCAAGAATCCCTACAACCAAGTGATCTCCTACTACTATAGCTTGACTAACTTCCTCAATGAGCATCGGGCCGAATTCCTCAGCCAGCACAAAGCCACTACGATGAGCTTCCGCTCGTGCCGTCGCTTGGTCGTGATTGCCCCGCGCATCGAAGCTGGCTCGGAGCTTGACCTCGACTGGAAGGTCCAAGTCAAGGGGCTGGATGAATTGCCCGCCTTTCTTGTCACCGAACGCTCGCCCGAAATTCGCATGACCGAAGATGAGATGCTGGCCATTCCAGCAATGCTCGGTTGTTCGCGCTGGAACGATGTGAACCAACTCTTGGTGGGGGTTGCCCCGCAGTGGACACCGGAGCCGGACGTGCCCCCTGTGCCCGCCGCAGAGCCGCCTGCACCTGCTCCCCCATCTGCTCCCGCCCCTGCCTCAACGCCGTACTGGCAACGGGTAAGCCACGCCGTAACCCGCTTCAGTGGCGTGGTGGCACTAGTGGTGAGCCTTGTTGCGCTGATGCTGATGGGCGTGTTGCTGACGCGCCCGACGATCCCCGCGCCGCCAACCGCAAACCCCTTAGCGGTTTCGCCAAGTGGCCCAGCCGCAGGCGGGGTCTTTCCAGTTGCACCGCAAGCCGCCGTGCAGTCGTGCATCTGGTCGGGCTATCAGGCGGTGGGCAAACGCCGTAGCGCAGATGGGCAGGCATGGCAGAGCGTGGGGGTGAGTGGGTTGCCGAGTGATATTCCGCCGGAAGTGGTGGTGACGCTCGAGACGGTGGATACCTGTACGAATCGGATTGAGCTGCGCTGGAGTGTCCGCAACAATACCCAGCAGAGCATTAGTTTCCCGCTGACCAATGCCAATATCACTATTCTCGACCCGATGGGCAATGCCTACCTCGTTGCCGATCAGCTCTCCGAACCACCGCTGCTCCGCATTCGCCCCAACAGCACCGCGCAGGGTGTGGTGATTGCAGATCGCCCCGTGAGTCAGAATGCGCTCTCATTGCTGGTGCGCCTGAAAGACCAACCATTTGGTGAAGCTAGTTGGCTCGTGGCCCTCGATGGCAACGAGTGACAGAAAGTGAGTTAGCCCCATGCCTGTGCCTGACTCAACCCTGACCACCCCGCATCGCCCGATTGTAATTATTGATGATGATCCCGGCTTAGTCTCGATGCTGGTAATTACCTTGCAGAGTGCCGGGTTTCAAGTCCAGACTGCCACGAATGGCGAAGAAGGGCTGAAGCTGCTTGAACGTGTGCAGCCCGCGCTCGTCATCTCGGACATTATGATGCCGCAGATGGATGGGGTTGAGATGTTCAACCAGATCAAGGAACGGCTACAGGATGATGGCATCCCGATTATCGTGATGACCGCCCTGAATCGCAAGGCATGGTTTGCGACGCTAGAGGATGAAGGCGCGGCGATTATCCAAAAGCCATTCGAGGTGGAGCTATTGCTGCGCCTGATCGAGTCCCTGCTCGATTAGCGAAGCTGGGCGAAGTGCGGCTTCAGGCGGGCGAACGTCTCTTCGAGCGTTTCGGGGATCAGCTTGGTGCCGCCGATGATCGGCAGGAAATTGGCATCGCCGCCCCAGCGCGGCACGATGTGCATATGCAGATGATCGGCGATACCGGCCCCCGCCGCTTGCCCCAAGTTCATGCCCACATTGCAGCCGTGCGGCTGATACTCCCGATTCACGATAGCAACGCTCTGGCGCGTCAAGTCAAACAATTCTAGCGATGTCGCTGGATCGAGAGCACACAGATCGCCGGTATGCTGAAACGGCACCACCATCAAGTGGGCGGTATTGTAGGGGAAGATGTTCAGCACCACGTAGCAGGTTGTGCCCCGATGCACGATGAAATGCTCGGCATCATGATCAGGGCCATCGGCGTGGATGTTGCACAGTACACAGCCGGGGCGCGGAGCCTTGTGGCTATTGATGTAGTGCATACGCCATGGCGTGAAAACGATCTCCATGCTCAGTCCTCCCCATCCACTGGATCGTCCCCAGTTGGGCGAGTCATCCGCCGGAGCAAGCCTACCCCCGTAACGATTAGCACGGGCACAAGCAGGGTGCTAAGCAGGAAGAAGCCGCTATTGCCCAAGTGCGGGGTGGGTAGGCTCGGCGTGCTGGCCGAGAAGCGATCCGCAGGCGCACGCGAGGGGCTACCCTCTAGCGGCGGAGCAGCGCGTTCTGGCGCGGGTAGGGTGCTGCGCCACGCTGAATCCAGCTCATCAAGGCTCATGCCAAACACCTGCTCAATCGCCACCGCAACGGGCGTAGCGGCACGGAATGCAGCAGCTAGCTCTTGCAGCTTTTCAACCCCGTAGGTCTCGATGATGTAGACAACCATGCTGTGGCTCTGGGCATACGATAGCAGGGCCCGGTTGGTATCAGTGGGGAAGCTGGCCGCGAGAGCCTCCAGTGGGATCAGCGTATTGTTCCGAGCGGCATCGTTCAGTAGCGTGTCGAAGCCAATATCGGGCGTTTCCTGATGGTAGACGGCTAAGCCCTCATCGAACCAGAGTGGCCAGCCACCGTAGGGGTTGTTGAGGATGTGGTGCAGCACGATGTGCGAGAGTTCATGCGGCACAATCCGGCGCACTTCAGATATATTGCCCGGCACGGCTACGCCAATGATGATGCCCAAGCCCGGAAAGGCCTGCCCTCCCACCCACTCGACTGAATTGGCTCGCAGCGCACCGCGCATATCCTGCCCACTGGCATACATAAAAATCTTGATCGGCGCACTGACCGGTGTACCCAGTTCGGCTTCCATCCGGTTGACGGTGCGAACCGCAGTGCCGAGCAGCTCCTCCCCGAAGGCGGCATTGCCCTGATACCAATACACCGTGACGTTGCGCTCGCTGCGTTCTTGCCACGCAAAGCGCGTATCCATATAGGTCACGCTTTGCCGTTCGCTGGCGTACTCATTGCCGTCTTGGTCGCGGATCAGCCAGTAGTAGGTCAAGTCTACGCCGGGCGGCAAGTAGAAGATGCGCGGATCAAGGCGATGCTGTACCTGCACTCGTGGCGCGGGAGTGATCGGCAGCGGCACAATTGTATAGCTATTGCCGCCCGAACCGTAGAGCAGGTCTACTTCTGCAATCGCCGTCACGCTCTGTGCATCCAGCGTGAAGGTCACATCGCTGCCGAAGGTGGCTGTCGCCGTACTTTCCAGTAGCGTGACTGTGCCGCGTGCCGCAACGGGGGTGGGCACGGCCCAGCCAACGATCCACAGCAGGCTGAGCATCAGCGCAACCGCTAGCGCGTGGGTTGGGTAGGTGCGGGTGAAGTGAGGCATAGTGTTATTCTTTCGCTCCAGTAGCTCCAGTGGCCCCAATTGGTTCGTTTGGTTCGCTCGCCGTGCCAAGACTCAGCCGTAGGTAGGCTTCGATAAACATATCGAGGTTGCCATCCAGCACGGATTGCACATCGCTGGTTTCAACATCGGTGCGGTGATCCTTGACCAGCGTGTAGGGGTGCAAGTAATACGTCCGCATCTGGCTGCCAAAATTGGCTTGCTGGTAGTCTCCGCGTAGGCGCAGGCGTTCTTCGCGCTGGCGTTGGAGTTCGCGTTCAAGTAGCCGCCCGCGCAAGACCCGCAACGCCGTTTCGCGGTTCTGAAGTTGCGAGCGTTCATTCTGACAGACGACCACGATGCCGGTGGGGAGGTGCGTAATCCGCACCGCCGAATCGGTAGTATTTACGCCCTGTCCGCCGTGCCCACCAGCGCGGAACACATCCATCCGAATGTCGTCGGGGTTGATCTGCACTTCCGGCGCGTCGTCCACTTCCGGCATCACCTCGACGCGGGCAAACGAAGTTTGGCGGGTGCGGGCGGAGTTAAACGGCGATAACCGGATCAGCCGATGCACGCCCGTTTCCGCCTTGCTGTAGCCGTAGGCATTAGGTCCGCGCAACTCTAGCGTGGCACTCTTGATGCCCGCCTCGTCACCGGGGCTGACATCTACCAACGTGACGGTGTAACCGTGTGCCTCAGCCCAACGGGTGTACATGCGGAGCATCATCTCCGCCCAATCTTGGGCATCAGTGCCGCCCATCCCAGCTTGGATCGAGAGGAACGCATCGCGGTCATCATACTTGCCATTCAGCAACAGCGCGAGTTCACGGCTCTCCAGTGTCACCCGCGCTGCATCCAGCTCGGCGGCAAGCTCGGCATGCAGCGAGTCGTCCGCTTCCGCATCGGCAAGCTCCAGCAGTTCCGCCAGCCCAGAGAGCTGCTGCTCAAGGCTGCTCCAGCTCTCTAGCTCGGCTTTGAGGCGGGTCAGGCGTTGCAGGGTCTGTTGGGCTTCACGCGGATCATTCCACAGATCGGGGTCAGCCGCTTTATGTTCAAGGGCCGCAATCTCGTGCTGGCGGGTGGGGAGCTTTAGGCTGGCTTGCATTGCCGCAAGCCGCTCTTGCAGGCTGATCAATTCACTCAACAAATCACGCATGGGTATCGGGTCTCTCTGCACGCTCGTGCTGTTCGGCTCCACCCATGCATTATAGCATGCTGTGACCGGTGCGGCGGGCATTGATTCGCCTGTCCGGCTGTGGTTGGATATGATCTGTATCTTGTTCTTGCTATACTGAACGAGGAATAGCCCCTGCTGTTCTGCCAGTATACCCTACCCTAGAAATGGAGCATTGCCCTACCATGACGATACCAATCCTACAGGGCTTGTTTGAATTGGTGGATCGCTTTCTCACTGAGTGGATGTCGCGCTACGGCATCACCTTGCTGCGTTTCGGCTTAGGTATCGTGTTCGTTTGGTTCGGTGCACTCAAATTCGTGCCCGGCCTCAGCCCCGCCGAAGACCTCGCCCTTGATACGATTGCGGTACTCTCGTTTGGGCTAGTTCCGCCCGCGCTAGCTCAGCCGATCCTTGCCTTATGGGAGGTGCTGATCGGGGTTGGCTTTCTCACTGGGCGGTTGCTCCGCCTGACGCTGCTGTTGCTCTTCTTGCAGATGATTGGCACCGTGATGCCGTTATTCATCTTCCCCGATCTGACCTTCACGCACATCCCGTATGCGCCCACACTGGAAGGGCAGTACATCATCAAGAATGTGGTGCTGGTGGCCGCCGCGCTGGTGATCGGTGCGACGGTGCGCGGCGGGCAGCTGGTTGCCGATCCGCACCGCATTATGACGGCGAGTAGCTTCAGTGGCGAGCGTGGGAACTAGCATCTGGTTCGCAGGCTGCCTGCAAATTTGTTATCATGAAGGCTGAATTCGGATAATGCAAAGGAGCAGACGATGCAATCCATAGACACGGGAGCGGTGCAGGATGCCCGCTTGGAAACCTTCCAATTTGTCCTTGATGGGCTGATGCGCCGCTACCAAGTGCGCGTGCCGGATGTGGCGCGGGTGCTACAAGCGATGACTGCGGCAGGCTTGATTGCCGATCCAAGCGCAGTCGAGAATGACCATATCGCATTCCGCACGATGGGTGTGCCCCAATTGGGGCTTGCCTCTCTAGAGCAGATTTTCCTGCACTATGGCTACACCCGCCATGATCGCTACAACTTCGCCACCAAGAAGCTGACTGCCTACTGGTATCGCCCGCCCCACGCGCACCTCCCGCGCATCTTCATCAGCGAGCTGCGGGTGGCGGAGCTATCGCCGCAGGCACAGGCAATCATCACTAGTTACACCGATGAAGTGCCGCATGATCCGGTCCGCGATCTTGATCTCGATGATGGTCACGCGGTGGATGCGTTCCTGCACCAACCGCTCTGGCGCACGCCCACATGGGCTGATTACCAGACCTTGCTGCGCGAGAGCGAATTTGCGGCGTGGGTGATCTACAATCGCTACTACCTCAACCACTTTACGGTGACCGTCCACCATCTGCCCGCGCCCTACAACACTATCGCTGGCTTCAACGAGTTTCTGGTGGCGCATGGCTTCACGCTCAATGATGCGGGGGGGACGATCAAAGTAAGTGCAGATGGCAATCTGATCCAGAGTTCGCTCGTAGCCCAGATGGTTCCTGCAACGTTTGCGGATGGGCACGGGGGCACGCTGGAGCAGCGCATTGCTGGCTCATACATCGAATTTGCTGAGCGGCGCGTGCTGCCCGCTTTCCAGCATCTGCCGCCCGATCAGCTCGGCCGCGAGCATCGCCGCGATGGGTTTGATGCGGGCAACGCTGATGGCATCTTCGAGAGTACTTATACTCATCAGACGCGCAAGCAAGCGTATTAGCGAATTATACCTGCTTTGATCATTAGGTGCGTTGGCGCACCACTAGCCGCCCAGCTTCGCGGCTAGCGCGAATGTTGGTGACCCCGCGCAAGCCATCTGGCAGCAGGATGTGCCGCCGATAGGGGCCAACCCGCACCACCAACTCATCGCCGCTCATCGTCAGGCTAAGGGCATCGCGCTGCAAGCCGGGTAGCATAATGGCGATGGCCGGTTGCCCATCAAGGCTGTAGCTGATCGGGGCGGTGATGTCGGCTAATTGGGCCAGCGCGTGCCCTTGATACATGTGGTAGCCAGTCTGGGCGAGTTCCTCGAAGTTGCCCGCCGCTGCGGCTATGGGCAGGCCTAGCACGGGCAAGCCCCACAGCCGCCCAGCTTCGGCTTGCACAATGCGCTGCTGTTCGAGGCAGCCCGCTAGCCGCGCATCGGCCAGATCGGGCGGGAGCAGCGGCGCAAGGATGATCCCATCTACAGCTACGTCGTGTAGGTGCAAAGCGGGCACGACCAGCTTAGCTTCTTCTAGCGCAACCAGATCGGGGCGCAGCACGTAGCGTACCCGCGACCGGGCGGCAATCTGATCGCGCACGCGCTCAAACTGGACGCGCACCTCCTGCACCGGATCGATCCACTCACGCGGCATTAGGCTGGTGGGCATGAGGGCCCGCCCCACCGATGCCAGACTGCGGCCCGGCTCCCGATCTAGCCCTAGCCCAATCCGAATGCCCCAGCGCAGACTGTCCGGAAAGGCCAGCATCCGCAGCAGGCCATCCTGCCCGCCCGCATCCAGCACAATCATTTGGTACTGATTGGTGGGCAGGCGGCTCAAGTACTCTACCACCAGAAAAATCTCCACGCCCGGCAAAAGCGGGAGTTCATCGCCACTGATCTGGGCGAGGGCCGGAAACATTTGCAGTTGAGGGCGAATGCGTTCGAGATACTCGGCGAGCAACGCGGGCGTGTTCAAGGCCCACACATCCAGACCCGGCACCGCGGTACTCGGCGTGCTGGTAGGGCTATGCTGCAAGAGGGTACTGATGCTGTGCTGCGGACCCGTGCTAATCAGGAGCGTGCGGTAGCCATCGCGGGCGGCAAGCGCAGCCGTGGCGGCGGCAGCCAAGCTGATGCTAGGGTAGCTGTTGCCAGTGAAAACAAGGGTGTGCATACAAGTGCTGTTCTTTCTCGCATCGTTTCACAATTACTGATGGTCTCTTCTCTATTGTACTGCGAATAGGGCAAGTGGGTAACAGCTCGTCGGGGCAAGCTGTTGGGCAATGGGCTAGGCTGGCGAGTCAGTGTGGGCTGGGGGCTGGCGAGTGGCGTGGGCTGTAGATTCGGTTCACCGCTAGCATGCGGGCTTAATCTTCGTACCCCGCGGCCACCGCCAATTGCACCACATTCAGGACTTGATTGATGCGGCGCAGCAGCCGCATACTGGCAGCAGATGGCGTGCTGGTCTGTTCGGGCATATCTATCGCCGCCTCAATCAGCGCATCGCGGAAGAACAGCGCAGCCTCCAGTGCCGTCGTAAGCGTAATCCCCAGCCGCCGTGCATGGTTCGCATAGTCGCTCCCAACGGCGCGAGCTTCCTGCAACAGATCGGGTTCAGTATCTGGATCGGCATTGATGTAGCGCAACACCACGCCCATCAAGCGCATGCTGACGTGCCGCCAGATGGCCCGTTCCTCATCCGTGAGGCTAGACAACCACGCCGGATGCTGATCGCCTTCGCGCAGCTCCGAACGGGTCTGGGCGAGGGCATACCGCGCCCAGCGTGTGGCAAGATTTGTAGGATTGGGAGTGTCCAGCGGTGTGGGCGGCACAAGGGGACGTTCACGGAGGGCCTGTACGTCGGTCAGAGCAAAACGCCGATGCCCGCCGGGCGTGTAGTACACAGGGAGCATGCCATTATCAGCCCAACGGCGCAATGTGCTGCTATGCACTCCCAATTGGCGACATGCTTCTGCTAACGAAAGATACACAGGTTGTTCGATCCGCTGCTCGCTAGACACAGGCAGTTCCTCGCGTGGTGCGTGTAGCCTGCGGTTACGCCGATACTCTTGATTATAGAGTGTGCAATGTGGCCTGTCAAACCGGTTTGCATGTGGAATAGTTGACAATCCGGCAGCCCTGCGCTATACTCCTCTGAGATGAGTTTCATGCCTTGTAACGGTCAGATTGTAGCTGGTGGCGTGGGTGTCACAGATCGGCAGGGTTTGCACATCGCGCATACGAATGGCGGGCATGTTTGGTGCATGCTGTGGAGGAGACGTAACCCGAAGGCTCTGAGCAAGACAGACCAATAGAGACAGTGTCTGCGCTATCACGGGTAAGCGATAGCGTTTTTTGTTGCAAATGGGTGAGAAAAGAGAGTGATGGCAAACGATGACCGTACATAGGCCTAGCTCATACATCATAATTTTTACGAGGAGGTTTTATTTACATGGTGATTCAACCAGACCAGAGCGCACAGGAAGAACTGGATGAAATGGAGCGAGATTGGTCGTTGTTGCTCGATGAGTATGATTATACCCGCCCGCAACGCGGCGAATTGCGGGATGGTATGATTATGCAGATCGAGGACAATACGGGCGTGTTAGTCTCGATTGGTACAAAGCGCGAAGGTCTTATCCCATGGAGCGATGCCCGCCAGATGGGGGATGAGTACCTCAGTGGGCTGCGCGTCGGTGATGTGATTCAGGTGTATGTGCAAGACCCCGAAAGCCGCGACGGGGATTTGATCCTCTCGCTGACGATGGTGCAGGTGGCCCGCGATTGGGAAGAGGCTCGCCGCTTGCAGCACGAAAGCGAAATTGTGCGCTGCAAGGTGGTTGGCTTTAACAAAGGTGGCTTGCTCGTGCAGTATAACCGGATCCGCGGCTTTGTGCCCGCCTCGCAGGTGGCCCAATTGCACGGGCGCACCGCTGCTGACGAACGCCAGCAAGCACTCCAACGCATGGTCAATCAAGAGATTCCCTTAAAGGTGATCGAGGTAGACCGCGAACGCAATCGCTTGGTCTTCTCCGAGCGCAGCGCAACCCAAGAGTGGCGCAAAGCGCAGAAACACCGCCTGCTCACCGAGCTGCAAGCAGGCGATATTCTGACCGGGCGGGTGAGCCAGCTAACCAACTTTGGCGCATTCATTGATCTGGGTGGAGCCGATGGGCTTGCCCACATCAGCGAGCTATCGTGGCAACGGGTCAATCACCCGCGTGAAGTCCTCTCGATTGGCCTCGAAGTTAAGGTCGTCGTGGTTGAGATTGACCGTGACCGTGAGCGGATCGGCTTGAGCTTGCGCCGCTTGCAAGAGAACCCATGGGAAACGATTGACCAACGCTATAGTTTGGGGCAACTGGTTTCAGGTCCTGTTACCAATGTGACCCCGTTTGGGGCGTTTGTGCAGGTGGAAGAAGCCGTCGAGGGCCTGATCCACGCCAGTGAACTAGATGCCGACCCGCAGGTGCAGCCGCGTGATGTGTTGCAGCCGGGCCAGACGGTGACCGCCCGCGTGATTAGCCTTGACCGCCAACGCCAGCGCATGGGCTTATCGTTGCGCCGCGTGGGCGAAGATGCACAGGCGGCTCCGGCTGAGCATGATCGTGAGCCAGCTGTGCCAGCCGCGCCGGATAAGCCGGTTGCGGCAGAAATGCAAGCCTAACCACCCTGCGTGCTGACGGGGCGCGGCTCTGCACGGTGTAGGTCGCGCCTTGCTGGTTCCTTTCCTAATCTCTGAAATTGGCTCTTGACGAGCAAACAAATGTCCTATATAATACACGTATCGTAGGCGTAGGCTCACGAGAAAATCTAACCCCATACACAAACGAAAGGGCACAGCCATGTCACGTGGACTGAATCGAATTCAACTGATTGGACGACTTGGGCGCGATCCAGAGATGCGCTACACCGCGCAGGGCAAAGCCGTTACTAACTTCAGCCTTGCGACTGGCGGCAAGTGGACCGACCGCGACGGCAACGAACGCGACGATACCGAATGGTTTCGGATTGAAGCGTGGGATCGCCTTGCGGAGATTGCCAACGAGTATCTTACGAAGGGTAGCCAAGTGTATATCGAGGGGCGCGTGAAGTCGCGCAAGTATACTGATCGGGATGGCATCGAACGTACTGCTTTTGATGTGGTAGCGAATGACCTAATCTTGCTCAGTTCCAAAGGTGACACCGGCGGCTACCGCAGTGGTGCGGATGATGCAGATGTCCATGAAGACGAACCTGCCGCCCCGCGTCAAGCCCGCCCAGCTGCGCCGCCCGCTCGCCAGCCCAGCAGCAGCACCATGCCCGCACGGCGCAACCAACCACAGCCCATCGCGCAGGATATGACCGAAGAGGACATTCCCTTCTAGGCACGCGCCCCACGTTGCATTCCAACCTACGCAGCTTCGAACGGCAGCACACGGTGCTGTCGTTTTCCTTTTGCCAAGCGATGCGTGCCCATTTGTACATGCCCTGTGACGAGCTGTGGTACAATAGCGCAGGTCTTTGTTGCTTGACGCGATTTTACCATGAGAAAGGATTCGGCATAGAGGAGGTCATTATTTGAAATTCGCTGCATCTCAGTGGTTACTAGCAGGTTCCATGCTGCTGCTGCTCCTGCTCAGTCTGTTGCTCCCCACGCCCCCCAATAGCTCTGCCCAACAGCCCCTCGCCCCAACCTATCGGGTATTTGCCACCCGTGAAGGCTTAGTTGGCTACCGCACCGCCAATGGCCATCTCATTCAGCCCCGTGATCGCTTCGTCGCGCTCCCTTCGGGAACGGTGTTGTCCAGTCGCGGTGGCGCAGAGTATCAGGTACGGGTTACGTACAATGGGCGTTCGGTGGTGCTGCCCGTGTGGGATGTAGGGCCATGGAATACGAATGATGCCTATTGGCAGTACAATCGCGGTGATTATCCCGATCTGCCGGTAGGTATGCCCCAAGCCGAAGCTGCCTTCTACTATGGGCACAATGGCGGGCGCGATGAGTTTGGGCGCGTGATCGGCGTGCCGAATGGGATTGACATTGCCGATGGCGCGTTTTGGGATGATCTTGGGATGGTGGAGAATGATTGGGTTACTGTGTCGTTTCTGTGGCTCGGAGCCGATCCGGGCCCAGCGGCGGCTGTGAATGAGCGTGGGCCTGTTCCAGCAGAGCAGCCTGCACCGACTGCTGCACCAACTATTCCGCCACCGCCGGACATCCCCCCGCCACCACCGGACATTCCGCCACCGCCGGACATTCCCCCGCCACCACCGGACATTCCCCCGCCGCCGCCGGACATTCCCCCGCCGGACATCCCGCCGCCACCACCAACCGCTACCCCGATCCCGCTGGATAGCCCAGTCATTCCTGCGGGGGCGGTCACGGTAGATGATCGTGAGCAGGGCTTTCGGCGCAGTGGGGATGGTTGGCGCGATGCTGTGTGCGGCGTGAATGGAACGCACCTGTGGGTTCCTTCAGCGATGGATGCCGCCCGCGCCGCTAGCACGGTGGGGGTGTGGAAGTTGCCTGCCTCAGCCGGACTGTATGCGCTGCAAGCCTACATCCCGCCCTGCGGCGAGCTGCCCGCGACCGGCAATGCACGCTACACTATCGTGCATGATGCGGGCGTGGCCCAGATTACCACAGATCAGCAGGCCTTTGCGGGGGGGTGGGTTCCCCTCGGTACGTATAGCTTCGGGCGTGTGGGCGAAGCCAGTGTCAAACTCAGCGCACACGCTGGCGATGACGGTTTCGCCGTGCGCTTCGATGCGCTGGCGTGGGTTCCAGTGTTAGATACAATCGCGCCGCAGGCCCAGATCACGAGCATCAGCCGCGAACGCAATGGCTACCGCGTGCAGTGGATCGGTGAGGATGACTTGAGCGGCGTGGCCAGCTATGATGTACAGGTGCGCCAAGAGCCGAACGGAATGTGGCGCACATGGATGCGGGCAACAGATCGCACCTCGAATTGGTTTGGCCCAGATGAGGGGCGACACTTCGCTTTCCGGGTGCGGGCGCGTGACTACGCCGGCAATGAGCAGGCATGGCGCGACGATGTATGGATGAGTACCACCCAAGCAACACCGTAGGTGGCGGGTGCAAGGTGTCAGGTGTTAGGTTCTGCGTGGGATGTGTTTCCGGACACCTGACACCGGCTACGGGGCAAGCGTGCAAAACGTGCCAAGGGTACGCAGGGCAACCACTGCTTGCACAATGTATAATAAGCTGTGATGAAAATTATGCCCAAAAACAAGAAAGGCTCAAGATGAAGCTCCCCAACCCATCGCCTGCAACCGCGACACAGATGCGGCTTTCGCGCCGCCAATTTCTCTGGCTGAGTATGCTTACCAGTCTGCTCGCCTGTGCGCCGCTCAGCACGCCGTCAGGCGAAGGTGCTGCTCCAGTATCGCAGGCAAGTGTGCTGATTATTGGGGCCGGCATCGCTGGCTTGGCGGCCGGACGCAAGCTACGGGCCGCAGGTGTGCCCGTGCAGCTGCTCGAAGCCCGCGAACGAGCCGGTGGGCGGGTCTGGACGGATACCTCATTGGGGACCCCGCTTGATCTCGGTGCG
>CALCJV010000045.1 GCA_937967405.1 uncultured Chloroflexales bacterium | reverse complement strand
CGTGGCGCGGGCTACGTCCGGGGGTCGCCCTGTTCCTCTTCCTGTTTGGCTGGCTGCTGCTGCTGTCGAGTGGGCACACCTACACCTCCGATGAGGAGACCATGCTCGCCGTCGCGCAGAGCCTTGTGGCACGCGGCTCGTTTGCGTTGGAGCCGGATTTCCTAATGAACTACGGCGCAGGCGGCCGCGATGGGCAACGCTACAGCCGCTATGGGCCCGGTCAGTCAGTGTTGCTGGTACCGTTTGTGCTGCTGGGCGAAACGCTCGCGGCAACGGGGCCCGATTTTGCGCGGAGCTTCATTGTGCGCCTGTGGGTCACGCTGTTGCCCGCGCTCGTGACCGCCGCCACCGGAGCCGTCCTGTATGCGTGGGTGCGGGCGATGGGCTACCGCGTGCGAATTGCGCTTGCCATCGGGCTGCTGTATGGCACAGCCAGCCTTGCCATGCCCTATAGCCGCACGCTCTTTGCCGAGCCAACGGCCACCCTGTTTTTAGTGCTGTGTGGCTATGGCATCCGCCGTGCGACGTGGCTGTGGTGGCTCGTGGCAGGCGCGGCGGCGGCGGCAGCACTGGCTGTCAAGGTGCAGGTCGCCCTTGCCCTCCCCGTGCTTGCAGTGTATGCGCTGCTAGTCAGTTGGCAGGGCGTATCGGCCACAACGCTACGCGCCGTGCTGGGGCGCGGTATAGCGGGCGTAGCGGGGGCAATGCCCCTGATCGGACTGTATCTGCTCTACAACAATGCCCTATTTGGCAACCCCTTCACCTCTGGCTACGGCAGCCTCGATCCCACCGCCGAGCTAGGCGTGGCGTGGTACGAAGGGCTGCACGGCTTGCTCACCAGTCCCGGCAAGGGTCTACTGATCTTCTCGCCGGTCGTGCTCTTGGGTCTCGTCGGCATCCCGATGCAGTGGCGGCAGCAGTGGCGCGAGAGTGTGCTAGCGGTGTTGATGCTGCTGATCCACCTCGCCTTTTACATGCGCCTGAACTACTGGCACGGCGATGGCAGCTGGGGGCCTCGCTACATGGTCTTTGTCGTCCCCTTTCTGATGCTGCCCGCCGCAGGCTTGCTGGCATGGCTCGCCGCCCAACGCAAACCCGCCCTAAACGTGCTGGCGGGCACAGTAGTGATCCTCAGTTTAGCGGTGCAGCTGTTGCCCGTGCTTGCCAACATGAACACCTATATGCAGCTCTCCGATCAGTACACCCGCTTCTTCACGCCGGCGGCATCGCCGATTGTGGGGCACTGGCAGATCTTCAATGCGCGGCTGGGGGCGTGGCTGGTGCGCTACATGCCGCCCAACAATACGGCAGTGCTGCGCGATGGCTTCTCCTACTCCGAAGGGGATCGCAAGCAGGGCGAGCTGCTGCCGCGCTGGACGTATGGTGACGCGGAGGTGTGGCTCTACCCCGATCCGACGCGGCCGCTCGACGGGCGCATCGTGGTGGGCGATCATCGCCCGTGGCCACTGGAACGCGCTCAGTTTGAGCTACTGCTTGACGGACAGCCGCTCGCAAGCGTGCAGCGCACCGATCTGACGGGCGAGCAAATTATGTGGGAGCTAGCCTTCACCATTCCACCCGATCAGCTCGATGCAGGGGCACGGCTCACGCTGCACAGCGATACGTGGAACCCGACCCGCGCCACCACCGACAATCCGCGCAACGAAGACTTGGGGCTGTTGCTGGAACACCTCAGCCTGACACAGGGCGATACCACCCTCACCCTGCGCGAAGCCTTGCCAATCCCTTCCGTCAAGCGCGGGCGGCGCGATCTGTGGCTGTGGTACTACGATACGCCCAATCAGCACCTGCTCGATCATTGGCTGTGGTACATCACCGTGACGGGCATGCCCACCGCACCCATGCTGCTGCACATTGCCCTGTACGGCGGGCTAGGCCTTGCTGCACTGGGGCTAGGTGGACGGGGCGTATGGCGGGCGTGGCACGCTGACACTACCCCCCCACCGCCAGTCGAGGCTACACTGTGAGCGATACCCTTGAGCAGGCGTGCGAACTTTCCATCGTGATGCCGTGCCTGAACGAAGCCGAAACGCTGGCCACCTGCATTTGCAAAGCGCAGCAGTTCCTGCATACGCACGGCGTAGCAGGCGAGGTGATTGTTGCCGATAATGGCAGCACCGATGGCTCGCTGGCCATTGCTGCACAGCACGGGGCGCGACTAGTGCATGTTGCGGCACGCGGCTACGGCAGTGCTTTGCTGGGTGGGATCCAAGCGGCACACGGGCAATACGTGATCATGGGCGATGCGGATGACAGCTATGACTTCACCGCCTTGCAGCCGTTTCTGGATGAGTTGCGCGGCGGAGCCGATCTGGTGATGGGCAACCGCTTTGCAGGCGGGATTGCGCCCGGTGCTATGCCGCCCCTGCATCGCTATCTCGGCAATCCGGTGCTGACCACCATTGGGCGGCTCTTCTTCCGCAGCCCTGTGCATGATTTCCACTGTGGCCTGCGCGGCTTCCGGCGCGATGCAATCCTTGCGCTTGACCTCCGCACCACGGGCATGGAGTTTGCCAGCGAGATGGTCGTCAAGGCGACGCTACACGGCTTGACGATCCGCGAAGTCCCGACCACGCTGGCCGTAGATGGGCGCAGCCGCCCACCGCACCTCCGCAGCTGGCGCGACGGCTGGCGGCATCTGCGCTTCCTGTTGCTCTACAGCCCGCGTTGGCTGTTCCTCTATCCGGGGTTGCTGCTGATCGGGCTAGGCTTGCTGGCGTGGCTGTGGCTGCTGCCCGCCCCGCGCACGGTGGGCGGCGTGACCTTCGATGTACATACCCTGCTGTATGCGGCAGTAGCCATTGTGGTCGGCTTTCAGGCGGTGCTGTTCGCACTCTTTACCAAAGTCTTTGCGATCAGTGAGCGGCTGCTACCCGCCGATACACGGCTCACGCGCCTGCTCGAACGGCTCACCCTAGAGGGTGGGCTGATCGGCGGTGGGCTGCTGCTGCTGTGCGGCTTGGGCGCGTCGGGCGTAGCGTTTGGCGTATGGAGCCAGCAGGACTTTGGCGACCTAATCCCGTCGCAGATGTTGCGCGTGATTATCCCTGCCGCAACGCTGATTATGCTCGGCGCACAGGTAATCTGGGCGAGCTTCTTCATCAGCATCTTGGGGCTGAAGCGGCAGTGAGGCAGGGGCAAGGTGGCGGGTGCTAGGTGCTGGGTATCAGGTATCAGGTGCTAGGTAACCAGCCATGCCCTAGACCTTCCTGTGTTCCCTGACCCCTGATACCTGATACCTGATACCTGCCCCTACGCCTGCGCGGTCACCGGATTGTGCCACGTCACATCGGGCACCCCAGCGCGGGCATTTGCCACCCGTGCCAGCACAAACAGCCAATCCGAGAGCCGATTGACATATGGCAACACAAACGGGGTGATCTCTTCTAGACCAGCTAGCGTAATGATATTGCGCTCGACACGACGGCAGATAGTGCGAGCAAGGTGCAATTGGGCTGCGGCCATCGTACCGCCCGGCAAGATGAAATTCTTGAGCGGTGCTAGCTCAGTTTCAAACTGGTCAATCTCCTGCTCAAGCTGCGCGATATAGCTCTCTTGGATGCGCGGGATACGGGCCGAATCGCCGGGCGTAGCCAGATCCGAGCCAAGCACAAACAACTCATTCTGAATGCGCTCCACCAACGGATCAAGCCCGGCGGGCAATGCCGCCGCCCGCACGATGCCTAGCACCGCATTCAGCTCATCCACATTGCCGTAGGCTTTAATGCGGGCCGAATCCTTGCGAACCCGTAGCCCGCCCCATAGGCCGGTTTCCCCTGCGTCACCCGTTTTGGTGTAGATCTTCATTGTTCTATCCTTACTGGCCCCAAACTCCAACAAAACTACGTGCCTGCTACCCCTCAGTATACGGGCAACAGGCACAATGTCCATGCCAACTTTGGTTCAGGTTTTGGATGAAAACCTGATCGCAGCGGCGCACATCGGCTAGGCTGGCTTGAGGTATTCCCCCGCCACTACAGCCATCGCGTTATTCCCTTCCTGCCGCACATACCACCAGTTGTAACCATCCACTGCGACAGGCCCATCGAGGAGCTTCAGGCGTGTGCCATCTTCGAGCATCATATCAAGAATCTGCGAGTTCAAGCCCGGTGCGTCCCGGCGACGCAGCTTGTCCGCACCCGTCCCCGTCACCACCACCGTCGCCCCAATGGCCATGCCGGTCGGCGCAGCAGCCGGTGCAGCGGTCGGTGCAGCGGCTTGGGCGGTCACTTTAGCTGCACCGGCTTTGGCCTCATCCGCAGCTTTCTTCGCATCGGCAGCTTCCTTCTTCGCTGCCGCCAGTTCTTTCGCAATCGCATCTTTAGCCTTACGCTCGTCTTCCAGCTCGCGCTTCAGCTTCGAGACTTCCGCCGTCGCATCGCCCAGCTGCTTCTGAAGCGTCGTCATCGTTGCACGAATCTCTGCATTCTTCGCTTCAGCCTGTGCGGCCGCCTCTGCGGCTGCGGCGGCGGCCTGCTGTTCCTTCGCTTCTTCTTCCTTCTTGCCACGTCCCCACATAATCGTTGTGCCTCCTCTTGGTACTACCAGATTTGTACTTACACGATAATCTTAAAAGGGAGAACTGAACTCATTATACCTGATTTTGGCAAGCACAACACAGTCACGCTAGCCCCGCACCGCACACATCAGGTCTACAAACTCTTGAAACAGGTAAGTGGCATCGTGCGGGCCCGGCCCCGCTTCAGGGTGATACTGCACGCCAAAAGCCGGAATCGCCCGATGCCGAAAGCCTTCCAGTGTCTGATCATTCAGGTTGATATGGGTCAGTTCCACATCCGCAGGCAGGCTCGCTGGATCTACGGCAAAGCCATGGTTCTGCGAAGTAACTTCAACCGTGCCCGTCGGCAGGTGGCGCACGGGATGGTTAATCCCGTGATGCCCAAAGGGGAGCTTGTAGGTGCGCCCGCCAAGAGCCAAGCCCATCAGCTGATGCCCCAAACAGATACCAAAGATCGGCGTTTTGCCAAGCAACTCGCGCATAGTGGCCACTGCATAAGTCACGGCCGCCGGATCGCCGGGGCCATTTGAGTAGAATACTCCATCCGGACGCAAGTCCAGCACCGCGCTAGCAGCCGTCGTGGCCGGCACAACCGTCACCCGACAGCCGTGATCCACAAGACGGCGCAGGATCGTGCGCTTCAGCCCAAAGTCATAGGCGACCACATGCAGCCGCCCACTGCCTGCTGCCAGCGTCCCCCCCGATGCTCGCGGCTGCCACGGCTGGCTGCTGTCGCTCCAGCCATATGGCTCCGCACTGGTAACAGCGCGGGTTAGGTCACTCCCTTGCATGTGCGGTGCCGCAAGGACTTGGCGGTGCAGGGCGGCTAGATCGGAAGGGTGCGTGGCAATGATCCCCCGCATCGCACCTGCTGAGCGAATGTGGCGTGTGATCGCCCGCGTATCCACTTCGCTGATCGCCACCACGCCCTGCTCGCGCAGCAGATCAGACAGGCTGCGCTGCGCTCGCCACGAACTGTACTGATCGCTGTAACTGCGGACAATCAAGCCGGCCGCTTGCGGTTGCCACGATTCGGGGTCGAAATCATTCACGCCGGTGTTCCCGATGTGGGCCGCCGTCATGACTACGAGCTGCCCACTGTACGAAGGATCAGACAGAATTTCTTGGTAGCCCGTCATACCAGTATTAAAAACAACTTCACCCAGCGCAACCCCTGCCGCCCCAAACGCCTGCCCCCAAAAGCTCCGCCCATCTTCCAGCATCAGCACTGCATCCGTGCCCAGCATCCCCGCCATACCTACTCCTTTTCCACACGCGAATGCGACCCATGCAAACCCGTCCACAAACAATACTGGACAATGTATGCGTGATGGGATAGAAACCTACGCTCATTCTATCATAGAGCAAAATCAAAAGTTGTGGTACACTACGCTCAATAATATAAGTATCTTGATCTCAATCATTTAGGATTCTCAGATGCGAATCTTAATTGTAGACGATGACGTTATTACGCGGCGTGTCTTAGAAATTACGCTGAGGAAACACGGGTACAACCCATTGATGGCCATCAATGGGCAGCAGGCGTGGGAGTTCCTCCAGCAAGATTTCGTGCCCCTGATCCTCACCGATTGGATAATGCCCAGTATGGATGGGATTGAACTGATCCAACGCATCCGAGCGGCCAACTTCCCCAGCTATAGCTACATTATTATCCTCACCGCCCTGAATACGCAGCGCGATATTGTGCATGGCTTAGAAGCGGGCGCGGATGATTTCCTGATCAAGCCCTTTCACGAGGGTGAGCTGCTGGCGCGGCTAAACATTGCGCGGCGCATTCTGGAGCTAGAGCAGAGCCTGCGCGAAACCCGCGATCAGCTTTATCATCAAGCCACCCACGATAGCCTCACTGGTCTCCTGAATCGCATGGCGATTATTGATCGGGCGACCATGGAGCTAGAACGCAGCCGCCGAGCGCACCAACCGTTCAGTCTCGCCTTGATTGATATTGACCACTTCAAGCGTGTTAATGATACGTTCGGGCACTTGGTTGGTAATGAAGCCCTCGTTGTGGTGGCCCAGATCGTCAAAGGCCTTGTCCGCTCCTATGACAGCGTAGGACGGTGGGGCGGTGAAGAGCTGTTGCTGGTGCTGCCGGACACCGACAGCGCAACGGCCACCCAAATTGCGGAACGGGTGCGCCGCGCCCTTAGCCAGCACATCTTCAATCTGCCGTCGGGGGTACGCTTACGCCTGACCGTCAGTGTTGGCATAAGCTGTACCGACATCTACCACAATAGCTACTTGCTCCTTGATACCCTCTTTCAACATGCCGATGAAGCCTTGTATATCGCCAAACGGAGCGGGCGCGATCAAGTTGCTTTATTTCAATCCACCACTTATACCACCGAAGTCCCCCTCAAGCAACCCACTATTAGTGCGGGATAAACTCTTCTTGATGCTGCACTGAACGCACGAACAGAGCAATCAGTTGCGCGGCATGGGCAACATCCGAGAGTTGGATCATCTCATTTGGCGAGTGCATATACCGATTGGGAATGCTGACCACCCCCGTCGCAATCCCTCCGCGCACACTCTGCATGGCATCCGCATCGGTGCCGGTGTAGCGCGGCGTGATCTGGAGCGCATAGGGGATATTATGTTCACGGGCAAGGCTAAGCAGGCGAGCATACACCAGTGGCATATTCGCCGCGCCGCGAGCCAGCACAGGCCCCCCCCCAAGCCGCACATCGCCATCTTTGCGTTTGTTCGATTCGGGATGATCCGTGGCATAGGTCACATCCACGGCAATCGCCAGCTGGGCCGCAAAGCGATACGCAGCGGCTGTGGCCCCCGCAAAGGTGGTCTCTTCACCGGTGGTGGCCACTGCCGCCACCGTCGCGGCTGGGCGATCCTGTGCGAGCAGGCGCAGCGTCTCGAGCACCGTGAATGCGCCGATACGATTGTCAATACTGCGACTAACAATACGCCCGTGAGGAAATTCTTTGATCGGTGCATCTAGCACGCCCACCGTGCCCACTTGCACCCGTTCCTCAGCTTCGCTGCGGCCTTGTGCGCCAATGTCAATCCACAGCGTATCCACTTTGCTAGCAACATCGCGCTCTTCGCTTTTCATCAAGTGGATCGGCTTTTTGCCCATCACACCGCACACCTCGCCCGCTTCACCGAGCAACAGCACCCGTTGCCCCACAAAGACTTGGGCATCCCACCCGCCAATCGTTTGAAAGTAGAGGTAGCCTTCCTCGTCAATGTGGCTGATCATGATCCCGATTTCATCAATATGCCCAGCGAGCAGAACCCGCACGCCGTTGCCGTGCAACACTGCATAGCTGTTGCCTTGCACATCGGCATACACCTCATCGGCAAAGGTACGCGCCTCATTCCGCCAGACTTGGGCCGCAGGAGCTTCTGCACCAGAGGGGGCTGGCGTGCTCAACAGTTGTTTCAGAAACGTCACGTTCGGTTCTTGCATGGATTTCCTTCTTTGGCATTGCAAGGGTTTTTCTTGAGAACTGATATGTAGCACGCTATTATACCACAGACGCGGGGCGGATCAGCCCGCCGCTGCGCCCACGTGGGGCGGGCTTACTGGCAATGTGCATACACCTGTGGTATGCTACTCAAGAGAAGAGGCAAAGGAGCTATAGCATCATGGCTGCCCAGCGCACGGGCAACGATTGCAGAAGACTATGCAACGCATCGGCATCATCTACAACCCAACCTCAACCCGTTCACAGCAGCTGTCGCAAGAGCTACGGCAGTGGCTTGAACAAGAATATCAGCACAACATTTGGTGGGGCACGTCTGATCAGGCACGCGAGTTGACCGAGTTGGTGCAGCAGTTCGATCTGCTGATCTCGTGCGGCGGCGATGGCACGGCTCTCCGTACTGCCCGCCTTGCGATCCCCTACAATATTCCCGTGCTGACGATTGGCTTGGGGCGGCTTAATTTTCTCGCCGAGCTAGAGCCAGAGGCCATGCAGGAGGGGGTGGCCGCTTTTCTGGCCGGCAAAGGCTGGTACGAGCAGCGCACCCTACTCCGCACCACACTGCTGCGGAACCAACAGGAGTTGTACACGTCTGTGGCCCTGAATGAGATGGTACTGTCGCGGGGCGATATTAACCGCATTGTCGAGATTGCCGTTGAGATTGACGACATTCCCTTAATTACCTACCGCTCAGATGGGGTGCTCGTTTCTACCGCCACCGGCTCGACGGCCTATGCGCTTGCGGCGGGGGGGCCAGTCGTTGATCCGCGCTCCAAGTCGCTGGTGCTCGTGCCAATTGCTGCCCACCTGACGGCCGTGCCTGCACTGGTGCTCCACGAAGATACCATTGTGCGCCTAACAAAACTTAGCCCACACAAAGCCGCCCTCTCGGTAGATGGCGGCGACAGTATTCCGATTCTCCAGAACGATGTGGTGCTGGTTCGGCGTAGCCGCCAGATGTGCATGTTGGCGCGAGTGAACCCGCCCCGCCAGCTATATGCCAGCTTCGTGCGCGGGTTACGTCGAGAGTAACAGAATCGCAGAGGTTAGGTGGTAGGTCTTAGACTGATGCAGGATTGTTGCAGGATGTGAGCTGACAGGCAACCAATTACAAGGAGAAGCCATCGTGAACTATCTAGGAGCATTTGTCCGTGCAGTTATTCCCGCCCCCGCCGCCGATATTTGGGCACTGGTCAGTGATCCAACGCGCCACCCGCAGCTTGCTGGGAGTGGCCAAGTGGTACAGACAGAGGTGATCACTGAGCCACCATTTGGGCTTGGCTCGCGCTTCCAATCAGAGCAGAATGTCAATGGCATCAAGTATACGACCGTTTCGCATGTGGTTGTGTATGAACCTGAACGGCGCATTGCATGGCGGATCGGGCTGCCGGGCACGCCCGCTTTTGGGCAGATTTGGCATTTTGTATTGACCCCACAAGAAGCTGGTACATTGGTGGAGAATGGCGTGGTGTTGCCGTATGTGCTCCCAACCATCTTCCCCTTTTCGGCGGCAGCCCAGCAAGTTGGGCAGTTCGAGATCAATGCGATCCGCCCCACGCTGCACAATATCGCCACGATCCTGAATGTCAGCCCCCCCGTTGCCTACGATGTGAGTGCCACCCCACCCGCGAGCCTGACGGCCCTGCTGCCACCGGCTGCGCTGCTGGGTGTCCCGATCTTTCTCGGCTTTGGGTTGGCTGGGCTAGAGCTACTGCGCCGCCGGATGGTGCGCTAATTGGGCTGCGAGCGGCGGGAGGAATGGGGTCGGCTTAGCTGCATCTCCCCCTACCCCGCTGACACTGGCCCTACTCACCGGCCACGCCAAGCACCGTTGTGCCCCCGCCCCCGCCCGCCGGAGTACCGTCCGCGTTGATTATAGCCTCAGGCATGAGCGTGCGCTCGGCGACAATCGGCTGGGTTGCGCGGACAATCACCGCTACGCCCGGCTGATCGGGATGCAGTTCGTGAATATTCACGGTGGCCCGCGACTCAGGCGGCATCACCATCGTTTCAACCGGGCGGCTATCATCAGCGAGCACAAACTCGATCTGCACCCGCGCCTGCCCGCGCCCCGGATTGCTCAACAGCAGCTGCTGGCGGGCCCCCTGCGTCGGAGCATCGGCGAATCGCCACGAGAATGCGCCGCGTGTCGCGCCCGTGCTGATCGTCCCCACAAGTGGGGTAGCCGTATCAGGCAGCACCGTATCGGTGAACGCCAGTGTGCCAGTGATGGCGGCGGTGGTCGGGCTGAAGTAGAGCGCACGTTCAGCGACGATGGGGCGATCCGCTTCGATCATCGTGGATACATCGGAGTCAGGGATCAGCTCGTTCACCGCAATGCTCAAGCGCGTGGTTGGCGGGATGGCGTAGCGGCGCATAAGTGATGTGCCATCGGCCGTCATAAACTGCACATTCACCGTTGCGGCTTGCTGATTGGGATTAAGAATGTGCATCTGCATCTGATACGGGCTACGGGTGCTCCCTTCCGCAAACAGCCATGTCCGTGATAGCCGCGCACTGCCCGCGTTGATGTGGAAACCACCCCGATCACGGCCAAACCGCATGAGCCGTTCGGCTGCAATCGGCTGGCTACTATTAATCTGAACCCCGAACTGGTGATTGGGCAAGACATCATCTACCGCGATCACCAATTGTTGGCGAGCCGGGATCAGGGCTTGCTGGGTAGTGCGGCTCCCGTCCGGCTGCATATACACAATGCCGACTTCGGTTGAGGTTGGTTGCGGATTGAACAGCACGAGATCGGTGCTGAAGCTCTCCGCCGTATTGCCTTCGGCGAAATACCACAGCCGCGCCAGATCAGGCTGCCCTAGCGTCGCGTCAATGTCGGTGGGGGTGCGGAGCATGCGCTCGGCGATGAGGGGCTGGTTGCTGGTGACAACGGCGGGAATGCTCGTGGTATCGCTGATCATCTCGCTTAGGCGGAGCTGGGCGCGTCCATTGGCTGGGACAGGCAACTCTAGGAGCAGCGGCTCAGTTGCGCCAGCGGGGAGCATGGTGATGCTGGCGAGTGTCTCGCTGTTGCCTAGATTGAAGAAGGTAAACTCCTGCACATAATCGGCAACATTGCCGAGAGCGAAGTACTGCCGCGCCCGCACCGTCGCTTGATCAGTGCGCGTGCGGAGTTCCGGCAGCAGCTCCAGCATCGGCCGGCCCGGATCGGGAGCCGCAGGAGCCACCTGATTATGTCCAGCGAGTGAAGGGCGGCTCTGCACTGCCCCCAGAACCACCACCTGATGCTCACCGAGTGGATTGATGTGGTAGGTTTGACTGAGCCACGCCAGCAGTTGCACGAGCGTATTCTGGGCCGCCTCAGCAGGCACTTGTTCGCTAGGGTTGATCAGGGCGACATGCACGGCCGTATCCCCTGCGGCAAGGCGCGGCACAAAGGCGGTTGGGCCGCCAAGCCGCCCCTCATACAGCGTGCCGTTCGGATCGATCAGGTAGTGATAGGCAAGGTCTTCCCAGCCGAGAACCTCAGTCTGGTAGGTAGTCAACGCCCGTAGCAGTGCCAGCGTCTCGGTCAAGCCAGTTGTCACGTCTAGCTCATGCAGGATGATCCCTCGCGGGGTAGCGCGGGTAGGGATAGCTCCTTCGCGGCGGGCATTCCACAAGCTGCGCTGCACCAACAACGGCGCGGCTGTGAGCGTGGTATTGGCCGTGCTAGCGGGCACACGCGGCAGGCTCGGCGTAGTGGGTGGGCCAGCGATAGTATTCAGGTAGGTCAGGGTGATATTGTTTAGCACGGGCGAGGCTAACACGCTCTCACTAATAAAGCGCACCCGCAGTTGCAAGTAGCTGGTATCAGGCGGGAACTCGATCACATCAGCAATCGCAAACGCGCCGTCCTCGCGCAGTGAACGCGCATCACCACTGTTCAACACAAACCACGCCGACCAGCCGTCGTTAGCAAAGGCTTCTTCGGGCAATGGCAACGAAGCCCGCCCGCGAACATCCAGCAGCAGCGTCGTCTCTGGGGGTAGCTCTGCCCGCCACACCGCACCAACGGCATTAAACGGGAAACTCGCCGCGAGTGGCTGCGAAACGTATACCCCTTCAACTTGATCGGTGGCAAGGCGCACTTCGCCACCGGAGTTGTTCGTGACGAGAGTCCCACTATGGCTACCCGCTTCCCAATCGCGCACCGTATCGAGGCTCCACGCATCTACTTGGCGGGCGGGTTCATCTGGGGGATTAGGGGTTTGGGCAAGGGTAGGCCCCCCCATGAACACAGCTGCCAGCAAACAAACTGACAGCCAGAGCCGAATGAGATGCGGCATGTCACGTTTCATGCATACTCCTGAAACTATCGCTCGGTTCGATTGCCGAGCGTAATCGCAGCGTCAATCAGCCAGATGCGTCTCAAAGGGCCCGCTCCCTCCCAACGTTGGTGCATCCGATGCACGCCTGTACTACTGCCCAGCTGCGCCAGTTTGGGCAGCGGGCTTGAGTGCGCCCCACTCGAAATGGTTGTCGGGGTCCCACAAAGACCAGCCGTAGCCATAGGGCGAGTTTTCGGTGGCATCAATCTGTTCGCGCACCTCAAAGTCACCGTAGCGTACCTTGAGATGCTCTGGAACCCACAGCAGCGTAAAGGCTTGCAGCCACGGGCGTTGCTTGGCACGCGCATCGCCCATCAAGGCATGCCCCCGAATCAGGCTCTCCTCGATGATCCGGTAGGGGTGCGCGGAGGCATTGTCTAGCCCTAGCTCATTCGTTGAGAAGTGCGAGGGGTAGATCATCGGGCAGATGTAATCCGCGTGTTCCGCCATCAAGTCGGCGCGTTGCCCGATGCTTGCTTGCGGATTCCATGTGGCGTAGCCGAAGACATCCACTGAGAAGAATGCGCCGTGGTCATTCATGGCTTTGTGGGCCAGCGTCATCAATTCGACGATATTGTTGTACATTGCATCAGGATCTTCGCGCCAACTCGTGGGCCGTGATAGCACCATATTTTTGATGTTGACCGCATCACTGGGAAAGCGGATATAGTCGAACTGAACCTCGTCGAAGCCGAGCTGTGCTGCTTCTACCCCTAGCTGGATGTTATAATCCCACACGTCACGGTTCCACGGATCGAGCCACGCAATGTCCCAATCGGCGTAGAAGATCGGCCCATTACACTTACGGTTCTCATTGGGCACACAGCCGGTTTCATCCTGTGCGGCCCAATCGGGGCGAGTCTCAGCGAGCAGGTTGTCGTGCGAGAAGACATGGATGCGCGCAATCGTATAGATATTGCGCCGCTTAGCTTCGGCAAGGATGCTGCGAATATCCATCAAGTTACGCGATGTGCCTAGCTCACGAATGATCGGTACATTCGATTGGTAGTAGATCAAGCCGAGATCAACCATGTTGTCGGACTTAAGATCAATCACCATCGCATTGAGTTCAGTCTCGTCAATCTTCTGCCAAAACTCCTCCATCACCTGCGGCTGATAGGCAGCGGTGCTAGTTTTGACATAGATCGCACGGGCTTTAAACGGCTCTAGCGCAATCTGGCTCGGAATGCTGCCGGGCGTGATGGGATACACTACCTTGCGATAGCCGGGCGCAAGCACTTGGATATAGCCGCTTTCGGGCACATCATCGAGCTTGAATGCACCATCGGTGCTGCGGTCAATCCGGACTGATGAAACGGCCGTTGTTGTCAATGCTTCAGTTGCGATAATCGTGGCATGGGCAATCGGCTCACCCGTATCCCCATCTACTAGCACGCCTTGCAGCGTATTCGGGCGCAGCACCACCGCGAGGGTTTGGCGAGCGGCGAGGTCAAGCGGCTCGGTAACTGAGGCGTAGCCATCAATCTCAATCGTCACTTGGGTCGCATCGGCGGGAATATCCGCGAGGCGGTAGCTGCCGTCGCTGCCACTTGTCGTGCGTGCTGTGCCGGCCCTGATTGTGGCTCCAGCAATCGGCTCACCACTTAGCTGGTCGGTCACCGTACCATGCAGCACATTCGGGCGCAGGGCTGCATCGTAGTTGGTGGTACGGGCGAGTGGTTCGGTTAGCAGCGCGTGGTCGGTAGCTTGCACTAGCAGCGTAAACTGCTCTGGCACGCCGCTGAGGTGGTAGGCTCCGTTGGCATCGGTTGTCGCCTGAGTGAGGGTCACCGTTTCGGTTCCTGATACGATCTGCACGGCAACCAGTGCATTCGCCAGTGGTTGATCGGTAGCACGGTTGCGAACAACACCGGTGAGGGTGTTTGGGCGTAGCTCAACATCAAGCACAATACTTGGGCTTGCGGCAGGCTTGTCAGCGACAATCTCATTCAAGGCAATCGTAACAGGATCATAGCCGGGCAGAGCAACTGCCAGCGTATCATTCGGCTGCCATGCGGTTGTGCTGTAGCTCCCATCGGCATTCAAGGGCACTGGGCGTGTATCAATGGTAAGCACGGCGGCGGCAAGCGGCTGCCCAGTATAGCTATCGGTAACCGTGCCTTGAAGGGGCACGGTATTTGCGCCACAGGCGGCAAGTGCCAGTACGGTTATGAGGCATAGGAATGGGGTCATGAGCCTTTGGATCAACGCGGCTTCTCCTTCTGCTGTTCTCGGCAATGTATCGCCCTACAGCCTGTATATATGGGCGGGTAACGCGCTATGCAGCGCGACAATTTGGCAGCACCTCGCATCGTGGTCTGCTGTATAATAAGGGCTTGTTCCATGCCTGTCAAGCGTATACAGTGGCGCAAGGCGCACTACTGCCCTGATACGAAAATTGCCTGCAACACGGCGACGTGGTTGTGCAGATCGGGCAGGAGCGCATCGGGGGCGTGGGCGGCCAGCTCTTCCAGCGTATACGGCCCAGTGGCCACAGCCACCGTGCGTGCGCCGCTCTGCTTGCCACAACGAATGTCGTTGGGCGTATCACCGACAATCACCACCTGCTCTGGGGCAAAGTTACGCCCATAGAAGTGCGTGGCCCGCTGTACCGCAAGCGGCAACAACCGCGCTCGATCATGGTCATCGTTGCCATACGCTCCCGCTGCGAAGTCAAGATAATCAAGCAAGCCTGCAATCGCCAGCTTGCGTTCAGCGATGGGAGCAATGTTACCCGTAAGCGGAGCTTGAGCCACCCGCCCGTGCAGGAGCGGCAGCAGCTCGGCAACGCCCGGCAGCAGGCGCGTGCGGGCCCGCAGATCGGGGGTGCGCCGCTCAAACTCGGCAACATACACAGCGGTAAAGTGGTCGAGATAATCAGGCAGAGCTTCGGGGCTAATCTCTGGATAGGCATCGAGAATGATCTGGCGATCCGTTTTGCCCGAATAGAATGTCCGTTCACGCGGCAGCGTGCCCCCAAAGACTTGCTCCATCGCGGCTCGCATCACCTCGCCCCCAATCCCGCCCGTCGTTAGCAGGGTGGCATCTACATCCCACAAAATGAAGTAATCAGGATTAATCACCAACACCTCACGACCTAGCTTCAGAGCCGTGCCCGCCAATAGTCGAGCAACTCGGCGACAATCGTCGGCATCATGATCTCCGGCTGCCAGCCCGTTGCCGCCCGCAGCTTGTGATTATCGCCCACCAACAACGGCTCATCTACCGGACGTAGGCGCGTCGGGTCTACCTGCACCGTTGTGGCCACATACCCGTGCGCCTGCACGAGGGCAACGATCTCGCTGATTGGGGTGGCAATGCCCGAACAGAGATTGTAGACCTGCCCAGCGGGGGCGTGTTCCAGCAACAGCCACAGCCCGCGTACAGCATCCCGCGTATGGCTGAAATCGCGCCGCGCATCCAGATTGCCAACGCGGATGATCGGCTCTTGCATGCCGCGCTCGATCATGGCCATTTGCTTACAGAAGGTCATAATCGCGGTGCGATCATTCTGGTGCGGGCCAACGTGATTGAAGGAGCGCGTCACCACCACCCGCAGGCCATAGCTCGCAGCATATTGCAGTCCGATCAGCTCGGTGGTAGCTTTGCTCACCCCATAGGGGCTAACCGGACGCAACGGGTGGCTCTCGCTGATCGGTGTATCTTCGGGGCGCACCGGGCCATAGGCGGCACTGCTGCCCGCCAGATGCACGCGGGCGGTGGGGCAGGTGCGGCGCACCGCCTCCAGCACATTGATCGTCCCCTCGACATTCGTCCGCATGGTGACAATCGGTGCATCCCACGAGGCACTCGGATAGCTCTGCGCGGCAAGGTGAAAGATGCGCTCGGGCACAATGCGTTGCAGCGTTTGCAGCACCACGTAAGGGTCTTCAATATCGCCCTCGTGGAACGTAACTCGCCCTGCGAGGTGTTCAATCGGGCGGGGATCGCTGCGCCAACGTTTGAAGGCGTGGATCTCCAGATCAGGACGATCCAGTGCCAGCAGATAATCCGCAAGGGCACTGCCGACTGGGCCGGTTATCCCTGTGATGAATACGCGCACGGTTGATGAACTCCTTGCATTACTTGCGTAGATCGAGCCGGATGTGGCGGTCCGGAGGACTTCCTGCTGCACTTGCCCATATCCTCACCCCAGCCACTCTAGGCATGATACGCCTGCTCGATCTGTTCGCAGATGCAATGCAGCAGCAGCGTATGCACCTCTTGGATGCGGGCGGTGGTGTAGCTTGGCACAATGATGGCGTGATCGGCAAGCGGGCGGGCTGCGCCGCCATCCTTACCCAGC
>CALCJV010000044.1 GCA_937967405.1 uncultured Chloroflexales bacterium | reverse complement strand
CAGTGGCGTGCTGCACCTGCACCGCCAATGCCGTGCCGGTATCTTCCAGCAGTTGCACTTGCGGGCGATCTGCCCACGCGGCCGCCGTCGTCGGGTAGAGCAGATGGACAAGGCGCGTGGTAGGGGTGGCGGCGGCGGGGCTGATCTGCACGGCCGGCGGCGTGGTCGCGGTGGTGGTAATGCTGAGATCGGCGGGCGCAAGCGGCCGGATGCCCAGCACCTGCTCGGCTTCGGCCTCGCTGCGGAGCCAGCCATCCGACTCGGCGATGGGCGGCTGTGGGGTGTGCGCGAGCCATGTGTAGGTATGTGGGCTAGTTGCGGCGAGATCATCCACGATCAGGAAGTAGTGTGGGCGCACAAACAGCACATGGCGCACCACCCGTTCTAGCCCTTCGATCTGGCGGTAGCGTTGGGTGGCATCGGCAGCAAGGTGATCGAGGGCGGCGGTGTGGGTGGTGCTGAGCAGCCGCCCGGCACTATTGGCAAATGCGGCTGGGTCGCGGTCGAAGTGTTGCCGGTCTGGGCGAAACTGCCCTTGTCCATCAATCAACAGCGTATTGTGGTATTCGGTTTGATAGTGCCCATTCCCAACAGCTTCCGGCACAAGCCACGTGCGCCCGCGTGCCAACGTGAAGCTATTGGTATCGCGGTGGCTATGGCCAATATTGAGCTGGCAGGGCAACGGTTCGCAGGGCTGCGGCCACGGCGGCTCGCCATTGACGAAGCTGGTATAGGCGAATTGCCCGCCATACCCGCCCGCCTTGAAGCCAAACACCAGATCATCGGGCTGCCAGCCTGTGCGCCAGATCACCGCCGCCAGATCGGGGAAGACCCGCGCCAGTGGCAGGCTATCGGGGGGGGTGGCGGGCACGGCCGGATCATAGTAGAAAAACTCATACACATACCACGCCGTTTGGAACTGATTGGCACTGCGCCCGATCTGCTGCTCGATCTGCTGCACCAGCCATTCGGCGGTTCCATCGTTGTAGTTGGCCGCGACGTAGCGCAGCAGATTGGTAGCCAAGCCGGTGGCAATCCAATCCCACTCGAAATCGCCGTGCGTCATGATGAAGCGCAACGACTGCGGCAGGTGGTTGTGCACACGCCACGCGCCATAGGACTGCATGTACGTGTGCGGGATCAGGTCTACCCCGCGCACAGCCCGCAGATTGACCCAGAAAGGCAGCACCTGCGTCAAGCCGTAGTGTTGGTAGGAGATGCCCTCGTGCCATGTCCCATCGCCGATGCCTTCGAGCAACGCCGTGAGGATGCTCAAGCGAGCCTGCGCGAGGGCCAGCCACTGCGCGGCCGCAGGGTGTTCATCGAGCAGGGCGAGGGCGGCCGTGCCGAGCGCGGCGTGTTTGATCATGTAGTGGTTCTGCATCGGCGACGTTGTCCACCAATTGTTCCACGCTTCCTCATACGGGCTACGCGCCGCAAGGTACAGCTCGTCTGCTCGCTGAGCAAGGCTCGCCCGCACGGTATCGCGCTCGGCGGGGGCAAGCCGCGGGGAGAGCCAATCGTAGGCAAGGGCATTGGCTTGCAGCAGATGCGCGTGCCCCAGATCGCGGTACTCAGCCACATCCCACTGCGGCCAGCCCGCAAAGATCAGCAACGACTCGCGGGCGAGTGTGCACGGCCCATCAGCCTCCGTGACCAGACACACAAACGCATCAGCCAACAGCACATTGCCATAGGTGCGGTAGGCACTCATGCTCGTATCGGCGGGTGGGACGGCGGGCGGCAGTTGCCCCTCGCGCCCAGCCACAAAGGTGGCTATCGGCTCCCAGATTGCGGCGTGGGTGGTGGCGGCTTGCTCGCGCAGGCTGGCTGCATCCCGCCCGTGCAGGAACAGGCGTGGATGCGGCGGGAGCGCGACCGTCGGTGAGGGTGGGACATCTGGCCGCCCTGTCGTGGCGACTGAGGCCGAAGACGGCATGGCCGTTGGTGTCGGCTGGGTTGGCGGTATAGGCGTGGCTGGCGCAGGGACGTGCGTACCGCATGCCGCTAGCAGCATGGCGATAAGCAACAGGGTGGGCAGGGGGTAGAAGATCGGCCTAGCCCCCTGTGGATATGACTGGTTGGGCATCTGGTTCATCTTTCGGGGTAGTGCGCTGGCGTAGGGTACGCCAGCGGTGTTGGATTGCGCGGCGCAGCTCGTAGGCGTATTCGGCAAGGGCTAGCTTACGCGGATCGTAGACTTTGCGGTAGCGGCCATAGTTGACCAGCTCGCCGCCGAATTTGGCTTTGAAATCGCGCGGCCCATACGGCTCATCGGGCACGCCCGCGCCGCCAAAATCGTAGTGAGTGTAGCCCGCCACGCAGCCCTGCTCAATGCCGTGCCACGTCAAGCACTCGACGGGAGCTAGCCCCCGCACGCGCTGCACCCCGCCATACCATGCATAAACGAGCTGCTTGTAGTAGAGGATAATGTCGGCGGCGAGCGGCGTGCCCTCGTGATAGGCAACGAAGATTCGCGCCACGCCGGTCGGGAGCAGGCGCAGGGCCGCATCAAACAAGCTGCGATCTGCGAGCGGAACCCGCGAACGCTCATAGCTCAGGCGAGCAAAGTGGTAGAGCAGGTCTACTCCAGCGGGGGTATTCAGCTCTTCCACAATCAAGCCACGCTTCTTGCTGCGGCGAATATCAGCGCGGCAAGATTTGATCATGCCATTGAAGATCTGCTCGGGCGGGCGTGTCAAGTCAAGCATAAAGTTGAGATACTCGTAATACCCATAGCCGCACGCTTCCAGTGCTTCGCGCTCTGCACCAGCGGGCCAGATCGGGCGCACTTCAGTGAACAGCACCTGCTGACACATAACCTGATCGTGGCGGCGGATCAGTGCCGTTAGGGCAGCAATGCCGAGATCATCTTCGGTGCAGAGCGGCTCAGCATACCAGATCGAACGTGATGAAATCCAACCCAGCGGATCGGGCAAGGTTTGGATTCGCACGGCCAGCAGCAACGCAATCACATCGCCGTGCGGGTTGATCGCCGCAAGGAAATAGGGCGTGTAATGCCGTGTTGCCTGAAAGACAGCGTACATCGCTGGGGTATGAAAGATCGTGCCTTTGGGGTGCTGTTGCACAAAGGCTTCCCACCGCTCTGGCTCCAGTGTCCCGACCAGTGCAAAGTGGCCCACGCCGGTTCCTCCTTGCCTTACGCTTTACCAACAATCCGGGCCGCGTAGTCCATCAGGCTCAAGGCATCCAGATCACCTGAAAATGACAGTACGCTGGCATACCCTTCGGGCCAGCGCCAGTAGCGGATCAGAGGCGTAGTGAGATGCTCGATGTAGGCAATGAGGGCAACCGGATTGGCGAGGCGTTGCACAAGGGCCGCATCAATATACGTGGCACATTCGGATGCCCCCGCACCACGCTGGATCAGGTAGCCTTGCTCAGCGAGCAGCGCAGCAGTAGCGGCGGGCACATCATCGGCCACCCCTAGCAACGGGAGCGGCGCGGCAGGGACACAGACGCTGTGCGTCAACACTTGTTGGTAGGCATCGCGCCAGTGCCGCGTTGGAGCTGACAAGGGCAGCTGCCGGGCAAGGATGGTTGCCCGTTCACTACAGCTGAAGTGCAGTGCGAGTTGATCGGCGTGGCGCGTTAGCTGCACCGTGAACCGCGCTTTCTCCTGCCACCACGCCGCAATATCCTGCAACCGCGCCACCCAGATGCCCGGCTGCACGGCACGGGTTTCGATCAGCAGCCGTTCAAAGGCCAGCGCACACAGGTCGTACAATTCGGGGTGAAACAGCAGCGTGAACAGCTCGCCGCGCCGATGGGTCTGGTGCAGAATTTCAAGCCACGCCAAAGCCAAGCCTTTGCGTCCAGACTGAAGGCCATCATAGATTTGCATATCATCCGGGAGCGAAACCGGAATTTCGATCAGGCCATTCGGCAAGGTTTGCGGCATTGAGAGGGCTTCGGTCGCCGCCGTGCCGGCGTAGAATTCAGTCAAGTTGGTGTAGATTGCGGTCGGCTTGGTGGAGCCATCGGCGGTGATTTCATCCCAGCGCACCGCCGTGTTGCTGCTGTAGCGCAGCTGCCTGGCTGGGAGTGCATCGAGCAACCGTTCGGAGTAGCTTAAGTAGGGGCAGCGAAAGCCAACCGCCTGCACCCCCGCCTGCTGATACGCGGCAATGGCCCGATCCAATTGCCAGCGGGCCTCAGCTTGCGAGAGGCGGTGGAAGTCTACGTGGTCATAGCCATGAATAGCCAGCTCGGCCCCCATCTGCTGGATCGCGTGGCAGAAATCTGCGTTGTGCTCGACAACCCGCCCCGGCGCAGGAAGCGTGGGCGCACACCCATAGCGGCGCAACAGCAGGATGCAATCAATCACGCGGTTGCGGGCTTTAGCGGTAGTCCAGCCATAGCGTTGGATCAGCTTGTAGAGCCGCAGCACTATATACTGCGGGCTACGTTGTTTGAACCAATAGGCCGCACTGTGTAGTTTCCGTAGCATCGTTGAAGCCCCCCGCTCTTCAGCATCAGTTAGTGTCAGACAGCTTCCCCCGCAAAAAGTTGCTGATATAGGTTGAGGAGGTGCGGGGCTTGATGCCGCCACTCCAACTGCGAACGCACCCGTTCCTGCCCCATCCGCCCCATTGCTTCGCGCAGGGCGGGATCATTGATCAAGCGCAGCAGCTGGCGGGCAAAATCCGCTTCATCGTTTGGCTCGGCATACAGGGCCGCATCACCCGCCGAGTTGCGATGCTCGGTCAGATCAAAGGCCACAATCGGCTTGCCCAGTGCCATAAACTCCATCATCTTGATCATGGTCGAGCGATCCGTGAAGTCATTCTTCGGATCAGGGCCGACACATATATCCGCTGATGAGAGATAGCGCATCAACTCTTCGTCACTCACGCGCCCTGTAAACCAGACATACTCGCTGAGCTTAAGTTCCTGTGCAAGGCGTTGCAGCTCCTGCCATGCATCACCTTTGCCAATCAACACGCTATACACATTGGTGCAATGCAGGTGGTAGACAAGATGGTGCAACGCCCGCAAATAGTAATCTACGCCATCTTGATAGCCCATGACCCCCACATACCCGATGATCGTTTTGCCCATTGCCCGTAGGCGTTCATCTGGGGCAACCAGCCGCACCCGCTTGAGATCAGGCCCATTGCGGACGACGGTGATCTTTTCAGCGGGGATGCCACTCCGTTCAATCTGGAGTTGCTTGTAGGACTCATTGGTGGCAATCACCCGATCCGCCGTGCGGCACGAGAGCTGTTCCAGCCACACCAACACCCGATGCACGAGCGGATTGCCTTTGCCGCGAAAGCGGGCGTAGTACATTTCGGGGCTGAGGTCGTGGTGATCATAGATGAACTTCTTGCCGAGCAGCTTGTACAGCCCCCCAATGAACACAAAGAGGTCGGGTGGATTGTGGGCATGCACCACATCAAAGCCATCAGTGAGATAAGTGAAGTAGGCCAATACTGCCGCACTGATCGTAGATTGCCCATACTCAGCGAGGTAGCCCACCAAGCCATTCCCTTCCGGTGGCTCTGGAAACGTATAAACCCGCACCCCATCCACGATTTCGTGCCATGCATAATCGGGGTGGCGCGGGCAAATGACGGTAACTCGGTAGCCCGCTTCAGTGAGCGTGCGGGCTTCACGCCGCACGCGGTTATCCTCGCGGTAGGTACAGTTCTCCAACAGCATCAGAATGCGCTTACCAGCAGATACCTTCATAGTGTCCTTGCTGCATTTCCTCTGTATTTACCGTTCCAATCAGATCAACCAGCGTCTGATCTGCGCGCAGCTTGGCAGGCACGGCATGGAAGGCTTTGCTGCCATTGGCAATCACAACAACATCTACCGCGTCTAGCAGTTCATCCACTGTCGCAGTCATCAACGAGACGATGTGCGGGAGTTCACGGATCAGGAACTCCCGATTTGCGCCAATCAGCCGATCCGGGTGGACGTGTTCATCATACACCTTGACATGATAGCCGCGCCCAACCAGCGTCTCGATCAGCACCACCATCGGGCTTTCGCGGGTATCATCGGTGTTGGCCTTAAAGCTCAAGCCGAGCACGCCCACCTTTTTGCTGCCGATGTGCTCAATCAGCTGGATGCCGCGCTGGATGTGGCGTTGGTTGCTGCTCAGCAACGAGCTGAGCATGGGCGTATCAATGTCACGCTCTTTCGTGCGGTAGTTCAACGCTCGCACGTCTTTCGGCAGGCACGAGCCACCAAAGGCATAGCCGGGGCGCAAATAGACGGGCGAGAGATTCAGGCGCGTATCTTGGCAGAAGATCTGCATCACCTTGCGCCCATCAATGCCGTGGGCTTTGGCAATACTGCCGATTTCGTTGGCAAACACAACCTTCAAGGCATGAAAGGCATTATCTACATACTTGACCATCTCGGCGGTGGGAATGCTGACCCGCTCTAGCGGTGCATCAATGCCCGCATACAGGGCTTGCACGAGGTCGCCGCTGCGCTGATCGTACTCACCAATCACAATATGGCTAGGGCTGTAGTAGTCGGCAATTGCGCTGCTCTCGCGCAGGAATTCAGGGTTCATACTTAACCCGAAATCTGCGCCGACATGTTTGCCTGATGTCTGTGCCAGAATCGGGAGCAACCGCTCCAGCACGGTGCCGGGCAGCACCGTGCTGCGAACAACGACGACGTGGTAGGCCGACGTGGTGGCGAGCGCAGTGCCGATCTCACGGCAGACGTTTTCGAGATAGGTGAGATTGAGGCTGCCATTTTCATGGCTTGGGGTGCCCACACAGATTAGGCTCAGATCGGTGGCATGGATCGCGGCGGTGCTGTCCTGCGTTGCCGTCAGGCGGCCTTCGCGCACCCCTTCAGCAATCAGGGCATCTAAGCCCGGCTCGATGATGGGAGAGCGGCCCGCTGCAATCAACTCGACTTTGAGCGGATTGATGTCTACTCCAATCACAGTATGCCCTTCGTGCGCCAGACATGCGGCCGAGACACAGCCAACGTAGCCTAAGCCAAAAATACTAATCTTCATCTTAACGCTCTCCTTTAGCAAAAGAATTCACCAACACTGCGCTCGCGCAATCCCTCGCGCTGCTCTAGGGCATGCTCATCCGCAATGGGGCGCACAATCCGCGCCGTATGGTCTGCACCCCATTCTGGCTGCGTCGCCACGAGCGGGGCCCGGTCAAGAAACTGTTGCTGCCACAGCTCTAAGCTCACCAAGCCCCAGAGCTGCAAGCTGTGATCGGCGATGCTGGTATCGTGCTCGTGCAGCAACTGGGCAACATACACGGGATTAAAGAAGCCGCGGCGCTGGATGCGCTCCGGCGACAGGAGATCGTGGACGAAGGGGCGTAGCTCGGTGCGGAACCACTCGGTCATCGGGAGCGGGAAGCCCTGCTTCTGGCGATACACAATCGTTTCCGGCAAGAACCGTTCGGCAACCTTTTTGAGGATGTACTTGCGCTGAAGCTGATTGACCTTGAGGTGGCTTGGCAGGTGGGCGGCAAATTCGACGAGCTTGTGATCGAGGAAGGGCACCCGCGCTTCCAGCGAATGGGCCATGCTGGTTTTGTCGCCTCGCACTAAGAGGTCATCCACCAGCCACATCCACGTATCCACGTACAACATCCGGTTGATCGGATCGCTGATTCCGGACCGGTCGAGGTAGTAGCGAAACATCTGCTCGGCATTGATCTGGGTGCGGTGCTGCTCCAGAGGCTGCCCTTCGATCAGTGCCGCGAGCATATCGCTATTGTACATCGGGAACCAGTTTCGCATGCGCTGAGCTTCGTCGCGGTGCGAGAGAGCATACAGCGCGATCTTTGCGCCCCGTTGGCCGTGCAGCAGGCGGCTTGCGCCGAGTGCCATTGCGCGCAGCGTAACTGGCAGGTGGCGCAGCGCAGCCCCACGTTGTTCCCATGCGTACCGCCCGTAGCCAGCAAAGAGTTCGTCGCTACCTTCGCCTGTCAGCACCATCTTAACATGCTTGCTGGCTAGCCCCGCCACCATATAGTTGGCCACGGTGGCTTCATCGCCGATAGGCTGATCGAGATGCCAGATCACCTGCGCTGCGGTATCGCTGATGTCATGCGGGGTGATAATCACATCGTGGTGATGGGTTTGATATTGGTGGGCAACCTGATGGGCAAACGCCAATTCGCTGTGGGCTGCCCACGGTTCCGCAAAGCCCACCGAGAAGGTTTGCACTGGCTCATCCAGAAAGTGCGTCATCAAGGCCACGATGGTGCTCGAATCTACGCCGCCGCTGAGGAACGCTCCGAACGGCACATCACTGATAAGGTGCTGTTGCACAATCTCGTGCAGCAGGGCTTCGAGTTCTTCGGCATAGTCACCTTCGCTCCGCTGGGTATCAGGTTGCTCGCCAAAGGGAATATCCCAATACTGCTCAACGCGCACGCCCGTTGCATCGCAGAGCAGGATATGGCCCGGCGGCAGGACGTGGATTCCAGCGAACATGGTGTGGGGCGCAGGCACGTAGCGCATCGCCAGATACATTTTGAGCGCATCCAGATTGAGCGTGCAGGCCACGTGCGGGTGCTGCAAGATCGCCTTAATCTCTGAGGCATAGATCAGCGTGCCATCCTGCACGGTGTAATACAGCGGCTTGATCCCAAGCCGATCCCGGGCCAGCATTAGCCGCCGCTGGCGGGCATCCCATAGCGCAAAGCCAAACATGCCGCGTAGCTCCTGCACACAGGCCGTGCCGTGCTGTTCATACAGGTGGGCAATAACCTCACCATCGCCATTGGTGCGGAGATGATGCCCGTGCTGCCGCAGGCGAGCTTGCAGCTCGCGGTAGTTGTAAATCTCGCCATTGAACGTCAAGATGATCTGCTGATCTTCGTTCAACAAGGGCTGGCGTGCGCCTGCGAGATCAATGATGCTGAGGCGGCGAAAGCCTAAGCCTAGCCCGACCTGATCATCGAGGTAGGCTCCGTCGTCGTCGGGGCCACGGTGAAATAACGCTTGCTGCATCGCTTGCAATAGACGTGGCGCAACGGGTGCGTGTCGGCTGAAACTGTACACGCCACAAATACCACACATGATCGGTTCCTTTACTGGGTGCTCCCTTTTGAAGATTTGGTACGCTGCTTAAAGCGGCGTATGGCATAGGTATACACTTCCATCAGTTTCCTAAAGGTAGCCCCCGGACTAAATCGCTCGGCGACCATGCGCCCGTTCGTGCGCAGGGGCTGTTCGAGGACAGCCGTCAGGTGTTGCACAAAACAGTCAAGCTCACGCGGACAGACGGCACAGCCCGCCACCCCTCTCAGGAGTTCGGGAATATCGCCTACGCTCGTGGCGACCACCGGCAGATTGCATGCCAGCGATTGCTTGACCAGCACCGGCGAGCCTTCCTGAAATGAGGGAAAGATCAGCGCGTCGGCAGCATTCAGGTAAAGCATCAGCCGTTCGGGTGGCTCCTTGTAGATCACCAGCCAATCGAGATCGCGGAAGCGTTGCTTGAGCCGCTCATACACGGCCCCAGCAAACGCAAAGCCCTTGCGGGCTTCCTGTGGATTAGCTCCAAACAGCAGATAGCGGCGCGTCGGATCAAGCCCCAATTGCTGGCGGGCGGCCGTGCGATCCAGCGGCTGGAACAGCTGGAGATTGATCTCCATGGGCACGATGAACGCATCGTTGCGGGGCAGCATGCGAGCCATCGTTTGGTTTTGCACCGTCACGGCCTCACACACGAGGGCAAGGCTCTGGGCCAACTTACGATCCAACACGGAGACCCATTCGGTCTGCCCACCATCCCCGATCCGCCCCAAGAGATCACTGCCGTGCAACGTCATCACCACCGGAGCTTTACGCTGCGTGCGGGCAATGGCAGCTGGATAGCTATAGTGCGCGTGCAGCACATCGTAGCTTTCGGTTTTGAGCCGTGCGTGTAATTCGCGCAGCCCTTTGGAATACTTGCTGAAGGTCGAATCGCCGCGAATGATAAGCAGGCTCACCGCTACCCCGTGTTGGCGCAGGGTGTCTTCTTGAGCCCGGACAAACGCTCCATACGCTGGATTGTCGGGCTTGGGGTACAACGAAGAAACAATCAGGACGCGCAAGGGTTGCCCTGCGCCAGTGCCATTGCCGTGCTGTGCCGTTTGTGGTACGGAAGCCCGTGACGTTTCGAGCATATGCGGTTCCTTTCTGCCACTAAAGCGTCTGTCCTGACGGAGCCGACGTGATCCCGCGTTTTTGTAAATAGTGATAGTGGGTCTGGATCCCTTTGATGCCCCCGTATGACCAGAGCATAATCAGGCTCAACAGGGTAGCATAGATTCCTGCTCCGGCAAGAATCGAGAGCCACAAGCCTAGCCAATCGGCGACCAAAGCAAGCACCAGCCCCATCCCTGCACTGGCTAGGGCCGCTTTCCAACTCCTTTTAAGGAGACCTACCGAGCCAAGCACGTGCGAGACAGGCCGGTATTGCTGGGCGAGGTTGATCAGGCGCGTCACCAGCGTTGCAATCGCTGCGCCCACCACGCCATAGAGGTTGATCAGGATTAGCCCCAAGATTAAGCTGATAACCGTGTTGATCACCACAATCCGTAACGTGACGCGCTCCTGCATGGTTGCCAGCAGCACCTGCCCTAGAGCGCGATTGAGCGCAAGCGGCACGAGGCTCCACGCCACAATCTGCAAGACGACGGTGGCATTGGCGAAGCTGTCATTGCCATACAGCAGCAGCAGGATTGGCTCAGCGAGCAGCATTAAACCCACAACAGACGGCAAGGTGATCATCAGGAGGAACTCGATCAAATCTTCGTAGATCCGTTGCAGATCACTGGAGTGCTGATCGAATTCGCGCACCATACGCGGAAAGATACTCATCACGATGCTGTACAACACAAGGTTGATCGGCACAAGAATTTGCATAGCGGCATTGTAGTAGCCCACATCAATTTCGTTGCCGAAGCGCGAGAGTAGCAGCGCGTTCAAGCTCGTCCAAATCGCAATCACACTCTCCAAGCCCAAGAAGGGCAGGACATTGATCAGCGTCGTCCGCATAAAGGGCAGGTCTACGTGCCATTGGATGCCTGCGGGCCCAATCATCCGCAGAGTGAACCACCACGCCAAGCCAAGCGTGAGCATGTAGCTCACCACCAGAACGATGCCTACTTCGAGCGTACCGTAGCCTGCTGCAAGCAGAGCGAAGGTGGCCCCCACCTTCACGATATTGTGCGGGATGTTGGCATACGCGATCAGGTGCATCTGCTCCCATGCCTGAAAGATCGCCTCGTTGACAGAGGAGAGTGCATACGGCACAATCGCCAGCCCCACCACCATAATTAGTAGTGCGGTGCTAGGGATGTAGCCCATCAGCACGACAAACAACCCCAGCACAGCCAGCGACAACAGGGCCGCCAAGCAGACCAAGATGCTGCCATTCACCAGATAGCGGCTGGTGAGGCTGAGATCGCGGGCCACTTCGCGGGTGATGTAGATGCGTAAGCCTAGCCCAGCAAAGACATAGAAGGTATAGAGTAACAGCAACGCAAGCGACATTTGCCCAAAGCCGAAGTCGCCGAGATAGCGCGCAACGAGGGCATAGACGAGGAACGTTGTCGTTCGATTGAGCACGTCGCTCGTGAGCAGCGCGACCATGTTGGTGGCAAGTTTTCTCATCGGCGTTGCTCAGCTGCCCGTGGGGCAAGCGATAGGCTTAGTTGGGCCGCCCGTAAAGCCCGCCGTTCGCGGCGGGCGATGGTGTAGGACGCAATGACGAGAGCGGAAGTAAACCACAGCGTGTGCACCTGTGTACGTGCATTGAACAGCTCAAAGGCTAACTGAAACTGAAGCCCAAGAATACCCGCACTGAGGGCAATGGCCAGCATCCCCATCAACGGATCAATCCCGTGCATCTCCCAACAGCGCAAGCCGATGCAGAGCGTCGAGATAATCATAACCAAGTAGGCGGCCAAGCCAATAATCCCCATCTCGGCCCAGACGCGCAGGAAGTGATTGTGGACGGTGGAGAGCCACGCATTGGCAAATTCCGGTGTAATGTAATAGTCTTTCACAATTGCAAAGTTATTCGCGCCTACGCCAAAAACCCAGTGATCTGCAATCATCCGCATCGCAATCTCGGCAAGGGGCCCCCGCGATTCAGCTGAGCCGCCGTCATCTCGCATAAAGCGAGCAAACAGGATTGGGGCCAGCATCACCAACGGAATCATGCCAACATAGGCGATCATGAGCGGCCACTTGAGCTTCATCCAGCCCCGCGCCGCTGCCATCAGGCTTAGGATCACCATCGAGATCGTGAAGCCGATCAAGCCGCCCCGCGATTGGGTCAGGAACAACCCTATCACCCCCAGCACAAAAGCGGCTGCGGAGAGTTGTTTCAAGCGCAGCTGCTGGAACATCGCCATCCCCACGACGGTGATCGGCAGCATCAACAGCAGATAGCTTGCGGCTCCGTTGGGCGAGCCAAGCGTACCGCCCACACGGCCCGTGTGGCTATCGAAGCGCACAAAGAGCGGACCGACGCGGATGTCATTCCGGAGCACAAACACGGCGATCATGAGCAAGCCTTGTAACACCAGCACGGCACAGGCAACGATCATCATAAACTGCAACTCTTCTTGGCGGCTAAAGGTACTGATGATGTAGGTCAGCAGCAGGAGCGCGTAGAAAATGATGATCACTTCGTTCAACGTCATACTCGGATCAGTGGCCACCCGCATAGATAGAAGGGTGGCAAGGAAATAGCCCAGATGGGGTAGGCTGACTCGCGGGAAGAGATGGGCCAACTCGCCGCGCTGCGAGAGCAGCTGCGTGATCCAGAAGAAGTATAATCCAACCAGAATGATTGCCGAGATGGAGATATTGAAGCCGCTAATCGCACTGTAGACGGCCATATCGTGGCGGTAGTTGAGGTAGGTATCAACCGGAATCGCGGTCTCGAAGGGAATAATCGCCAGCATTACCAGCCGCAAATTGTTGACCAGCATCATTGCAAAGGGGAGCAGCATGAGCAACAGCACCATCATGCGGTTTTTGGAGGACATATCCCCCGCAACCGTCACCCCCACGCCAATCACCAACCCGATCAGCACGGTGCCCAGCAGCCGCACGGCAAGCCCGATGCGGGTTGGCGCGAAGAGTTGGTAGGTGATATAGCGATGGATCAAGTTGTCAATCCGCAACAGCGACGGGGCTGAGCGGATCTGGCTCAGGTTGTGCCAGAGTGTCATCGTGTTCCCTATGGTGACCGCCGATGCCCCCAGCATCCGCGGTGTCGGTTAGCTGTGTACCCCGCGTGCGTTCGGCGAGAACCGCTTACTGGCTGATAAAGCGGTGGACATGTTCGACGACATGCTCAACCATATCGTCGGTCATTTCAGCGTACATCGGCAAGGATACGATCTGTTCGGCGTAGGCTTCCGTCACGGGGAAACTGCCGCGTGGATAGCCGAGATAGGTATAGGCTTCTTGCAGGTGGCACGGGATCGGGTAGTGGATGCCCGTGCCGATATTGTGCTCTTGGAGATAGGCACGGAGGCCATCCCGATCTGCCACGCGCACAACATAGAGATGCCACACCGCTTGGGCGTAGCCCATTTCGGTAGGCGCAACGATGCCGGGCATAGCGGCAAACAGGCGATTGTAATGGTGGGCGTGGTGAGAGCGGGCCGCATTCCATGCATCGAGATGGCGCAACTTGACATTGAGAATGCCGGCCTGCAAGGTATCCAAGCGGTGATTGAAGCCAAGCGTCACGTGGTGATACTTCTCGCGCTGACCATAGTTGCGGAGCATCTTGATCCGCTCGGCAATCGCAGCATCCTTCACCACCACCGCCCCGCCATCGCCACACGCCCCCAGATTCTTGGCCGGATAGAAGCTAAATGCCGCCCCATCACCCAGCGAGCCACAGCGTTTGCCCTTGTAATATGCGCCATGGGCTTGGGCCGCATCTTCCATCACAAGCAGCTTGTGCTTGCGCCCAATCTCCAGAATGGGGTCCATATCGGCGGGCTGCCCATACAGATGCACGGCCACAATTCCGCGTGTGCGTTCGGTAATCGCCGCTTCGAGCTTGGTTGGATCCATGTTGTACGAAACCGGATCAATATCCACCAGCACCGGCGTTGCGCCCACACTCGAAATGGCCAGCACGGTGGCAATGAACGTATTCGCTACGGTGATAACTTCATCGCCGGGGCCAATATCATAAGCTCGCAGCAACATTTCCAAAGCTGCCGTACCATTGTCAATCCCGACCGCATAGGGAGCCTCGCAATAGGCCGCAAAGGCTTCCTCAAATTGGCTCACCGCTTTGCCCAAGATGAAATCGGTTCTGGTGATACTGGCCCGGAAGACCGCCTCTAGCTCAGCCGCAATTGGGGCGTGCTGCGCCGCAAGATCCACAAACGGGATCTGGGTAATTGGACTCGTGGTCATTGCTTATGCTCCTTATTGTCGGGGGCCAGCCCCCGCCTTGCAGCAACACCCATAACTGTGCGCTTTGATATGGTATCCGCCATGCTACCGAGCTTGCGCTTAATCCAGCGCAACGGGTGCGCCGTGCTGTTCTAGTGAACGATCAATAGCCTGCATCACCCGCACTACATCTAGCCCAGCTTGGGCATCAGTTAGCGGATGCCTACCCGTCATCACACATTCAACGAAATGTTTACACTGGTTCTTCAATGGTTCACTTGGCTCAATGCGCGGACTGATAATATCACCATCGCGCATCAGCAAGGTATGCTCGCCGTAGCTTTCTGCCTGATCTTTGACTGTTACGCCCTTCTCAAAAATACGCACCATCTCCTGCGGGTTCACATCATTGAAGACGATCCGGCGATCACTACTCACTACCACCACTTCACGCACCTTGTTCGGATCAGCCCAGCTCACGTGGATATGCCCAATCACACCATCGGGGTAGCCCAGTGCGACAAAGCCCACATCCGCCCGATCATTTTGCAAGACATTGGCTCCAACTGCACTGACCCATGCTGGGCTAGTGCCCATAAAGAAATTGAAGATCGAAACATCGTGCGGGGCAAGGTCCCACAGCGCATTCACATCACGCCGGATCGGGCCCAGATTCGTGCGGCGAGCATACATGTAATAGATGCGCTCGGTTTGATCAAGGTACTCTTTCACCTTCCGCACGCCAGCATTATACAGAAACGTATGTCCCACCATCAAGGTCAAGTTTTCCTGTTTGGCCAGCTGCATCAAGGAGCGGGCATCCTCGGCCGTTGTGGTGATCGGCTTCTCCACCAACAGGTGGCGGCCTGCTTTGAGGCTTTGCTCGGCAACCTGAGCATGGGCACTGGCTTGGGTGCTGATCACGACCGCACGGATCACATCCATTTGGAGTAGCTCATCCATATTGGTACAGAGCTTAACAGTGGGAAACCGTTGCTGGACTGCCTGCAAGCGGGCTGGGTCTTGATCACAGACAGCAACGACTTCGGTGTCGGGCAGTTCCGAAAAGATGCGGACATAGTTCATGCCCCAGTAGCCACAACCACAGATCCCAATCCCCAGCGTCGGTTTTTCACTCATGCCTTCACCTCCTCCGGATTAGTCACCCAACCATGAGCATCACTTTGCGCTGCCCGATAGCGCAAGCCGCGCATTCGCCGCTTATATCATGCCACATTCCAACTCATCCGACAAATTGCCGTGCAATAAAAAGCAGCCCAGTTCTTATCAGGATAAACTGGTCTGCTGCGACGTGAAACAAGGACAAGGAATTAGTAGGAGATACGAACCGAAACCGTGCTGTTTGTGAATTGCTAGCGTGCGCCACGCCCCAGCACAACAACCAGTACCGTCATCAGCATAATCTTGATGTCGAACATCAGCGACTGGCTACGCACATATTCAATATCAAGCAGCATCATCTCTTCAAACGAGACCTGTGAACGCCCCTTCACTTGCCATAGCCCAGAGATTCCGGGTAGAGCGGCCAATCGTTCGTAGTGCCACAGATCGTACATGGCCACCTCGTAGGTTGGCACGGGGCGGGGTCCAATCAAGCTCATCTCGCCGCGTAGGACGTTGAGCAATTGAGGCAGCTCGTCGAGGCTGGTTTTGCGAAGGATGTGGCCAATCCGCGTAATGCGCGGATCGCTGCGGAGCTTGAAGCGGGCGGGATCATGCTGCTCCTCAGCTGCCAGCTCGCCTGCAATGAATTTCTTGATATGCTCTTGATGCAGCTTCTGATCAGCATCCGCAACCATCGTGCGGAACTTGTAGCAGGGGAACGTCTCCACTTCCCACACGACTTTACCATCACGTATACGGCGGCGGGAACCAACCCGGCACTGGACAAAGAAGGCTGAGCCGGGTGAATCTTTTACAATAAGGACAGCGATCAAGAGCATAATTGGAGCAAGCACAACAAGGAGAATGCTTGCCACGATGACATCAAAAACACGCTTAGTAATGTATGCAAGCGTTTCTGCAAGATCGGCATCCCCCGTAATGATGGAAACATGCCCATCTTCACGAGTAATAAATGGAACGCGAACGTTATCTTCCTGAATAACTTCACCGATCATAACATCCTCTCCACAACCATTATAAGATTCAACCACTTGTTCTATCGCCGAAATAGTCGTGTGTTGTATTCCACTTTGCTGCATTATGCCTCTCTCAGTTGTGCGCTCATCGCCGCACGTTGCGTCATTTCTGGATAAGCAACGCCTTTACTGCACCTCGCAGGCAGACCTGTACATTTGTAGCATGTTGAAAGCAGATAGTTTCATATCTCGCTTGTATCATATCATGATGTTCAGCAGAGATCAACATATACTCGGTATGTTCTGAGTATACCTTTGGCAAAAAACTCCCAAAACCGGTAGAGTTTTGGTGTATTTTTCTATACCGAGTGCAGGAGAGAGATTTACTCGCCCGTTTTAATTTTATTTAAACCGCGAACGTCACTGTTTCTGCATCTTTCTTCGGATGATCAACCCTGCTAAAACATGGGAGTCGGAGTCCCGCTTGATGGGCGTGCACCCAATCACAGCATCCAGTTGCTGGGGGTAGACCAAGAGTGGACACGGCTTAGGCTTTGCCCGATTGGCGCGACAGAGCCAGCGGAGCTTTGCGATAGTAGTCGGCGTATATCCCGGTCCCGTCCTCTTCCGCTTTATTCACCACCACGCCGATCACATTGGCATGCAGCCCAGCCAGCTGCTCGCACGTCGAGCGCACCATGCCCTGCTGCGCTTGGGCCCGAGCCACCACCATCACCACACTGTCGGCATGTGGGACGAGGATCGCTGCATCGCTGACGGCTAAGAACGCCGCCGTATCAAGCAACACAAAGTCTACTTGCTCGGCGAGCTGAGCCAATAGGGGCGCAAGGCGCGGCGAGTTCAAGAGGATGTCCGGATGCTCGGTGGCGATGCCGCTTGGGAGCACCCACACCCCGTCGTAGCGGGTCTTTTGGATCGCTTGGGCGGGGGCGCAGTCGCCACGCAACAGATCACTCAAGCCGCGTTGATTGGCAACCCCAAAGATGGTGTGGATACGCGGCAGGCGCAGATCGCAATCAATGACAAGCACCTGATAGCGCGATTGGGCGAGGACAAACGCAAGGTTACTCACGATGGTAGATTTCCCTTCGCTGGGCTGTGCGCTTGTGACGAGAATGATTTTCCAGTCGTGCCCTTCATGGGCCGAGATGATTCGGGTGCGGAGCCGCCGGAAGGCTTCACTCGGCGGCGACAACTCGTGCTCCCACACATAGCGTTGTTTCTTGGAGGCGGGCGGAATCTTACCCAACAAGGCTAGCCCGGTCACATCCTCGATTTGGCTGGTCGAGTGGAGGGTATTGTCGAGGTTCTCGACGAAGAAAGCGATCCCAACTCCAGCAAAGGCCCCCACAATACATGCTAGGACAAGGTTCATCAGCAGATTCGGGCTGGACGGGCTTTCAGGCAGGGTGGCCGGCGAAAAGAGGGTCATGACATTCGCCCGACGTAGCTCCCGCGAGGCATCTATGGCTTGGGCTGCGAGCGCATTGGCGACATTGGTGGCCAGCACGCGATCTTCAGACTCGACGACAATCCGCATAAGTTCCGTATTGGCTGGAAAATCGGTACTAACTGTCACATCCGTAGGGCTAGCACCGAACTCCGCCGTCACTGCTTCAATGACTTGGCGGCTGCGGATCATCGTCGCAATCGTATTCATGAGGCGCGTGCTGTAGAGGTATTCACCGTAATCTACCGTGCGCGAGAGCGAGGTGGCCACGCGCAATGTAGCGGCGGCGGTGTAGGTCGGTGTGATCGCTCGCGTCAGCACAAAGGCAACCATCACTGCAACGAGCGGCGGCACAATCAAAATCCACTTGCGTCGCCATAAGATTTCTATGTAAAGCCGGATATTCATGATGTAGAGCACTCCGCGCCATTATCGTGCGTAGCGCAGCGCAACGGCAAAGCTGTTGTGAGAGCCTGAAGGGACACCGAAGCCATGCCGAACCAGTTGGGCAAGAACAGGTACAATCGCTTCAGTGCAGCTGTGTACAACTTATTGTATATCTATCGGCAGCAATCTGCCAATGGTAAATCGCTGCCAATTGGATTATACGCGCTGGAGATACGTTCTGTGGTGAGAATTTGAGGAGTATGTGCCGAACGGGCGCAGTCCCGTTCGGCGTAGCGGTTGTCGCGGAGCTAAGGCTAGGCGGCTTTCTCGTGGACAAAGGCATGCAGCATGGACCCCAGCCGGGCTATGCCTGCTTCGATCTGGGCGACGGTGGGCATGGAGAAGTTAAGCCGGAGACTATTGCTGCCGCCCCCATTGGCATAGAAGCAGATGCCGGGCACATAGGCAACATCATATTCGAGGGCGGTTTGGAGCAGAGCCGTTGTATCGAAGTAGCGCGGCAGCGTCACCCAGATGAACATACCGCCGCGTGGATGCATCCAGCGCACGTTGAGCGGCATCGTGCGGTGCAGGGCATTCAGCATCGCATCGCGCCGTTCGCGGTAGGTTTGGCGGATGTGGGGCCCATGCGTAGCAAGCAGGCCATCGCGGCAGGCTGCATACACCACACTTTGCGAGAGGCTACTGGTATGCAGGTCAATTCCCTGCTTGAGCTGGGCAACCTTTGCGAGGAGGCTCTGTGATGCAGCAATCCAGCCGACGCGCATGCCCGGCGAGAGCAGCTTGGAGAAGGAGCTGAGGTAGGCAACGTGGCGCAGTTCGCCGTGCATCTGCATATCTATCGCGGCGAGCGGCGTGGGGCGGTTGCCATCATAGTAGAGTTCCCCATAGGGATCATCCTCAATGATCGGCAGGCGATACCGCGCCGCTAAGGCAAGCAGAGCGTGGCGGCGTTCGTCTGCAAGGGATACGCCCATCGGGTTCTGGAAGGATGACATGATGTAGAAGAAGCGCGGGTGCACCCCGCTCTGGAGGATGCGCTCTAGTGCATCAACCTGCACCCCATGCTCATCTACTGGTACGGTGATGAACTGGGGCGCGTGCGGTCGCCATGCCTGCAAGGCCCCCAGATAGGTGGGGTCTTCGACGAGAATTGGTGCACCAGCGTCAATCATGAGCCGCCCTAGCAGATCAAGAGCCTGCTGCGAGCCACTGGTAATCAGCACCTGATCGCTATTCACCTTCGCACCCAGCGCAGCCATATGCTCGGCGACAAACGCCCGCAGCGGGGTGAAGCCTTCAGTTGGCCCATATTGCAGGGCGGCGAGGGGCTGTTTGCTGAGGACTTCGTCGGTTGCGGCTTGAATTGCCGCAATGGGGAAGCATTCCGGTGCAGGCAAGCCCCCACCAAATGAAATCACTGTGGGTCGCTGTGTCAAGTGCAACAGATCACGGATGATCGAACTTGTCACGAGATTCGTACCACGCGCATACTTATTATTCCAGATACCATCCATACCGCTACCTCTTGGTGATGATGGCATACAGCACCCTACGGCGGTGGCTGTTTGCGTTTGCCATCGGCTGAACATCAACACGGTTCGACAACGATGCGATTACGCACTGTTGCGGGTGGGTTAAGCTCAGTTGAGTGACTATGGTGAGTCACGCGGTATCGTCTGCTTTTGGCGGGTACGATCACCGTCGGGCTTCCCGACAATCCTGTGGCAGCCTTGCCAAGGTGGACCTACAGAGTAGGTGTGGCCGCTGTGCCACGTTTGGCAACTGCACAAGCATACCTGATTTTGTCAAGTAGTAGTGTGATTATAGCATGGGTATCGCAGGATTTTGGGCAGAAAGGCGTAGAAACCACTGGTAAAAATATACAAATCTGGAGCAGGGTGGGAGCCACGCCGCCGAATCTCTGAAATTGGCGGAATGCCGTATAATCAACATCAGGAGTGCCGCCACGTTACGCCCACCCCTTGCCGACACCACCGCACGGGGCATTGCCCCCATAAAGGAGGACATGCATGACTAGTCCGCGTCTGACGTATCTGATCCAGATGCCCCAACCGCATACCCACCTGTATCAGGTGCAGATCACGCTTACCGCGCTGGAGCAGGCAACCACCACGTTCCTGCTGCCGGCATGGACTCCCGGCTCATATATGATCCGCGACTACGCCCGCCATGTGCAGCAGTTTGCCGCCCACGCGCATGATAACCCCCATCACACGTTGGCGTGGCGCAAAGTTGCCAAAGATTGTTGGCAAGTGGAGACGGCTAGCGTGCGCGGGGTCGTGGTGCGCTATGCCGTGTATGCCCACGAGTTGTCAGTGCGGACGAGCCACCTCGATGGCTCGCACGGCTATTTCAATGGAGCCACCGTGTTTATGTATAGCCCAGATGCACTGCACGAGCCGGTGCGCTTGATCGTTGAGCCGCCCACCGATTGGGGCTGGCAGGTGACGTGCGGGCTGACGGACGACCAAGACGAAGCCACTCCCCCTCATCCGCAACAGGTTTGGTTCCGCGCTCAAGATTATGATGAGTTGATTGACTGTCCGGTGGAGTGTGGCACGCACCGCCTGCTGCACTTCGAAGTGGATCGCAAGCCACATCAGATTGCGATCTGGGGGCACGGCAACGAGGATGCCCAACGCATTCTGGAAGATACGCGCACGATTGTTGAGACGCAGCGTGATCTGTTCGGCAGCCTGCCCTACCCGCACTACACCTTCATCCTCCATCTGGCGACAGGCTACGGCGGGCTGGAACACCGCAATAGTGTGACCAATCTGTATGATCGGTTTCAGTTTCAGCCGCGCCGCAACTACGAACGCTTTCTGGAGTTGCAATCGCATGAGTTCTTCCACGTCTGGAATATCAAACGCATCCGCCCGGCTCCACTCGGCCCCTTCGACTACCGCCGCGAGAACTACACCGCCCAGCTCTGGCTGGTCGAGGGGGTGACGAGCTATTATGATCGGCTCTTGCTAGTGCGGGCAAGGCTGATGTCGGCCACACGCTATCTGGAGTTGCTGGGCGAGGATCTGCTCAAGCTGCGGCGCGTGCCCGGCCAAACGATGCAAACCCTTGCCGAGAGTAGTTTCGATGCGTGGATCAAGTATTACCGCCCCGACGAAAACAGTATCAATAGCAGCGTCTCCTACTATCTCAAAGGCGCACTGGTGATGCTGATGCTCGATCTGGAAATCCGCCAACGCACTCGCGGCGCATACAGCTTCGATGATGTGCTGCGCTACCTCGATCAGCACTACCCGCCGAGCAGTGCGGGCATCCCCGAACCAGATGGGCTACTGCATGTGCTTGAGACGCTGCTCGGCGCACACGAGGGCTGGTGGCAGCAGTTCTTTCGGCGATATATCACTGGTACAGAGCCGCTCGACCTGAGCCGCGTGTTGGGCTATGTCGGCTTGCAGGTGCAGTGGGGCTACGCGCTGCACAGCGATGATGCGCCCCCGCCCGCGTGGTTGGGCTTGAATGTGCGCGAGGAGCATGGGCAGACGCTTGTCGCCAGTGTGCAGGCCGATAGCCCCGCCTATCTGGCGGGGGTGTATGCAGGCGACGAATTGGTGGCCCTGAACGGCTTCCGCATGAATGAGCAACGCCTGCGCGAACGCCTGTACGAACATCCCCCCAACACGCAGGTCACGCTGAGTGTCTTCCGCCGCGACGAGCTGCTGCATATCCCTGTGCTACTTGCACCGGCTCCGCACGACTCGGTGCAGATCACGCCGATTGTGCAGCCCAGCGACGAGCAACGGCGGCTGTATCTCGCGTGGTTGGGCTAAGTGCAACCTGCCCCTCGCCACGCAGATTCCGCTATAATACCCGTAGAGTGATTCGCACCCGCCCTGTGCGGAAAGTAAGGAATGCCTGTGGATGCGCCTGCCCCTAGCCTAGCCCTCGTGCCGCCAACACCGATGTTGCCGGAGCCGCGCCTGATCTTTGCCACTGAGCTAGACGGCACGAGCTTGGCGACCTTGTTTAAGCAGCACCAGCTGCTGCATACCTTCGCCCAGCATGGCTACGGCTTGGCGATGGCGATTGGCGATATGAGTCCCATCCGCGCTGCGCTTGTGCGCCAGCTGAATGCCCACCAGATCTACACGGTGGCATGGATGCTGCTGCCCGCCGTGGATGGCTACGGCTTCAATTTGCAGAACTACCCCCAAGCCATCGCGCACTATCATGCCTTCCGTGATTGGGCCCGCAGCAACACGCTGCACTTTGCCGCAGTCGGTATGCACATGCTGCCACCGGCCGATGACCTCTCGCGGCTGCACCACCTGCGCCTGCGCGACATCGGGCGGTGGTTGATCCGCATGCACGATAATGCGCTGTTTGGGCCGGGCAGCCACGCCTACCTGCGCCTGATTGACCATATGCATCAAGATGGCTACGCAGTGCATACCTACCAACTGCCGCTGATGGTGGATGATCGGCGGGCAGGCACAAGGTTCGTGCAGTATGCGCTCGATGTGCCCGATCTGCCGGTAGACCTCGAAGTGTTGATGTGCCATAGTAGCCTCCCAATTGAGGCTCTCGGCAACGATATGGGCGGCGCACTGATTAGCAGCTATGGCATGGCAGCCGACTGTATCGGGATTGGCTACACGCACTCGGCCACCATGCGCGGCGCAGATACGCCCCAACTCGCAGAGGTCGAGTCACTTGCGTTAGCATGGGCGGCCCTCGAACGGGATATGCTGCTCGCCACTCGCTACACCGATACGATCTACATCTTCTCGCTCGAAGGCTGTGTAGCCCAAAACATGCTGCCGCGCATCGCCACGATCAATTGGGACAAAGAGCCGCGTGTCCCCCTGCGCCCGCGCTTGGTGGTTCACACACTGCGGTTCGCGTTGCTCCTTGTGCTGCTCACTGCGCGGCACTTCAGTCTGATGCTCAGCTGGCTCGGCTGGATTCTGTTCCTCGTGGTGCTGCTGCGCCGCCGCAGGCCGTGACGGAAGGTGGCGGAAGGGCTTGGGCATGGAGACGGAATCAGCGCAGGCATCCGCCCAAATACCCTGAGGAGAGACCAATGAAACTATCCCCCGCGAAAGTTGAACAATACGCCGATATGCTGCTCGATTACCTGATGGAAGTGGAAGGGGTGCTGTATCAAGGCAGCGATGCTGAGCTGCGCCATGCGATCATCGAGATCATCACGGATGAATTGATGGTGGAGGAGCGGCTCGATGAACGGGTGCACAAAATCTTGCAAGCCTATAAATATGAGATTACCACCCAACGCCTGAAGTACGATGACCTCTACCGCAAGATGCGCCAGAAGATCATCAATGATGAGAAGCTGGTGCTTTAGTCGCGCTGGAGGCTCACGTCGCGGGCGAGGTAAAAGGTCATGCTGTGCAACACGGCAACCGGATCAATCTCGCGTACCCAGACCCCCGTGGGCACTTGCAGCACAATCGGGGCATAGTTGAGGATTGCCCGCACGCCGGCACTCGTCAGGGTATTGGTCACCTCTTGGGCATGCACGGCGGGCACGGCCACAATGCCGACGCGGATGTTGCGGGCTGGCACGGTGGCTCCAATCTCATTGGTGTGCTGCACCGTAATACCCTCGATGAACTCCTGCCCAATCTTCGCCGGATCATTGTCGAACAGCGCAACAATGTGCAGCCCGCGTGAACGAAAGCCATCGTAGCGGGCAATCGCCTGCCCCAGATGGCCCAAGCCAACAAGCGCGACGGGCCACTCATGCTGCAAGCCGAGGATCTGCTCAATTTGGGCTAGTAGGCGTTCCACATCGTAGCCGATGCCCTGCTTGCCGAATTCGCCGAAATAGGAGAGGTCTTTGCGGATCTGGGCAGCCGTCATGTTGATGCGTTCGCCAAGTTCTTGGGAAGAGATTGAGCGCACGCCTTCGGCTAGGAGATAGCGCAGACTTCGCGCATAGACGGGCAATCGTCGCACAACCACATCAGGGGGGATGGTATCACGCTCCACACACACCTCAGCTTCTGCTTGCTGCTGCCATACATCGTTGGTGAAGTGTAGCACTCGCAGGCGATACCGTCAAGATGCGCCGCACCTAGAGCATCAAGCCTTGCGCTTCGAGCCAAAAGCGCAAGGCCGCCATGCTGCCTAAGACGATAGCGGTGGGGATGAACGCAAACACCGCCGGGCGGGCCAGCTGCTGCACCTGCGTGACTTGCCCCCCGTAGCCCAGCAACAAAGCCGTGAGCATGAGCATGATCAGGTAGAGCATCCCCGTAATGCCCGTGAAGGCAAGGAACGCGAGTGGCCAATAGAAGAGATCGAGGTTGGCGTAGATGACCGCGAGGATCAGCACATTGAGCAGCAGGATCGCGGCGAGATCGCCAATGTGCTGGAGCGGCGGCTGTTGATCATCGAGATCGGCCCGCAGCGCAAGGTTCAGCATCAGCAGCATCACAACCCCGATGGTGATGCCCATGCCCATCCCGGTTAGCGTCCGCAGATCGTTGCGGGGCATGTACAGGGTAGGTAAGCCCAAATCTGTAAACAGCGAATTGAACCCATCTATGCCCATGATCACGACGAATAGCCCCAACACCCCCAGCACCGACCAGTGCGGCAGCCGGCCCGCCCGCCCACGCCCGCGCCCGAAGCAATAGGCCAGCGTGAGCAGGAAGCTGATGTAGATGCCCGTGTTGCGGGCACAGATCGGGAACTGCATATTGGCAAGGAAGATGTTATGCTCTTGGGCGCAGATGCCATGCACCACAGCATACATTTTCCACTGCAAGGGTAAGCCGGGCATAAACAGCAGGGCTACGAGCAACATGCCCACCACCCCCAGAAAGATCAGCCCCCACTGGGACTGCGTCTGAAGCGCGGCAGACGGCAGGGCAGCTGGTAACGCGGGCGGCTCGTAGCGCGGCGGCTGGCTCATCGCAGCTGCCCTAGCTCGCGCAGGATGAAAGCCTCATCCATCACCCCTTTGCGAAGCAACGCAACCGTGCCATCGCTGTTGATGAAGTAGGTCGTGGGTAGCCCCAATGCCCCGTATTGGCGGCTGATGTCGCCATCTTCATTAGCAATGATCGGGAAACTCAAGCCCATCTGCGTGGCAAATTGTTCTACGGTAGCGAGGTCTTCCTCTTTATTGATCGCAAGGATCACCACTCCCTGATCGCGGTACTTCATGTAGACGTTCTGGAGATCGGGCATTTCGGCCTTGCACGGGGCACACCACGAAGCCCAGAAGTTGAGGATCACCTTCTGCCCACGATAGTCGCTGAGCTTGATCTCCGCGCCATCGGCGAGCACGAATTTGAAATCCGGGGCAACATGGCCAATCTGGGGGATCGCGCCGTCCGTCTCAAGGATGTGGCTATGCGGCGCAATGATCGCCGGTCCATCGGGGGCGGGGCGCACGCTGAGTTGCGGCTCAGAGGCGACTGGGCGCAGCAGCAAGAGCAACACTAGCAGCAGCAGGGCGGCTCCGCCAACGCTGGCAAGCAGGGTACGATTGAGGTAGAACGGCGGCGGCGTAGGTGATTGAGGATCAGTGTGGGTCATTACGACTACTCCTTCTAGCGGATTAGCGAGCGCAGCACTAACGCTACGGCAGCGGATCAAACTCATCCGGTATGCCGATCCCGCGCAAGTCACGATCAAGACGCGGGTAGATTGCTAAGACGACTCCGACGGCGGCAAGCATGCCCGTAAGTGTCCGCAGCCACCAATTCAGCGAGCCAATCGCATCGTTGGGGGCACGCAGATGGAGCGTCGGGATCAGCGTATCGAGCAGGTGCGTGCCACCATCAAGGACAAGCGGAACCAGCAGCAACAGCAGCCACCGCCACGCCAACGGGCGCGAGCTGATAACTGGGCGTAGCAGCGCATAGAGCAGGCTCATCGCTAGCAGGGTGGTGTAGATTGCCGTATCGCGGTGGCAGTAGGCCACTTGATGCCCTAGCCAGAAGTAGGAACTCGTCGGCGATTGGTGGCAGAGCGGGCCATAGAGGGCAAACAGCAGCTTGCCTGCATCGGTGTAGCCATTGGCGAGCAACAACGGTGCTAGCCACGGTAGCCCACTATAGAGCAGCAACGCCCCCGTTAAGACGGTGAGCCAGTGCTGGAAACACCAGTGAAAGAAATGGTCAATCAGGCTCAGTTCGGCTGCTTCATATCCTGTCATCTCACAGGGTATTATAGCCGTTTTCGGGGGCAGTGTGCAATGGGACGTGCGGCTCCAGCGGAGGAGCAGCGGGCTGGTGGCGGTATGCGCGGCCTGCTGCACCTCAGCACTGCTTCCTCCGCATCAATACCGCACACTCACCGGCACACCTATGTCTGCCCAGTTGTACAACCATTGGGCATCGGCAATCGTCAAGTTGATGCAGCCGTGCGAAATGCGGTAGCCACTGCCAAACAGATTGTGCCAGTAGGTTCCGTGCAGGGCCACGCCACCATAGATGTACATCACCCATGGCACATCGGGCACATACCACGCTTCACCGCCCGCTGTGCCACGCATCGTCTGAAGCGGCAGTTTGTCGTAGATCGCAAAGTTGCCCATCGGGGTATTGAAGCCATCTTTGCCTGTCGTGACGGGAGCCGAATACACCAGCACATCATCTTCGTAGGCATACAGCCACTGCTGCCCAATGCTCACCTCAATCCAGCGCACTGGGGGCGGTGGGGCCCATTGCGGCGCGACTTCGTATTGGGCGACAGGAGTCGTCGGCAAGCCGCGTTGCCACGCCAGCTGGCGGCCCAGATCGGTGAGCATAACTTCGTAGGAGCTGCCCGCATACTCAGCGAAATACTCCATCCGCACGCGCTCAAAATACTGTACCGGGCGGCCATTCTCTAGCAGTTGCTCGGTGATGGGGTAGCCAAAGATGCGTGCGCCGCCGCGTGTTGCCCAGTAGGTGAGGAAGACTCCCGTCATGGTATGCCCCGTCTCTGGGATGTAGACTACGCCGGGCAGCTGCGGATCGGCCACTGGTGCATGCCACATCCACGGCAGCAGCTCGACCACGAGGCGACCCAACTGGATTTGCCAGAGCGTGCCTGCATATTCGGGGTGCAACTCTAGCCGGGCCCGCTCGAAATACTGCACAATCCGATCCCCCTCGATAATCTCTTCGGTGATCGGGTAGCCCAAAACTTCAATCCGCCCATTGGCTTCCCAGAAGCTCAGAAAGCCATTGCGGTTGCTCAGATGGTGGCCTGTCTCGGCAAAGTACACTGAGCTGAGCACGGGCAGATTGCTGTCGCGGCGTTGCTGATGGAGCGCATCCTGCGCGGCCGCTACCCGCAACGCGGCTTCGTGCGGAGCAAGCGTGGGCTGGAAATCAGCAACCGGTGGGCGGGCTTCGACACTGGCAAAACTGAGGACAGCCAGTGCCACACAGCACAAGAGCGTACATCCAGTGACAAACAAGCGGAGGTGGTGTGTCTTCATTCGGGTCTCCTTCTACCAGCCACCAGCCCAAACGGCGCAGCTTCTCACGGATGGGCAGGCTCGAACATACCTCAATGAACGGCATCCTCGCGGGGATTGTTCGATACCCTTAGTATACCGAAACCGTCAAGCCAGTGTAAAGGGGCTAGGCCTCATCTATGACCCGCTGCCACGTCGCCAGAATCGCGGCATTGATGGCCACCCGCTGAAGAAAGCTCGTGCGGATCGTTGGATTGCTGATCCGCACCACCCGATCCTGCACCGCTTGATACGCCCACGCCAAAGCGGTTGCCGCACGTTCGGGTTCGTGCAGGCACTGCCACGTCTCATACAGCGAGAGATAGCCCTCGCGCAGTTCGTTTTCGTCTTCGCCGGGCGGGGGGGTGATGCCCCACATGGCCCAGACCTGATCGGCAATCTGGCGGGCGGCTTCGGTTTCGCCCAGCCGGGCGAGAGCGTGCGCTTGGCGGGCGCGGCTCGCTTGTTGAAAGGCAGTTTCGCCGATGGCCGCACGCACGCCAGCCGCCTGCTCCCAATACGCAGCAGCGGCCGCATAATCTTGGGCGTGCCACATCCATTCGCCCAAGTGATGCAATGCATAGGCCGCTTGGCGGGGCAGTTCCAATTCGTGGGCAAGCGTGTAGGCCCGGCGGTGTAGCTCATAGGCCGTGGTGTAATCGCCCAAGCCGCGAGCGGCATTGCCCAAGATGTCAAGGGCTTGGGCCTCGACATGGCGATTGCCGAGCCGCCGGGCCAATTGCAGGCTGCGTTCGGCGTATTGGTAGGCGGCTTCAAAATCTGCCAGCGCATGCGAGATACTGCCCATGCTGGCTAGCAACATGGCTTCGCCATAGGTATCGCCAATCGCTTCGGAGATGGCGCGGGCGGTGTGCAAGAACTCCTGCGCCACGCCCAGATCGCCGAGGGCTTGATAGGCTGTGCCAATGCTGCGGAGGCTTTCGGCTTCGCCGCGCCGATTGCCGACACTTCGCAGAAGCGTGAGGGCTTGCTGATGATATTCGAGCGCGGCACGCGGCTGCCCTTGCCGCGCAGCAAGGTTGCCCAACTGCATCAGGCTTTCGCCTTCGCCCCACTGATCGCCGTTGGCGTGGCGCAGGTGCAAGGCTTGCACGAAGTAGCGTTCGGCCCGCTCATACTCGCCGAGCTGCATATGCGCCAAGCCGAGAAAATCCAGCGCGTTGGCTTGGGCTTGCTGATCATTGGCAAGGCGGGCATCGTTGTAACCCTGCAACGCCCAATCAAGGGCTTTGCGATAATCCCCGCGCAATGCCGCCGAACGGGCCAGCAAGATCATACTCTGCCCAGAGAGTTGCCAATCGCTGCTGCGCTGCGCCAGCCGCAAGGCCGCCAGCGCCACCTGATCACTGTCGTCATACATATTGCGGATGTGGTAGTAGCGGGCCCACGCCACCTGCACTTGGGCCTGCCAGCGCACATCTTTTACGTTGGCGGCAATCTGTTCCAGCTCACGCAGGTCGCGCAGATGTTGGGCGTAGGCATTGGTCAGCTCGTAGACTTCGGCGCGTTGCAGCAGCAGAAAGAAGAGCCGCCGTTGGTATTCGGCTGAGCCACGGAGCGTATCTTCGCGGCGCAGCACCTCAATCGCCCGCGTGAAGTAGCTCAAGGCTTCGCTATTGGCATAGCGGCGCAGAGCTAGCTGCCCGGCTCGCTCGGCAAAGAACAAGAAGCGTTTCCACTGCTCGGTAGCACTGTAGTGATCGGCAAGCATTGGCGCAATCGCATCAAGGTCATCGGCGTGTTCGCGCTCATACCACTCAGCCACAGCCTGATGCAAGGCTTGGCGTTGGGTGTGCAGCAGGCTCGAATAGGCCACCTCTTGCATCAGCGCACTCTTGAATTGGTAGCGGCGTTCGGGCACGAGGGCTTCAAGCGGCGTAATCTCAAGGCTGGCTAGCTCGGCGAGATACTCTGGGATGCGCGGAACCTCCTCGGTAAGCGGATAGATCGCTTGCAAGGCCCGCTCGGCAAACACCCGCCCGATGACCGAGGCCACTTTGCAGGTAAACTGGACACTCGGATCGAGGCGATCAAGGCGGGTCTGGATCACCCCCTTGAGGGTCGGTGGCACCGCATGCATCCGGACGGCACTGGCAAAATGCCAGACCTGCTGCTGTGCATCAAAGATCACCGTGTCTTGCTCACGCAAGACTTTCACCGTCTCCTCAATAAAGAGTGGATTGCCCTGCCCGCGCTCACTGAGCCAGTGCAGCAACTCCGGCGCAAGGGGCAGGTTGTCGAAGCCCGCAGACACCATATCCATAACGGCTTCACGTTCGAGCGGAGCTAGCTCAAGCGTCTGATGCATGGGCATCTCGAGGACCTCTTGCATCACAACATTGTTGCCAAGTTCACTCTCGCCCAGTGCCCGTGCATATTCCATCGGGCGGTAGCCGAGCATCAGCAGGACGGGGCGTAAGCCGACCACACGGGCAACATCCAGCACGAGTTCCCACGAGAGGCTATCCGCCCACTGCATATCATCGAGCAGCAAGAGCAGCACGCTGCCTTGGGTGTAGGCCAACAGCAACTGCACGATCAAAAAGGCAAGGCTATCGCGGCGTTGGCGCGGGGTGAGGCTGCGGGTGGTTGCCGTTTCAGGCAGCTCCAGATCGAGAATATCGTTGAGCAGCGGCAGCCGCGGCTCCAACTCAGGATCAATGGCAATTACCCGCTCGACCACCTTGCTCGCCCGTTGGGCTTGATTACGGATGTTCAGTAGCCCAAAATAGTCGGTCAGAATCTCGCGCCACACAAGATATGGGATCTGCTGGCCCACACTTTGGGCTACACCGCGCAGGGTTGCGGTGGGGCTGCCGCGCTCGCGCATGAGCTGGATCACTTCATTCATCAGGCGCGTTTTACCAATCCCGCTCTCGCCCACCAGCGAGAGGATGCGCCCGCGCCCCTGTTCAACTTGGCTGAGGATCGTGTTGAGGATGGCAATTTCGCGGCTCCGCCCAACAAGCGGTACGCTCTCTTCAATTGCGCTACGCAGCCGTTCACCCTCGAAGCGGTAGGGGCGGATCACTTCAGTTTTGCCTTTGACTTTGAGCTGCGGCAGAGGTTCAAGGTTCCACATGCTGCGGGCTTCGTGGTAGGTTTCTTCGCTGCACAGGGTTTCACCTGCGCCCGCCATCTGCATCAGGCGGGCCGCAAGGTTCACGCCATCGCCCATCACGGTATACTCGCGGCGCGTGGCTGATCCCATCGGCCCCGCAAAGATATTGTCGGTGGTAATCCCAATCGAGACACTCTCGGCCAGCCACGTCTGCGCCGCTTGTTGAATCTCAAACGCACAGCCCAGTGCTCGTTGCGGATCATCCTCGTGCGAGAGCGGTGGTGCGCCAAACAACAGCATAATCACTGTGCCTTTGTCATCATAGAGCACTTTGTTGAGGCTACCTTCATAATGGTAGGTAATCCGCTGAATGGTGGAGACAATCGTTTGGAGCCGATCCAACGTATCCGTGCGATTGTAATCAATGCCCTGCACCCCGACGAATATGACGGTGATGCGGCGCAGCTCGGCGAGCCACACCGCGAGATTGGTTTCGAGGCTGCGGGCAATCGAAGCGGGGACATAGGCCCGCAGCAGATGTTCGCTCGTGGCTTGGCGGGCGGGGCTGAGTTGCTCCCACGCAAACGTTACCCGGCCACTGCTGGCGTAGCTCGCGGCGGGCATTGGCTCCAATTCGAGCGTCTCGAGATCGAGTTGGTGATCGGGGCCCCAGATCACGGAAGACTGCCCCATCGTCGTCGAGGGATCAACCAGTGCGGCGGCGGGCGGGGCAAGGATCACCATGCCACTGGTGGCGGCGGCTTGGGCTTGCACGGCTTGGAGCACTGCATCGCCCGTCAGCACATATTCCCAGCGTTGCCGTTCACCGCCGACATGCACCGCGAGCATCGGCCCCACGCCAATGCCAATCTTCAGCCCTAGCCGCAGCTGCCCCACACTGGTATCTACGCGCTCAAATTCGTGCATGGCTTGCTGCATGGCAATCGCGGCGCGGGTGGCTTGGGCCGCAAGCTGGTGCATCCAGTGGGCTTGGTCGGTTTCCGTATCGTCCAATGCTGCGGCGCGGTCAACAAAACATGCCATAATCGCATCGCCACTGAGCTTGACGATCTGCCCGCCGTAATCTTCGAGCAGGTCAATCATGCGCGTCAGATAGCGATTGATGAGCGACGATAGCTCCTCACTACCATCCTGCCCGCGCTTACGCGATTGCACCGCAAGGGCTTCGGTGATGGCCGTGAAGCCGCTAATATCGGCAAACAGCACCGCCCCAAGCTGGCGTTGGGCATGCGGGGCAAGGCTCGTCAGCCGTCCGGCAAAAACATCTTCGGCAACCGGCGTTGGGGTGAATGCTGCCAGCGAAGCAAGCAAGGCGACACTCATTGCCCGTGCCTCAGCTTTCGACGTGCCGCACTGCACGCATCACCCGCGCAGTGTTGGCTGTGTACAACTTGGTGCATAGTGCTGGTCGAATATTCTTTCCTGCTTCGGCATGCTATAATAGAGAGGTGGAAACAAGTGCCATACCGATTGGGTCATAGTTTAAACGCGAGAACAATCGTGTCTCGCCTTGGCACCAACATACTAAGTGTTTCTGCATTATGTATGATACCACATTCTCTCTCGTCAACAGGGCAGTACCCCAACGTGGACAGGTATTACACAAATAGGTAGGGTGCACCCCGACGATATTCCGGCAAGAATGGGGATGGTATGCCGAACTTAACACAACGCATGGCATGGTTGCTCGGAGGGGCCTGTATGTTGCTTGGTGGGCTGGGCTTGGTGTTTGCCCTGAGCCGGAACACGCCAGCGCAAACCATAGCCCCACCAACGAGTGTGCTGCTGCATGCTCCTGTGTCGCTCCCAACCCCAACCCGCCTCACCAGCATTGTCGTGCATATCTCTGGGGCTGTGGTGCAGCCGGGCGTGTATGAACTGCCCGCCGATGCGCGTGCCGCCGATGCGGTGCAGGCTGCGGGGGGCTTGCTCGCAACCGCCGATCAGACGCGAGTCAATTTAGCGGCACGGCTGGAA
>CALCJV010000043.1 GCA_937967405.1 uncultured Chloroflexales bacterium | reverse complement strand
TGCCGCACTTCGATGAGCTAGCGGCCCTTGCCAGCAGCGATGTGTTTGTTTTGCGCTATCCGCAGCACCCCTTGACCCACGCCCTGCACACGCTAGCTCGTCGCCTGCCCTGATCAGCATTCATAGCCGCGCCGATCTGCTGTATGTACGCATTCATTATGAATAACTCACGTGGGTGAGCGGGAAAATCCGGCGCGAGGTCGGGTGCTGTCACTCGGCGGGTGTGGGGTTACTGATCCGGCATTGTCACGACCTCGATGCGAACCCCGTGGGTGTTCCCCAGATCATGCATGCGGTGGTGGTAGCGCGAGTTGGATGAGGCTGATTGCCATAAGGCTAGTCCGTACAGGCCCGCTCCACGGGTTGCGAGAAAGGTGCTCACTGGCCGCAGTATGGGTGTGCTGGCATCAGCATCCTGCGTGTATGGCACTTCACTCGGTTGCACCAACATCACTACCGCCGCCCCGATAGGGAGCAGTGCAATCTTTGCGCCGAGTTCGGGCACGCGGAGCGGTGGCATCTGCGCGGTGGGGCTGGCCGGATGGTGCGGCAAATCGAGCAGGGCGCGGTAGCGTTGCACACTTACGCCGATCTCCGGCACGGCGATGGTTACGCCAGCAATGCCCTGCACCCCATTGGGGTGGAGGCGAACATCGCCCTCAGCCACACGCAGGTGGCGCGGCGTGACATCGCCGCACAGGAAGGGCAGATCGGGCGTGAGGGGCAGAGCCATTTCCCACGCTACCTGCTGCCCATCGGGGCGCAAGCGTCCGCCCGCAATGGGTCCAGTAAGGGCTAAGCCGTGACGCTGGGCGGTGGCTATCGCCGCAGCCGTATCTGTCGGCAGCAGGGCGTAGTCAATCAAGCCTTCGCCATAGGCGACGTGCCGCCACCAGCGATGCTGGGGAGCTGCACGCAAGAAATGCAATAGCTCAAGATAGCTCCCATCCGCAAAGACAATCAAGGCATTGTGGGTGATCCCGTCGGCGTGCGTGCCGCCGACCTGCACCGTAAAGCCAAGATCGGTGTAGGCTCGCATGGCCGGTTCGAGATCACGGACTAGAATAACAACGTGATCAATCATTTTGATCAATGCTGGGTGCTCCTTTATCGGCTATTGCGGTGTAGGGCTGTTGCTGCGCCTCGTCTAGGTAAGGGGGTGCTTCAGGGCGTAGCTGAAGACTTGGGAGCGTTCGTGGGGGGGAGCCATCTGCACCTGATATTCGAGTTGCCACAGGGCTTCGATATGCTCCAACTGGCGCAGCTGGCGGGTTTCAGCGGAGGTCAAGGGGCGTTGCAGCATGCGCTCAAGGCGCGGCGTAAGCTCATCTATCGCCAGCAGGAAACGCGGCTCAAGCGAGAGGGTGGCAAGGGTTGCGGCAAAGGCTTCCCCCGACTCGGCATAATACATCTGCATGCCCAGCTCCTCGAGCTTGGAGAGCGTGCCACAATTGCGAAAGAGGTTGCGTTCGTGGCGGGTGAGGCTGCGCCCCAGCAAACGTTCAGCCTCTTTCTCGATGGCTTCACGTGCTTGCCGATACAGCTGGGCATAGTTTCCTGTTGTGTTTGTTGTCATTGCCTTCCTCCACTGTGGCTACATACATTGGTGTACCGCACACTGGCTAGCCCTTGCATTACAGTTACGATCACTTTAAGCATACCACAAGATGTTGGGCTATGGGGTGGGTGGTTAGATGGGTAAGGGCGCACGTCAATGAGACGCTGCGCCCTGCACGAGAAAGCCCTATGGCTGATAGGTTGCCCCTCTAGGGTTAACTTGTAGTTGGGGCGGGTTGTTGCTCATCTGCTTTAATCAACGCGGCCTTGCGGCGCACATCGTAGTATTGCCATGCCCACACGGCACCAACAATCGTAATGCCGACCAGATCGGTGAGCAGGCTGGGGAAGAAGCACAGGAACGTGCCAAACGCGGCAATGATCCACTCGATCCATGTGGTCTTGCGGACAAGATACCCCATCGTCACGGCGGAGAAAGCAATTGTGCCGATAAATGCTGAGAAGTAGGACAGCACTACGTCGTGGAGGGTGAGGTCTTTGAGGATTTCCCCACCTTCGCCGACGAGCAGGATGGCGGGCGTGAAGGCAAAGAGGATTGGCATAACATACAGCAGCTTGGCAAACTTAAACGAAGTCCAGCCAGTTTTCCACGGGTCTGCTCCGGCAATAGCTGCGCCTGCATACGCGGCCACACATACGGGCGGGGTAATATTGCTATCTTGGCTGAACCAATAGACGATCATATGCGCGGCGATGAGGGCTACACCGAGATCAGTCAAGGCCGGCACTGCAAGCACCGCCACAATCAGGTAGGCGGCCGTCACCGGCACGCCCATGCCGAGCACAAGCGAGGCCAAGCCAATCAGCACAATGGCAAGGAACAGGTTGCCATTGCTCAAGCTCACGATAATGTCGGAGAAGCGCAAGCCAACACCCGTGGAGTAGATTGTGCCTACGATGATGCCAATCACGCCCACCGTCGCGCCGATGATCAGCGTATCGCGCCCACCTTCTACGAGAGCTTCGCCGGTGGTGCGGATCACGCGGCGGGTGCTGGTGAGAAAGCCGCCCAAGCCGTGCTGTTGGAAATCGGCGCGGTTGTCGGGCAAGGTATACATCAGCACCACACACGAGAGGATCGCCCAAAATGCGGCATAGCCGGGTGAATAACCCAAGATCATCATCACGATGATAATCAAGAGGGGCACCGCCATATACCACTCTTTGCGAAGAATCTCACGTGCCCGCAGTCCAGAGTCAACGCCTTTGATATTCTGCTTCTTGGCTTCAAAGTGAACCATGGTTAGCACAGCCGTGAAGTACAGGATCGCTGGAAAGATTGAGATCAGCACGATCTGGGCATATGGGATCGCCGTGAGTTCGGCCATCAGGAATGCCCCCGCGCCCATCACCGGCGGCATAAACGAGCCGCCAATCGAGGCGGCGGGTTCAATCGCCCCCGCAACATGGGGGCGGAACCCAGCTTTCTTCATCATCGGGATCGTGAATGCGCCGGTGCTGACGGTGTTGGCGATGGGGCTGCCAGAGATTGAGCCGAACAGGGCCGAAGCGATTACGGCCACCTTCGCGGGCCCTCCAGTGGTGCGTCCGGCAAGGGCAAGGGGCAGATCAATGAAGAAGCGGCTCGCCCCCGATTTCCGCAGGAATGCGCCAAAGAAGATGAACAGGATCACGTAGGAGACTAGCACGTTGGCCATCACGCCGAACACGCCCTCTTGATCGAAGAACAGCGTGGTGAGAGCCCGGTTCCACTCCCGCCCACGATGGGCAAACGACTCAAGTACGGGGATGTCGTAGAGCGAAGCCCCGAAGCGGAGGTAGAGCAGGAATACGATCCCAATGATCGTCATAGACCAGCCCAGTACGCGGCGGGCAACTTCGAGTGAGACGATGATGCCCAGCAGGGCAATCAGCGCATCGGTGGCCGTGTAGGCTCCCCCGCGAAACTGGAGCGAGCGGAATTGGGTGATGTAGTAGCCGACGGTGAGGATCGTCAAGCCGATCAACACATAGTCATACAGGGTGGGCTTGGTGCGCCCGCCAAAGAAGAAATCCAGCACCTTGCCGCCCGGACTGGTGGCCGTTTGCAAGGGTTCCCCAATCCGCCGCTGGAGCCAGCGACCGGGCCGGCTGCGGAAGGCGAAGGCGGGGTAGAGCAGCAAGATCAGGATGTAGGTGATGCCCACATACAGCCCGCGCTGGAACTGCACCGGAGCAGGCAAGGTTCCGGCGGTGTAGATGTAGAAGGCACTCATGCCGCCCGCCAATAGCATCACCACAATCGCCCAGAAGTTGTGTAGGGGGCGTACTAGTGGCTCTTCTTTCTCGATCAGTTCACGAAGTTTCTCATTCGCGTTCGGTGGGACTGCGCCATCCGTATCCAGCGCAGCTAAGGCCCGCTGCACGTCGTCATCTGGAGTGGGGGGTGGGGGCGCATCCGGCGATGATTTCGATGGATGTGGCGTTTGAGCGGACATAGCATGTCTCCTTCCCTTGAGTTAAGCACACGGTTAGTATCAGTGGCAATGCGGATGCGGGTACAAGATCGAATGAATGTGCCCGCATGCCGCACGAGCAATACGGCCTTATGGAACCAATTCAGGGGGGATCGTCGTGCCGACTTCCTGCCAATACTTCAGCGCACCCGGATGCAGCGGCACGCTAATCCCGACAACACCACCTTCGCGGGACATCTCGGCCGCGGCTGGGTGGGCTTCGCGCATGCGGGCTAGCCCTTCGTCGGAGAAGATCGCCTTGACCGCATCGTACACGAGATCGGCTTCTACGTCATTGTTAGAGACCAGCAGAGCCGTGTCTTGGAAGCTCTGCACATCCTCATCTACGCCCGGATACGCGCCACCAGTGAGGGTGCGTGGGGTGTAGAACGGATACTGCTCAAACACACCTGCTTCTACGCCGGGCGTGTATACGTCAATCAACCGAATGTCAGTGAAGGTTGAGGCTTCCGTGACCGATGAGTTGGGGAAGGCGGCTAAAATCCAGAAGCCATCTAGCTGACCATCACCCATCGCTTGGGCCGCCTGTGAATAGCCGAGATACTCAACTTGAATCTGATCGAGCATGCCCATCGCAGAGAAGTAACGCTCGGCCGAAAGGGCCGCACCAGAGCCAGCATTGCCGAGTGCGATACGTTTGCCGGGCAGATCGGCAACCTTCTCAATACCGCTCGCTTTGCTGACGACGAGGTGGATCACGCCCCCATAAAGTGCCGCAACGGGAGCCACATTGGTGTACTTGGTTGGGTCTTCGGGCAGGGTTCCTTCGCGTCCGAGAGCCACATCACCCGAATAGACAATGCCGTACTGGAACTCGTTGGCGTTTACGCCGCGCAGGTTCTCGCCAGAGCCGCCTGTGCCTTCAGCCGCAATGTCGAGATAGGCATAGGTGTCTTGCATAATCAAGGCCATGGCATTCGCAAAGACTTGGAATGCACCCCCAACGGGGCCTCCACCAAATGCTTGACGGACTTTACCGCGTGCGGGGGCTTCAGTGGTGGGGGCTTCAGCGGCGGGGGGGGCAGCCGCAGGAGTTTCGGGGGCAGCAGGGGCAGGGGCAGCAGGGGCACCGCCACATGCACTGAGTACCACTGCAACGGTGAGCAGCAAGGCCAGTAACGCACTGGCACGATGATGTACGACCATCGGTAAAACCTCCTCGTTTGTTTTTTCTAGCCGGATGGGTCATTCGTCAAACCATTGACTGGTTGCCATTATACTGCATTTCGACAAAAAAATAACGAAAAGTTAGCGACAAACAGCGTAGAAGGCTTCACTTTCAGCAAGCTCTAGGCATCGTATGTCCAAGCTGCGGTCTGGCTATAGGTAAGCTGTGGTATCCTACCCACAAGATCATGCTAGATTACGTCGCCTGTAGATTGGGAGCAAGCCCATGTGCCCGTGCCGCCAACCGGCCTACCACACCGCCTTCCGCCAACTGGTCACGCGCCGCCAATTGCTACGCGGAGTCGCGGCGAGTGCGGCCGCGTTGTTAGGGCAGCAGCTTGCCCATGCTGGCTCTGCTGCGGCGACGCTGCCGCCCAGCGGGCCCATCGCGCCCCGCCCCGCGCAAGCTGATGCGATCCTGTTTGAGGGCAGCCGTGCGCTCCAGCACGCCGCCGCTCAGCTTGCATTCTTCCCGCGTCCGGCGGGCAGTACTGGCTCGCAGGCATGTGGCGACTACATCCTTGCCGAGTGGGCTAGGCACGGCTGGCAGGTGGATACGCAACCCTTCACCTATCGCGGCACACGCTGCCGCAACCTGATTGCACGGCGTGGCACAGGCCCCGTCCTGATCATCGGGGCGCATTACGATACTCGCTTTCGCGCCGACAACGACCCCGACCCAGCCCAGCGCAACCAGCCCTACCCCGGCGCAAACGATGGCGCAAGTGGCGTGGCGATTCTGCTTGAGTTGGCACGGGTGCTGCAACCGGAGCAGCTCGGCCGCACGATCTGGCTGGTTGGCTTTGATGCTGAGGATAACGGCGGCTTGGATGGCTGGGATTGGATCATCGGCTCGCGCTACATGGCCGAACGCCTGCCGCTTACCCCGCAGGGCATGCTGCTGGTGGATATGGTTGGCGATGCAGACCTGAACCTGTATTATGAACGCAACTCGACGCAGAGCATAAACGTAGGGCTGTGGGCGACTGCCGCCGAGCTAGGCTACCGAACTTTTATTCCTGTGCCGCGTTACCGCATCCTCGATGACCATATCCCCTTCCTCGAACGCGGCATCCCAGCCGCGAATATGATTGATTTCGACTACCCCTATTGGCACACGATCAGCGACACGCTCGACAAGATCACTGCTCCCAGCCTTGAAACTGTCGGGCGCACCGTGCAGGCATGGCTGGGCGCAGGTGCACCCGGCTTGCCCGCTCCGCGCTACACGCGGCGGGTGTTCATTCCGCGCATTGTGCGGGGCTGAGCAGCGACCGATGATTGCCCGCCATTGGCTCCCAGATCGGTGGTGTGGGGCGGTTTGCTCCGGCTGTTCATGGTATACTGCTTGTGGCAATTTACCGAACAATACGCGGAGAGCCATACAGCATATGGAAGCATTGCCCGTTCGCCGTCGCTTTCTCTACTTCATGGAGTGTATCCATACTGACCTGCGGCGGCTTGCCCAACAGGTAACGCAGATGTTAGCCCGCACGATCTCGAGCTTGGAATCCCACAACGTGACGGTAATGCGCTGGGTGCTTGACCAGCAGCCACTGGTTCACCGGCAGCGGCGCGAGTTGGAGCATGAGGTGTTTACGTTGCTTGCCACGCAGCAACCAATCGTTGCGTTTGATCTGCGCTATATCTTGGTGATGATGCACCTTGCGTTGGAGCTAGAGCGCATTGCTGATGCGATCACGCTGATTATGCACCACACCATGCAGCTCGCCGTAGACCATGTGCGCCTGCCCTTGCCGAACGGGAGCGATGAGCTGTTCAAGGTCGTGCAGCAGATGGTGCACACTAGCCTGCAAGCCTTCGAGGAGCGCGACCTCGAAACAGCCTACAGCCTTGCTGCGGCTATGCAGTGGGTGCTGGTATCCGAGCCACACCTGCATGCTGGGTTAGCGACCATGATGAAGACGCACCCGCAGGCCGCCGAACTGCACCTCATCATTGAGGAGATGCTCATTAGCTGGGGTGCGATTGCCCGTCACGCCACCACGATCAGCGAGCGGGTGATCTACATGCTCACCTGTACCACCGTAGACTTGATCCACGCCCCCCCGCCACAGCCTTGAACCAGCGTCGCCCTGATCTGATCCTGCTGCTGATCCTGCTTGCGGCATTGCTCTATCGGCTCGCGCTGTGGGCCCAGCCCTTGCACCAACCAGCCAACGACGAAAACGAATATATCGCCGTTGCCTATGATCTGTTGGCGGGGCGGGGGTGGGTCTTTTACGAAAGCTACCACTGGCTGCGTGCGCCGCTCTATCCGCTGTGGCTGGCCGGATCGCTGGCTCTGGTGGGCGGCGATCTGCACCGCGCTGCGCTCCCCACCATTCTGCTCAGCACGCTCAATGTCGGGCTGATTGCGATCCTCACGCGGCAGTTAGGCGGCGGGCGCGGAGCCGTGCGGGGGGTTGCGCTAGCGGCGGCTGGGTTGCTCACCTTCGCCACCTTTGCCAGCCTGTATATGGCCGAGACGCTGTTTACATTCCTATTTACGGCAGCGATGGTGGCGTTGCTGCATTGGCGCACATGCCTGCGGGCTGCCGCCCCTACAAGGCACTGGTATTGGCTGGGGCTGGCGGCGGTAGCCTACGGGCTAGCCGTGCTGACGCGCTCGCTGCCGTTGGCGTTTCTGCCTATCGTGCTGCTGTGGATCGGCGCAGTTGCACGCGGGGCGGGGCGCAGGTGGGGGCAGGCGGGCGGGGCGGCACTGGTGTTTGCTCTGCTCGTCGCCGCCACGCTGGCTCCATGGACTATCCGTAACTGCCGCGCATACACCGCCTGCATCACTGTCGAGACCGGCTTCTCGTTTAATATGTGGGCATTCAATGAGCCGCGTGAGAGTATCGCGGAGATTTTGCGCGTATTGGAGCAAATTCCCGATCCAGCCGAGCGGGCTGCCTTTGCAACGGCACAAGGACGGCAGCGCATCCAAGAAGACCCGCTCATCCTTGTCCGCAAAATCCCCGCAAACTGGCTCTATCTCTGGCGGGTGCGCCCGATCCAAGATCGCTTTCTGATGGCAACCTACTATGCCGATCCGCCGCCGGTGTTGTTTATCTGGGCGGTGCTTGCCGATGATCTCCTGTATCTGTTGATTACGGCGACGGCTGGAGTCGGGGCGGCTGCGCTGCTGTGGCAGGCGTGGACTGCCCCGCAGCGGTGGCAACAGCTTGCGCCACCGCTACTGTTGCTGGGCTGGATCGGCTATGTGGTGGTGGCGACGATGTTCACGCACGGCGAGGCGCGGTATCGGCACTTTTTCTTCCCACAGCTCTTGGCCCTCGCGGGTGCGGGGTTAGCACTGGTTCCGCTCCTGTGGCGGACCCGCACGCCGCAGGCCCTGCACTGGGCGTTGCTCGGCAGTGCGGCGGTGGTGCTGGGGCTGTGGCTGCACACCGCCCTCACTTCCTATCCGGCAGATTGGGCATGGCGCGGAGTGGGGCGCAGTTGGTATACTCTGCACGGCGATTGGGCACTGGCTCGCGGCGATCTGGATCGGGCCCAGCATGCCTATCAGCAGGCATTGCGCTACCGTCGCAGTGCGGATAGCTTTATCAATTTGGGCAGGGTATATGTGCAGCAGGGTGAGCTAGAGCTAGCCGCCGAGAACTTCCGTAAAGCCCGCCAAACCGAACGTATCTATGTGGCCGCAAGCACCAGTCTGGGCGATGTGTACCGCCGCATGGGGCAGGATGAAGCCGCCCGCCGCGCCTTTGCGGGAACGAATGTGAGCGAGCAGGATGTGCTCGATTGGAGTTGGCAACACCTAACTGCGCCGCCGCCCGCCCATTTGCAGATTGGCGATGGTCTCGACTTCGGCTTCATTGCAGGGGTGTATCCCGCCGAAGCCAACGGCGATACGCTCGTGCGTTGGAGCAATGGCCACGCCCGCCTGCGCCTGTCACTTGTACCGCCCGCGCAACGCTGCCCGCCGGAGCAGGCATGCCCGCCGACCCCGCTCAAGCCGCCCCTCCTTCAGCTGCGGGTGGCGGCTCCGCACCCAACGCAAGCCCGTGTGCCGATGCAGGTATGCGCCGCCGATGTGTGCCAGACGGTGCTGCTCGGCGCGGATTGGCGGGTGGTGCAGGTGGCGTTGCCGCATATCCCGCCGGATGCGGCGGGCGGGCTGGAGGTGCAGCTTCGTAGCCCAACCTTTGTTGCGCCTGATGGGCGCACGCTGGGCGTACTGCTCGATTGGGCGCGGATTGGGCCAGAGTAGGTGTGCGGGGCTTAGGTGTCAGGCTCCATGGCTGTGTGCTCTGCGAGGTAGGTTCGATGTGGCTAAACTACCTCGCCCCCGCGACCTTACCGCACGGTGAACAAATCTTTTCTGCACACGGCATGCTGATCCGGTATTCTAGAGAAGAAACCCTGTTCAGGAAGGAACAACAACGATGCATGATCGCAACAAACGTCCTTATCGTGTACTAGTGATACTAGGTGTGCTGCTAGTACTCTTGCTGAGTGTGGTGCGCTGTGCCGGCCCCCCCGCTGGCCCACCAGCCAATCCCGCTCTCGGACAAGTGGGAGCCGTGCCGGCCAGCTATGCCGCACTATGCAGCTCGTGTCATGGGTATGCCGGCGAGGGGTCAAATTATGCGTCGCCGTTTGATCACGCCCGCCTACAGGCGATTGGTACGGATGAGATTAGCCGACTAATCCGCGAGGGGGTGCCCGGCACAACGATGATTGCATGGAACCGCACGCTCAGTGCGGCGCAGATCGAGGAACTCGCGGTGTTTATTGCCGAGATGCAGCCCACCACATCAGAGTCAGAGGCAGAGTAATCTCACCCGTGGGCTTGCACCACGGTCGGGGTAGCTTGCACTGCCCCTGCTGCCCGCAATGCCGCCGCAATCTGGGCGGCGTGGGTTGAGTCGGCGGCCAGTGCGAGCATAATCCCGCCCCAGCCGGCCCCAGAGAGCTTTGCACCGTATGCGCCCGCCGCCAGTGCCACGCCGATGAGGTGCTCCAACGCGGGCGCGGATACTCCGATCTGGGCAAGCAGGTGCTGATTGGCGGTGAGCAGTGCGCCGAGCGATGTTAGATCCGGCTGTGGTAAGGCAAGGAGCGTGCGGGTCTGGCGCACAATATCGCCCACCGCCGCAAACAGGGCGGTGTAGGTTTCGGGTTGGGCTTGCCACGCTTGGCGCACCGCCCCGACGGGCCGGTGCGTTTCGCTGCGAAGGCCTGTATCGCCAATCACTAGATGCAACGGTGCGCCAATCTGGATTGGCTCAATCAGGGGCGCAGGCTGTTGGCGTACAAACCAGATTGGCTGGGCATAGGCAATTACGGCGTTATCTATGCCGCTCGGCGTGCCGTGCAAGCGTTGTTCGCTCTGATACACCAGATCGGACACAGTTGCATCTGCTATCTCCACGCCGCCCCACTGCGCCACGGCCCGCACGAGGGCCGTAGCCACTGCCGCCCCACTGCCCATGCCACTGGCAATCGGAATGTTTGAGCGCACGGTGAGATGCAGATTGGGGGTGGTTGGTGCAGCAATAGTCGCAAGGGTGGCGTGGATCAGCTCAATGAGGGGGTGCTGTGGATCGCGGATCGGCTCCGGCGAGAGGTCGGGCACTGCAAGGGTGATGCCCGTCTGGGGCGCGCCCGCTTGCACGGTTGCTGTTGCTCGCAGATCGGGCAGAGGCACGGCAATGGCGGGCTGCCCATACACGACGGCATGCTCGCCACACAGGATCAGCTTGGCGGGGGCAGTGGCCAGCATCGCGTTACTATTCCCACTCAATCGTGGCTGGGGGCTTGGAAGAGATGTCGTACACGACGCGATTGATGCCGACTACCTCATTCACGATCCGGCTACTCACCCGCGCCAGAAAATCATCCGGCAGGCGGGTCCAATCGGCGGTCATGTAGTCTTCCGTCGTGATCGCTCGCAATGCCAGCACATCGGCGTAGGTGCGCCCATCGCCCATCACACCGACGCTCTGTACTGGCAAGAGCACCGCGAAGGCTTGTTGCGTGCTGCGATATAAGTTGGCTGCCCGCAGTTCGTCAAGAAAGATCGCATCGGCGTGGCGCAGGCGTTCGAGCCGCTCCTCCGTCACTGCACCGAGGATCCGCACGGCTAAGCCCGGCCCCGGAAACGGATGCCGCCAGACCCACTCCTCCGGCAGCCCTAGGGCGAGTCCAGCGGCACGCACCTCGTCCTTGAACATGTAGCGCAACGGCTCAACCAACTCCATCTGCATATTGGCGGGCAGCCCCCCGACATTGTGGTGGGTCTTGATCGTTACGCCCTGTGCCCGATCCGGGGCACGGCTCTCGATCACATCGGGGTAGAGTGTGCCTTGGGCGAGGAAGCGAATCGGCCCCTGCTGATCAGCCAGCCGGTGGGCTTCGCGTTCGAAGATGCGGATGAACTGCTCGCCGATGATCTTGCGCTTCTGCTCTGGATCGGTGATGCCATCAAGGGCGGCGAGGAACTCCTCACGGGCATCTACGGCAATGAGCGGAATGTGCAGCGTTTCGCGGAAGGTGCGGATCACTTGCTCGGCTTCGTTCAGGCGCAGCAAGCCGTTATCTACAAATACGCAGGTCAGCCGCTCGCCGATGGCTTGGTGGATAATCAGGGCGGCAACGGCTGAATCTACGCCGCCAGAGAGGGCACACAGCACGCGCTGCTCGGCCACCCGCTCCTGCACTTGCTGCACCGCCTGCGCCACGAAATTAGCCGGCTGCCATGTGGTGGGGCAGTGGCAGATGTTCACCAGAAAGTTCCGCAGTAGCTCGCGCCCGTGCGTGGTGTGGATCACTTCGGGGTGGAACTGAACCCCATACCAGCTGCGGGCAGCGTTGCCCATTGCGGCGTAGGGGGTATTGGCGGTGGTGGCGAGGGCCGTATAGCCGGGCGGGATCGCCTCAATCCGATCCGCGTGGCTCATCCAGACTCGTTGGGTAGTGGGCAGATCGGCAAAGAGCGGGCTATGTGCGCCGTCGTCGGTGAGGGTAATATCGGCGGGCCCAAACTCGCGCTCGCTGGCGGGTTGCACTGTGCCGCCCTGCGTGTGGCTCTGCAACTGCATGCCGTAGCACACGCCGAGTACTGGGAGCTGGCTGGTGGGCAACCACGCAGGCAAGGTGGGCGCGTGGGGATCATAGACGCTGGCGGCTGCGCCAGAGAGGATGATCCCGCACGGCTGCAAGGCTTGCACCGTTGCCCAATCCACGCTGGGTGGCAAGAGTTCGCTATAGACCCCTAATTCTCGCACGCGCCGCACAAGCAGTTGGGCGGTCTGCGAGCCAAAATCCAAAACGGGTACGCTGTGCATCCATTGTTGAGTGGGTCAGTTCGATCCGGCTCTTCACATGGCAAAGGCATAGCTCGAACTGATCCGCCGCCGTTTGCCACTATAGTCCGGCAGTAGCGTACCATCGTTTCCGGCACTGGTCAAGAGAAAGTCGCTGTAATCGGCGGCAACTAGTTCAGGGTAGATCGACATGTGCGTTTCAGGCATTGCTGTTGCCACATAGGTTGCCACAACGGAGTTATCGCCGCCAAGCTCGTTGGGCATGTAGCTATCGGCCCGCCAGTCATTGCACCATTCCGTACCGTTAATGAGATAGCGGTATTGGTAGGTGCGATTGGGTTCAAGCTCAAGGGTAACACTCCAGCTATCTTCGCGGAGTTGCAGAGGGGTAGCAGAGGGGTTCCAGCCATTAAAATCGCCAACAAGGTGGATTGAGTCAGCCCATGTACCAACGGGCATCGTAAAGGTGACACGCACATTACCACTGTGCAAACACTGCTTCGTGATCATCGTAACACTCCTCTTTGATTGCCAGATAATGACCTCATTGTCTTATCTAATTTTCTAGTATATCATAAATTCCTGAAAAATGCATGATAAAGAACGGCAATTTCAGGTGAAAATTGGGTTAACGGGCAATGCGGGCAGCGTAGGCACGGGCGCGGCTTCCATGCTCCAATGAAGCCGGAAGGGAGCGGTTCACCGGAACGATGCAACCCGCGAGGCGACCAACAATGCCCAATCAGTCAACCCTATGCCGAGAGGATGGCGACCAATTGCTACTAGCTCGACAGCAGGCTCAGCAAGGTGTGCGCTGGCATGCCGATGCAATCTTAGCGGTGTTGGCGCAGCAGCGCGAGCAGTTGCGTGGACTTGGGGTGGTGCAGCTTGGGCTGTTTGGCTCCTACAGTCGTGGCACGGCGCACCCCGCGAGCGATATGGATTTTCTGGTCACATTTGATGAGCTATCGCTGCACAAGCTCGGCCAGCTCATCGAGTTGTTGGAGCTACTCTTTGGGGTGACAATTGACATTGGCTTAGCCGATAGCCTGCGGGCCGAGTTCCGGTCACAGGTCGCCGCAGAGATACGTTATGTCGCGGGATGATAGGCTCTATCTCCGTGATATAGGCGCGGCGGCTGATACCGTAGCAACGTTCCTCGAACCAGTTGACTCAGCCGAAGCACTCGCCGCAGACCAAATGCGCTTGTATGCAGTAGCATACGCGCTTCAGATTATCTGTGAAGCGGCAAAAAATACCCCTCAGGCATTGCATGAACAACATCCTGATGTGGCTTGGCGCGATGTTGCACAACTACGTAATATGTTGGTTCATGCGTACTCCCAGATCAGTGTACCAACGTTGTGGCAGATCATTACATCTGATGTTCCTACGTTACGTGATTAGGTACAGCATATTCTGGATAACAGTGGAAGTTCTAGATCATCCTAAGTGCCCCTCACCCCGCGCCGGCCTCGCGCAGGCGGTGCAAGTTGGCGGCGATGCTGGTGTGCGGGTTGAACACGGCTGATGCCGCTACCAACACATTCGCACCAGCCTCCACAAGTGTGGCCGCGTTGCTGGCATTTACGCCGCCATCCACTTCCAGATCAGCCCGCGAGCCAATCATGTTCAGCATGCGCCGCACCCGTTCGACTTTGTAGGTGCTGGCTTTGATGAACTGCTGCCCACTGAAGCCGGGATTGACCGACATCACTAGCACCAGATCAAGCTCTGGGAGCACCTCTTCAAGCACGCTCGGCGGTGTTGCGGGATTGAGGGCAACCCCCGCCCGCACACCGCTATCCTTGATGCGGGCGATGGTGCGGTGCAGGTGCGCGGCCGCTTCGACATGCACGGTGAGGGTGTGCGCCCCGGCCTGCACAAAATCCTCGATGTAGCGATCCGGCTCAGCAATCATCAGATGCACATCGAGCGGGAGGCGCGTGATCATGTGCAGCGTCTCGACGATGAAGGGCCCGATGGTGATGTTGGGTACAAAATGCCCATCCATCACATCTACGTGCAGCCAATCGGCTCCGGCAGCTTCGGCTTCGTGCACCTGCGCGGCAAGGCGGGCGAAATCTGCGGCGATGATCGAAGGGGCAAGTTTGAGGCGGTGGGTCACAGGGCTACCTGATCTTTCTTTTCCTGCTTGCGTGAACGGCTCGGATCAAGCCCGTTGTGGAACAAATTCTTCTCCACAATGCGGATGCAATTCTGACGATCTGCCGCACGAACCACCGCCTGATCGTGCGCCCGCGAGAGTGCCACCGGATAGCCTTGCCCGCGCACCGCTTGATCATAGATCAGGCTGTGGCAACGGTCAACCAGAGCCGGATCGCCCGCCACCCATGCGGGCAACTCGACCCGCACCACCTCGCGCCCAATGCGAAGCAGAAAGAAGTGAATGCGGTGCTGGGCGTACTTCTCCATGTTGACGCGACTCATCGAGAGAAACAGGGGCCCCCGCTCACCCTCGCGCAGGTGGCCGGCGAGTATATCCGCATCGGCCAGCCCATTGAGCACATAGCACGATGGCTCACGCCCCGCTTTCTGGTCGCTGCACTCGCTGCACCGTGCGCCCTTTTGCATGGGCACATCCACGTCGGGGCAGAACATCAGGCGGATCACACCGGCAATCTCTGTCGCTCGCGGGCGGCTGATGTAGGAGATCACGGGCACGCCCCATTCGTGCAGCTGGTTGAGGACGGCAAGGTAGGGTTTGAGTAAGGCTTCTTCAACAAAATCTTCGGCTCCCGCCAGTGCCCAACGCACCAGCGTGCCATCGGCCATGGCCAGCACGGGCAGCGTGGCGGCATCGGCGAGCAGGTAGGTGGCTACCAGTTCCAGCAGGGCCTGCATCTCCTCCATATCGCGCCGCGCATTGAGGTAGTTGCCCTCAATAGTCACCCGCCGCGCTCCTTGCGTAATATACAGATCAGCATCGGTGTAGCACAGCAGCGGCTGTGAGGCCAGCCGCGCCCTCGATGGTGTGCCGTAGCGCAGGTAGACACGCCCAGTATTGATCAAGTACCAATCGGCAAGGCCATGCCGATCTCGCTCGATCTGCGAGCCATCGGCAGCAACAACGGCGTAATCGCTGGGCACGGGGGGCAAGGGGCGCACCGTATCAAGCGGCTCTATCGCTTGGGCATACAGCCATGGCGTGGCGCGGTTGCCGCTGTATTCAACCGCGTGGGCCCACTGCTCCTCGTTGCCGACCTGCGCCAGATAGCAGGCGAGGGCTTGGGCCGTGCGGTCGCCAATATCCTGCTCGCGGGCGGCAAACGCAGCTCCCATCTCACGCACCTGCTGGCTAAATTGGGCTAGGTCTAGGCTCATGGTGGCTCCTCTCCGTCAGTTTGCGGCACTCACTGCAATGCGCTGCATCGCTCCTTCGATCAAGCCGGTTACGTCAGATTCGTAGGTTTCTTGGGCGCGGCGCACAGCATTCGCAATAGCGATGGCATCTGAGCGGCCATGCGCGATAATGACCACGCCTTTCACGCCGAGTAAGGGTACCCCGCCATAGACACGATAGTCAGTCTTTCGGCGCAGGCGATAGGCGGGATAGAGCAGCAAGCCGGCCACCCCCGCTGCACTAATGCCCGCTCCCGCAAGGACGTGCCAGCGGCTAGTGCGTGCCGCCAGTGCCAGCCCTGCCACTGGGGCAATGCCGATTAGGAGCCGGAGCCGTAGCCCACGCTGCAATTCGCGCAGGGCCATGCGGGTGGCACTGGAGATCGTTGCTTCGCCCATCTTCAGGATCAGGTTGCCTACGAAGCCATCGCATACGGCAAGATCGGCAACATCATTAATCAGCAGGTCTTTCGGCTCAACATTGCCCACGAAGTTGAGCTGGCTCTCACGGAGCAGCACGTGCGTCTCCTGTACAAGCCGATTGCCTTTGCTGTCCTCTTCGCCATTTGAGAGCAACCCAATGCGCGGATGCGGGATCCCCAGCGCATACTCAGTATAGATGCTGCCCATCAGCGCAAATTGGTACAGATACTCCGGCTTGCAGTCGGTCGTTGCGCCGACATCGAGCAGGATCAGCGGGCGTTCTTGCAGGCGTGGCATCACGGTCACCAGCGCGGGGCGGTCAATGTGGGCAATGCGCCCCAGTATGAACAATGCCCCCGCCATCGCTGCGCCGCTATGGCCGGCGGTGACAAACGCATCAGCGTGGCCATCGCGCACGAGCCGTAGCCCGACGGCGTGCGAGGAATCTGGTTTGCGGCGCACCGCTTGGGCGGGGTGTTCATCCATGCCGATGACATCCGGCGCATGCACCACCCGCAGATCCAGCCCGTCGGTTTTGAGTTTGCGTAGCTCGGCTTCGATCTGTGCGCTAATCCCCACCAGCGTAATCGCGCAGCCGTATTCACGCGCAGCCCGCACCGCCCCGCGCACCGGTTCACGGGGGGCGTGATCGCCGCCCATCGCATCCACCACAATTCGCATGTCACCACCTCAATCTATGGTAAACCTTTTCAGAATGGTTCTGGCGGGCGTATCCGCCAGAGCATTGGCGTAATCCAATAATAGGCAGTTGTCCACAATACAAAGCCGCCCATCGCCAGCACGGCCCCCCGCCCGCTCCAGCCGGATCGCCATAGCCAGCGCACAGCAAAGGCGGAACAGATCGCCACGACCCACGCCGAGAACATAAGCCAACGGGTGCTGTGGGTGGCTAGCGTGATGAACGGTAGCACCCCAAACACGGTGCTGACGAGCAGTGTGCCGAGCATCAGCCCTAGCAGGCCCCACGCTGGCCGCCCCAAGCGGGCGATGGCCAGCAAGCCAAGCGGTGTGAGCAGCACCGGAAAGAAGCCGTAGTGCAAGATCAAGCCGGTGTTCCATGTTGCCTGCCACAGCTGCCCGCGAGTGATCGGCTCACGTTGGGCCACTGCTGCTACACCGCCGCTCGCGGTAGCGGTTTGGGCGTGGGCATACAACAAGCCACTATACACAGTATAAAACAAGGCGAGTGCCAGCACGATGGCTCCGACACCCGCGAGCAGCAGGGGGCCCCGCGCTACTCGCGCTGCCGCTACTCCTCGCCATGCTAATGGTAGCACAATTAGCATGGCCAGTCCGCCGAGTAACGTGACATTGATGAAGAAGCCGAAATGCCCCAAGAAGACGAAGGTGAGCAGAGCGAGTAAGCCGATCAGCCAGCCCAACGGAGCGGGTAACTGGGGCACAGGCCCGGCAAGGCAACGTATACTCAGCTCGATCAGTACGGCCATCAGCAGCAGTGTGCTAGCCTGTGTGTAGATGTGGGTGCTAAACAGCCACCAGAGCATCATCTGGAAGGCGGGGGCGAAGGTGTATGTTGCCGTGGCAAGCAGCGCAACCGGCAGATACCAGTGTGGGGGGGCATGAGCGGCAGCCGCATGGCGCGGCGCGATCTGGCTCCCCACCGAGCCAACCCGGGCCACGATGAAGAAGATCAGCAGTGCACTGAGTGCATCGGTGAGGGCGACACTGAATGGGAACAGCCAGAGCGGATCGGGATGGAGCAGGGCCAGCGGCGCAACCGCGAGGTAGTTGGCCGGTGGGTAGGGAAAATCCACCCCGCGATGGCGCGAGATCAGGTAGAGCTTGCCAGCGACGACTTCGTTGAACCGATTGGTGTGAAAGTAAATATCACCGTGCATCGCATCGGGGTAGAGCCGCCCGCCGTAGCGTGTGCCAAAGGCAAGTGCAACAATCAGCACAAGCACACCGAGTGTGCGCTGATCTAGCGGGATGTGCAGCCCCGCCGCAAACAGGCGCAGTGTGGCCGGCAAGAGCACGACCAACAGGTATGCGCCACCAGTGGCAATCACGGCTGGCTGTGCGCCGTGGGCCCAGCGCGGCAGATCGAGCCATGCTGCCAGCACCACCAAGCTGACCCCAGTAAGCGCAATGCCGGTGAGGATGCGCCGCGTGCGTAGCCCTCCCTGAAGCACACCGGCGCGGAGCACGCTGGCCCAGCCCAGCCCTGCTACCAGCATCCACCCCAGCAGCGCACCCAGATCGGGGCGCACGAAGCCTGTGCCCGATGCCTGCACGGTGATGCGGTTGAGCGGCGTACCGAGCTTGCGCGGGTCGTTCGGGTCATCGGGGACAAAGGTCGCCGTGCGGAGCAGCAGGTCGAGCGTTCCGTTGGTCATCAGTTGGGCGGGTACGTAGACATAAAATACGCCCCCTGTCGGACGTACCGGTAGCTCAGCGACAGGTCGCCCATGGGCTTCGAGGGTAATTGTGCGGGGGCCAATCTCGTAGATACGCGGGCTGATTGGGAGGAACTCCAGCGCAATGGTTACCGGACGCTGGCCTAGGCCGGGCATGGTGATGCGGGCGGCATCGCGGGTCCAGCGTTGCGGGCCCTGCTCGCCACGCTCAGCGGTATTAAAGCCGCGCAGGTGCGGCAGATCGCTGCCGTAGCCATCTTCTTGGCCAACAACGAAGGTGTAATCCAGCGGCAGTTGGGCAACCAGTAGCACCCCTATGGCGATCAAGAGCGGCAGGATCAGGCTGAGTGGGTCGGTCAGCACACGCTGCCATGCCGCCAGCTCGTTGTGCCCCATGGCCGCTACGCGCTCCCGCCAGTGTGGATACGAAGGAGCAGAGCTAGGCTGCTGGGTGGGCGTGGCAATGGCAGCGGCGGAGCGGTGCGGGGGGCGGCGTTGTTGCCCATGCTGCTGCATATTCATGAAGCTGTGTGCCTATGGTTTGCTAGTGGCTCATGCGCCAATTGAGCGATTATGGGTATGCTAGACGATATGGGCCGCACTGTCAACTAGGGGCGACGGGCGGCGGCAACCAGTGCCCGAAAGAGAGCTTGATGCGGGCTATGGCGGTCGGCAACTTCGGGGTGCCACTGCACCGCCATGTGCCACACCGCACCCTCACGCTCAATTGCTTCGGCTACCCCATCGGGTGCGTGGGCAACTACGCGCCAGCCGGGTGGGACGTGATCGACAGCTTGATGGTGCATGGAAGGGACATCTAATTCGGCCACTCCGAGCACTTGGGCGAGGCGGCTGGTGGGCTGAACGCTGACGCGGTGGTGGCTGATCGGAATATGGATCGAGAGCGGATCGGCATCCGGATCGAGGTGGGCGATCTGGGTGCCGTAACGGTCGGGGATGTGGCGCACCAGATCGCCTCCACTGGCGACGGCTAAGACCTGTGCCCCGCGACAAATACCCAGCACGGGCAGGTCTGTAGCCAGAACCTGTCGGGCGAGGGTTAGCTCAAACTGGTCGCGCTCAGGGTCGATCATATACATCGTTGGGTGACGGTGCTGGGCGTAGGTGCTGGCATCCAGATCGCCCCCGCCCGAAAAGATTAGCCCATCGAGGCGGCTCAGCAGGGCATTGATCTGGGGTTCGCCGGGGGGCAACAGCACGGGAATGCCCCCCGCCGCTCGAACGGCATCCACATACGCAAATCGTAGCGCAAACCGCCGCGTGGCTATGTCGCGGTGCTGCGTCGTGATGCCAATAAAAACCGGCGGATGTGGGTGCCGATCCGCCGCAGTGCTGGTTCCATTCAGTTGACTCATACTGGCTCAATCCTCAATCATCGGGCGCATGTATAAGGCCATGTTCGCACGCACCACACCTGTAGGTAGCGTACCGCAGATTAGCGGGCAACGCAAGCCGGTTTGCGCTTCATGATCAGCCGTGCTAGAATGCTAATAAAGTCACCAAACTAACAGCGAACAACAATGAACATCCTATGTACGATCATGAACAATCAACTGCACATAAACCGCATCCGCACCATATTCTGCCCGGCCTCGATCAAGAGGTAGGGCCACTGCTTGGGCTAGGCTTAGGATTGACTGGGCTGACGCTTGGCATCAAGCCGCGCCTCGCGGGGGTGGTGCTTGCTCTGACTGCTGTCGGTGCGCTCTTCTTCCGTGACCCAGAGCGCACGACACCGAGTGATCCGAGCCAGCTGGTGGCTCCGGCTGATGGGACGACACTGGCCGTAGATGAGTTGTATGAGCATCGGTATCTGCATACCGATGCTGTGCGGATTGCCACCCTGCTCGCCCCTTTGAATGTCCCCGTCAGCCGTAGCCCAGTGAGTGGTGTGGTGCAATTTCTGGAGCATGTGCCTGCGCGAGCCTACTTGCCGCTCAATCAGCTTCAGGCGGCAGAGGTCAACAATCGCCTGTACATTGGGATTGATACCGGCTGGGGGCCTGTGCTGCTGATCCTGATCAGTGGTCCGCTTACCAATCGGATCGCTGTGTATGTGCAGCCGGGTGATTATGTGCAAGCAGGCCAACGCATTGGCACGGTTCGCTTTGGTTCACGCACTGACTTGCTCGTGCAGCGCGACTCGCTGCATCCGGCGATTGCCGTAGGTACGCAGGTTGTCGGTGGGGTGAGCCTGCTAGGACAGATCATGCCGCTCTAGGGCTGGGTGTCTCCCTGCGCTGCATCTGTGCGAACCATCCCTTGTTGCCTTGCGGTTCTGCCTGTTTGTCGCTTGCGCCCTAATATGGTCACAGGGTTATGTGTACCTGATCTTTGATATAATGATGGCTATGATACTCGGCGAAAACAGGAGCGCAGTGGAACAGGAAGAGCAACGATTAATCGAAGCGGGCCAGCAGGGCGATGTCGCTGCCTTCAATCGGCTTGTCCGACTGTATGAAAGCCGTGTGTTCAATCTGTGTTACCGCGTGCTCAGTGATAGCGACAGTGCTGCCGATGCTGCCCAAGATACCTTTCTGGCAGCCTATCGTAATCTACACCGCTTTCGAGGCGGATCGTTCCGCTCATGGATTCTCCGGATCGCTACCAACACCTGCTATGATGTCTTGCGGGTGCAGAAGCGTCGCCCGACGATCTCATTGGATGCGTTGCTAGAGGCTGAGGAGAGTCACTTTGAGCCGCCTGATCAGGGCTGCAGCCCGGATGAGATTGCCCAACAGCGTGAGTTTCAGCGCGAGATTCAGGACTGCCTTGCCCAGTTGCCCGACGATCAGCGCGTGGTGGTGATCCTGAGCGACATACAGGGGATGCCCTACAACGAGATTGCCGAGATTACAGGGGCAACCTTAGGGACAGTCAAGTCGCGCTTGAGTCGCGGCCGCGCTCGCTTACGGGAATTATTACGCACACGGGAACTATTGCCCGCCCGTTTCCGTCATGAGACTGAACAGCCCGAACCTGCCAAGCCGGATTAACGGCATCCTGTAAAGATTGCGTAGTGATACCATGACCGATCTTCCTGATAATCAGTCCTCCCTTAGTGACGCGGATCTGGATTTGCTCTCGGCGTATCTCGATGATGCCCTTAGCCCGGCAGAATTGATAACGCTGCATCAGCGTTTGCAGCAGGAGCCGGAACTACAGGCTGCCTTGCACGAGCTTCAGTTTATGCAGCAGCTGTTGCAGGCCTTGCCCACCGTGCCACCACCCCGTTCATTTACCCTCGATCCTGAGACTGTTGCTCCCCGTTCAATTCCGCTTGGAACTAACCCTGCCCGATGGGGAAGCAACCTGATGCTGCGGCTTGGCGGCGCACTCACCGGCTTGGTGGTGGTACTCCTTATGGTGGGGAGCATGGTGACGTTGCTCGGTGGGCAGCCGCAAGTAGCCCAGATCAGTGCGCCACCAGAATCTGCTTCCGGTGGTGGCGCAACGGCTTCTACCCGCGAAGCTGCTGGCTATGGTGAATTGGATGATCTGGGTGGAGTAGCCGGAAGTGCCGACCTCACGGGCGATGAGCAGAGCCTGCCGTTATCACCGGGTGTGTCGGCCACGATTGATACGGATGAGGCGGAGCTTGCCCCCGCTAGCTCTTTTACACCGCAAGCCGTGCCGACGACATTTGGCGATCTGGCGGCATCGGATACTTCATCACCCTCAACCAACACGACGGATGTGCAACCGCTCGCTATTGCCCCCGCGCCAACGCCTGTGCTGTGGCTCCCGCTGGGGCTAGGGTTGATGCTCATTGGGATTGGGATCGGTGGGGTGGTGCTGTGGTGGGTGCGGCGGCGACAATAACACGCCACTGATGATGTGTGTGCAACAGCTGGGGCGGGTGAAGTTCAATCTTCACCCGCCCCGTGTTTCTATGCGCTCGCAGAGGAAGCCGTAGCGACTATTCGTCCTCGTCGTCCTCGTCGTCCTCGTCGTCCTCGTCGTCCTCGTCGCCTTCGTCGTCCTCGTCGCCTTCGTCCTCGTCGTCCTCGTCGTCCTCGTCGTCCTCGTCGTCCTCTTCTTCAGACATCAGGACAACCGATTCAACTTCAGCGAACAGCGGATCAACGACTTCTTCAGTCTCAACATCCAAGAGGTCTACTGTTGTCATGTCACAACTCCTTGTAGCTTGAACATCTAATGAACCACAAAACACATAGATATTGTACAGACAAAGACAGGAAACTGAAAGGGGCAGGCGGGTAATCTAATAATCGGTATGCCCTTCCTCAGCTAGGCTCTGGTGGTTCGTTCAGCTCCCAGCACACGGCAACAGCAAGCGCGTAACTTTCAGGCGTGTGGTGCGCGTGAGTCAGCCCAATATTGACGTGTAGGTCGGAGGGCAGCTGAATCTTGTGCGTGCCCAAAATCAGCTCTCCGGCCGCGATCATCGCGGCAAGTTCGCGTAGGCGATGGGCCGCAAGAGCGCGGGTGGTGCTGTGATACTCGGTGTAGAGGGCAACCGCCTGCGGTTGGGACAATGGTTCCTCCATATGCTTTGATAGCCTGTTAGCAGGCTTCACGGTCAACCGCCCACGCGATGCCACAATCTAGCTCTAGATTGAGCGGCTGGGCCAAGGTGCGATTGGTGCGGTGCTGTTCGGCAAACGCAATATTCAGCGTCACGGTGGCGGGGAGGGGCAAGCTGTGTGCGTCGAGGTCCAATTCACCCTGTTCCAGCGCAGCCGCCAAGCGCAGCAACTGTTCGGCAACAGCGGCACAGGACATCGTTTGGGTATTATAGAAGAGTTGGTTTGCCTGCATGCGATCCTCATAGCACATGCGAACATAACGGGATGATATTAACAATCACTATACACAGCAGCGATTATGCGTCAATTAACAATCATTGTGAAAATGTTAAACTCAGATTAAGCATGGGTAAAGTTTGTGTGCGCTGCGTGTTGGGCGACTGCTCCAGCTCAAGGTTCATCCCTCGCGCTTGCCAATGTACCTGTAGAGCGGTTTGGGATTGCACTGGTGGGCGCAGACGGCACTGTATTCGAGATTGGCGATACGCGGGGCGCGGGCGCGAATTGGTTGGGATGAATAGCACCGGTATGGCGTTTAACTCGGTGGTGGCACTGGAACTACACCCACAACACCTCAGCAATCCGAATCCTTGCAGCGCGGCTAGGGCTGAACGTCTTTGCCGCGCTGCCCGCCACAGGAGCAGGCTAGACGGGTGGGTTGTCGAGCCACGCCACGTTGCCGCCTGCGGCGCGGATGAGCCTGTCGCGCAGAGCCAAGCCCAGCCCCTCTGCGCCAAAGTCGCGGGCGAGGATCACCTGCGGCGCACGCGCATCGAGGCGGCGGAGCGCGGCGTACAGATTATGCGCGATCTGGGCTAAGTCTGTCTCACTGCCCAATGCCTCGATCAGGGTGGCGTATGCGCTGAGGATCGGCTGGAGCTGGGCAATATCCTCAGTGCACAGCAACACGCCCACTGTTGTCCCCTGCTCATTGAGGGCGGCCACCTGCGCCGCGATCCAAGCGCGGGCCGCATCCGGCGCACCGCACACAAGGCGCAGCTCGTGTTCAGGGGCATAATGCCGTTCAAGCATGCCGGGCGCGGCTGCACCAATGTTAGGTAGGTCAGTATGCGCTACCCTAGCATCCGGTGATCCGGCCCTTGCACGGGCATGGGGGGCAACTTCTACTGCACCGAGCCGCGCCTGCAACTGGGCTAGACTGACCCCGCCCGGCCGCAAGATGCGCGGCGTGGGGCGGGTCAAATCTAGCACGGTTGACTCAATGCCTACGGCCGTTGGGCCGCCATCGAGCACGAGATCAATTCGCCCATCTAGATCAGCGAGCACATGTGCGGCAGTGGTGGGGCTGGTGTGCCCAAACCGATTTGCACTCGGCGCGGCAATCGGGGTGGCGGCGGCACGGATCAAGCCTACGGCTACCGCATGTGCTGGAACTCGCACGGCCACCGTCTCGCGCCCAGCAGATACACTGCGCGGCACTCGCGCATGGCGCGGCAACACCAGCGTGAGGGGTCCGGGCACAAGATCGTGGAGCTGGGTGAGGCTAGGGGGCAGCTCGGCCACAACGAGTTCGAGCTGATCCAGATCGGCGAGATGGACAATCAAGGGATCACTGGCCGGGCGGCCCTTCGCGGTGAAGATGCCCGCTACCGCTACCGGATTGAGCGCATCCGCACCGAGACCATAGACCGTCTCAGTAGGAAATGCTACTAAGCCGCCACGTTGGATCACGGCCGCTGCGGCGGTTAGCACCGCCGCCTGCGGAGCCTGTGCATCAACGAGAAGTGTTTGGGTTTGCATAGGATGTAGTATCATAGCATCAGCATAATAATTTCAATATCTTGAAGCGGTCTGTGCTTGCCAATTGGTGTACAGGATTTTACATTATCGGTATAATCATTGTAACTCTAATAACCATCCTCCAAGTTGGGAGCACACTGGATGGTGGCTGATTATGTAGCGGGTGTATGTAGAAAAGCTGTAGAGAGGATAGGAGGGGTACGACGATGCCCTATCAGCGTGTGAATGAGGTTCAGCTCTATTACGAACGACACGGACGCGACGAGGCGTTTCCTCTGGTGTGCATCAATGGATTGCTATCAGACACCACCAGTTGGGCGTGGCAAGTGCCTGTGTTGCAAGAGCATTTTCATGTTCTCACTTATGACTGCCGAAGTCAAGGACTGTCAGATATTCCGCCGGGGCCGTATTCACAGGCATTGCATGTGGCTGATCTGCTGGGGCTGCTCGATGCACTTGGGATTGAGCGGCTGCATGTGGTCGGGCTATCGAATGGGGGCACGATTGCCATGTGGCTAGCGGCGCACCACCCCGAACGGGTTGCCCGCCTCGTCTTGATTGATACCTTTCCCAGCGTAGATGCGATCATGCGCGTCAAGCTCGAATCATGGCTGCGTGCTCTTGCGCTGGGCGGCACAGCCGCCCGCTATGATGTAGCTCTGCCGTGGATGTATGGCAACCACTTTATCCGTGATCATCCCGAATTGATCGCATTAGGGCGTGAGAAAGCGATCCAGCGCGACCCGCTAGCGGTGCGAACGATGATCGAAGGGACGCTCGACTACTCGCTCGACGGCAAGCTCGAACAGATCCAAGCCCCAACATTAGTGATTGTGGGCGAAGAAGATCTGCTGACCCCAGTGTGGTATGCAGAGCAGATTGCCGCAAGCATTCCGCACGCGCAGTTGCGGCGCATTGCTGGTGTGGGGCACGTCCCCACGTTTGAGTGCCCTGACCTGATCAATTCCATGCTGCTTGATTTTCTTTTGCCGACTTAACATCGTGGAGACACATCAACGCCCACGCTTGCTATAGCGGCTGGGGCGGCGGTTACGAAAGGAGCCTTGTATGACCCAGCGAGTAGCCCTTGTGACTGGGGGCGCAAGTGGGATTGGCTTGGCGATTGCCACGGCTCTCGCCAATGCCGGACATCAGGTGATGATCTGTGATGTGAATCAGCAGGGACAAGACCTTGCGAAGCAGCTCGGTGGAGCCTTCGTGCGTGCCGACTTGACCTACCGCGAGGAGTGCCGCCGTGCTGTAGCTGCAACGCTAGCCCAGTTTGGGCGGGTAGATATTCTCGTCAATAATGCGGGCTTTCAGCACATCAATCCGATTGAAGACTTTGCCGAAGATATGTGGGACAAGATGATCGCGCTGATGCTGACTGCCCCGTTCCTGTTGACCAAATATGTCTGGACGGGCATGCAAGAGCGCAAGTGGGGGCGGATCATCAACATCGGCTCGGTGCATAGCATGCGGGCTTCGCCGTTTAAGATTGGCTACGTCTCCGCCAAACACGGCTTGCTGGGCTTGACCCGCACCGCCGCCCGCGAAGGTGGCGAGTATGGGATCACCGTCAATCTGATCTGCCCAGCGTATGTTCGCACGCCGTTGGTAGAAGCCCAGATTGCGGATCAGGCCCGCACGCGCGGAATCCCCGAAGATGCTGTCGTGGAGCAGGTGATGCTGGCTCCGGTGGCCGTCAAGCGGCTGATTGAGCCGAGTGAAATTGCCGAGCTAGTGCTGTACCTGATCTCCGATGCGGCGGGTGTCGCCACTGGCGCGGAGTGGGTGCTTGATCTCGGTTGGACGGCGGGCTAAGCAGTACTCGGCACTGAGTCGGCACGAGGTATCAATCGTTGCGGCACAATGACACATTACGAGGAGCAATATCCCTATGACCCTCTCGATCACCCATCTTGCAGGTATTCGCAGCCGTCTGGTGAGCACACCCCGCGGGCAGTTTCACCTGCTCGAAGCGGGCGATCCGGCAGGTATTCCTGTGCTGTTCATTCATGGCAATCTCTCCTCATCCACCTTCTGGGAAGAGACCATGCTGGCTCTGCCGACGGGCTTTGCAGCTGTTGCCGCCGACCTGCGCGGCTACGGGCTGTCGGCTCCGCTGCCGGTAGATGCGACACGCGGCATGCGTGATTTCAGTGACGACCTGCATACCCTGACGGGCGTGCTAGGGCTGGAGCGGCTGCACGTGGTTGGGCATTCGCTCGGTGGCTGCATTGCCATGCAGTTTACGATAGACCACCCGCAGCGGGTGCGGAGTCTCACGCTTGTAGCGACTGGCTCGCCCTACGGCTACGGCGGCAGCCGCGATGCACACGGCACGCCGTGCACGCCGGACTATGCCGGATCAGGCGGGGGGCTGATCAATCCCGAATTCCTGCGCCGTCTCGCGGCGGGCGATGCCAGCGATGAGTCACCCTTTTCGCCGCGCATGGTGTTGCGGCACGGAATTGTAATGACTGCGCAAACGCCCCAGCGCGAAGATATGCTGGTGGCGGCGATGTTGCACACCAACACGAGTGAGGATAACTACTCGCGTGACTTGACACCTTCACCGCACTGGCCATACTTTGCACCGGGTACTCGCGGTGTAAATAATGCCCTCAGCCCGAAATACTGCAACTTGAGTGCGCTGGCCCAGATTCAGCCGCAGCCACCGATCCTGTGGGTGCGTGGCGGGCGTGATCTAGTTGTGTCCGATAGTGTGCCCACCGATCCAGCCAATCTTGGTGCAGCCGGAGTGATCCCCAACTATCCGGGGCCAGAAGCCTACCCCCCACAACCAATGAATACGCAGATCCGCACGGTGCTGGAGCAGTATGCTGCACATGGCGGTAGCTACCGCGAGGAGCTGTTGGAACACGTAGGGCACACGCCCTATCTAGATGATCCAGCAGGCTTTCAGGCGGTGTTTGTGCCATTCCTGATGGGCGGGTAGCGACGGCCCCATCGCGGGCACACGGCTCCATTCAGCTAGGGCAAGGCCCTGCCCTTCGCCCATCCTGAAGCACCTGCACCAGCAGGCGTATGGCTTCGAGCAGCAATGGTGCAGGCAGTGCGGCGTGTGGGGGCACATGCACAAATCCACACGCTACGTGGGGCGCGTGTTGGGCAAGGTAGTGCAGCGCGTGGAAGTAGACATAATTGCACACATAATCGCCCGCATCATCGGAGGACACAATGGCGATTCCTGCGGCGGGCAACGTTGCCAGTAGCTGCGCGGCAGGCAGCGTGGTTGGGTAGGAGTCCGGTGCATCAGGGACAATCACCGTATTGGGGCGCACATTGCCGCCATTATCGGCGATGCTGGTGCTTACCCGATTGTGGGCATACTGTTCAAGGAGCAAGGTTTCCGCCTGTACCGCCAAGCCGGTACACACCACGATCTGGGGCTGGTGTTGCCAGATGAGATTGTGCAGGTGCGTCCACGCCCCTGCATAGGTGACAGGTAAAACGGCAGTATGCAGGCGCACGCCCGGTGGCGCAGCGTCAGCGATGGCATGCATCAATGGCTGGGTTGGGTTTGCCAATAGTCCGCCAAACGGCTCAAAGCCAGTCAGCAGGACTATTGGCGGAGGCGGTGCGGGTGGGCTAGGCACTGCCTTGATAGCTACCAATCAGCAATGAGCCAACTGTGCCGCCCGCGAAGCCACATGCCCGTGCAAACGATTGCAACACATCGGGGCTGGCGTAGGGGGCATCAAGGTGCATGACAAGGCAGTTGCGCGAACGCGCTAACGACACCGCTGCCCGCACGAGGGTCTGCCCCACCCTGCGCCGCCGATAATCGGGCGCGACCACGAGGTCTTCGATAGCGGCCCGCCAGCCCGTCAGCGTGCGCCGGAAGGTGAGGGCCACAAAGCCGACCACGCGCCCATCGCGCTCGGCGACCAGAATTGGGTTGTCGGGATCATTCACGCGCCGCCGTAAGAGCGCAACTGTCATCACGGCCTGATCGTTTTCGTGCAGCTGGTGCTGCAACACGAGCCGTAACAGGGCGAAGATTTGCGGCGCATCTTCGACTCGTGCCGGCCGGACGTGCAACTCAGATGAGCGCGGCAGGGCGGGCGGCAAGATCGGCCGGAGCTGCCGCCGCCGATACTGCCGCCAATCTTCAATGGCTTGGACGTGGGTGGAGAAGGCAAGCGGGCTAGGCAACTGATCGGGATCAAAGACCTGCGCGTCGGCGGCATCATCGGCCGCCTGCAATGTCCCGCCGACAACACTGGCGGCGTAAATGATGACCAAGCCGCTGTAGGCTCCTGCGCCAAACGAGTACACTCCAAGCAGGGCGTTGATGCGTACATCCAGCGAGGTCTCCTCGCGGCACTCACGGACGGCGGCGGCTTCGGTTGATTCGTCTAATTCTAGATAGCCGGCGGGTAAGCTCCAGAAGTTGGCCCGGGGTTCATATTTACGCTTGACGAGGACGATCCCGTTTTGGTGCTCCACGACAACCCCAACGGCGGGTACGGGGTTGCGGTAGAAGATATAATCACAGGCGGTACAAACATCGCGGGCACGGCCTTCAAGGAGACGTGTCTGCATCTGTGTGCCACAGCGTGGACAGAAGGTATGTTTTTGCATATGCTTCCTATCGTTCTTATTCTAAACTTTAACTTTCGCACTGCTGTCCTATTTCTGCCTCGTCACAGCCGAGTTGAGTTACATCTGAGTAACACAGCATTCAATTTACTTTCATAGTAGCACAATTTGT
>CALCJV010000042.1 GCA_937967405.1 uncultured Chloroflexales bacterium | reverse complement strand
TTACGTGGCGGGAGCCGAGCCGCGTGCACCGGCGTGGATGAATGCGCTCGCACTCGAATGGCTGTGGCGGCTACTGGTAGACCCGCGGGGCAAGTGGAAACGCTATGTGCTGGGCAACCCGCTCTTTGTGTTGCGCTTCCTGCGCCAACTAGGGCGGGGATAGGACGTGCGAAAGCTTGCCAAACGGGAGCAGGCAGAGACGCACACGCTCCCCCCCCTCACGCGAGCACGAGCGCACCGTCGCTAGCGATCTCGGCACGGAGCAGGGCTTCTTCGGCAGCTTGCAGCAGATCGGCGGCCGTGCGCCCAGCTTGGGCAAGGATCGCCCCACTGGCGAGCGGCACAGACGGCGACAGGGCGGTAGCATATGCCTGCATTGCGGCAGCGTAGGTCTGAGCGGCGGCGGCATCTGTCGCTGGGAGTAGCACCAACAGCACCCCGCGCCGCAGTTGCCACACCTCACCCGTGCCTGCCAGCAAGCCTGTGGCGTGGGTCACGAGTTGATCGAGCAGGGCATCTACGTGCGCCGTACCCGCTTGGCGGTCAAGGCGAGCGAGTTGTTGCGGCTTGGCAAGCAGCAGCGTGAGCGGCTGTGCGGTGCGCGTGGCGTAGGCCATAGCGGCAGTCAGCCGCCGATCCTGCCGCGCAAAGCGAGCCAGCGTTGCGGCAAGGTGGCGGGCAAAGATCGAGATGGGGAGCAGCCACGCCGCCGGAATGATCGGCGGATTGATCGGGTTGTCGGCATCAGGCGATGCCCCACGCAGATGGAGTACGCCATAACACGTCCCGCCATCGAGCAGGGGCAGATCGTAGCTCGGCGGCACAGCTCGCGGATCAGTGCGCGGCGCATCATCCAGCACGGCGGTGCGCTGCTGCACGGCGGGAACTCGCGCTGGATCAAGCACGCGCTCAATCGCGGTGGCATCGCCCCACACCGATGCGGCGATCAGCTGCTGGTCGCGCAGGAGGTAGAGGGCCCCCGACGATCCGGCACACAGATGGCTGGCGGCGTAGGCGGCGATTTTGCTCGCTTCCATTGCCGACCAACTGGCTTGCAGGCGGCTGGTCATCTCATCCAACAGCGGCAGGGGGGCGGTATGACGGCTGGCGGTGTCTAGGCTATCCATTGCGCGGTGTCCTCAGTTTCTAGGATTACGGGTCTCGATCTGGTTCGGTATGCTTCCAGAGCAGGAAGCCTTCTCCGTGATAGGCACTGGTCAAGAGCAGGCGGGTGTGGCTAGCAATCTCGGTCAGCAGGGCGGGATCGAGGTTTGCCATACGCGGAACCTCGTGCGGCATTGTAGCGAGCTTTGCACCTACACCGAGCGCAAGCGTGGCGGGCACACTGCCAACGACGCGCCCCACCACCAGCGCGATTGCCCGCAGATTGTCGGTGTGGGTGTGGTGAAGTAGGAAATAGACGTGATCGCCGACAAACACAATCGGCAAGTCGGGATCACTTTCCGCAATCCATGCATCACTGCGCTGAGCGTGGCGGTATTCGGCAAGGAAAACGTGCTGCGGATCGTCGCGCAAGAAGGTGCGGATCAGGCGGCAGGCTTGCTCGAAGCATCCTGATTGGGGCGGGATGATCGGTGCAGCAAAGTTGTACAGCTCTTCGAGTGGGATCGAGGGGGGCAGGCGTGTCGTGATCTGACCCTGCGTTAAATCAAGCTGTGCAGCCAGCAGCTGGGTGAGCGGAGTCGGAGCAGTGACAATCCGCTGGATGTAGGTGGCTGCCCGTGCATCAAGGGTTATAGAGCGATGAACAAACATCGGTGACCTCGCGGCATCTAGATCACATCAAGACAAAGTCAAGGACATGATCAAAACGTTATTTGCTTTCATTGTAACATATCTGCCCTGCGCTAGCGTACCTGCCCACCGTGCCACTTAGAACCTGTGCCCATGCACCAGTGCCACCCACTCGCCCGCGCTGTGATATTCACGCAGGTGCAAGTTGGCGGCGGCAAACGCAATCGCCACTTCGTCGCTGCGCTGCTGAACGATGCCACTCGTAATCAAGACTCCCTCAGGAGCGAGCACATCCGCCAGATCAGGCGCAAGCACAATCAGAATATCGGCGACAATATTCGCCACCACCAGATCATAGGGCGGCGGCACACGGGTTGCATGCGGCTGCACCAGTTGATCGGCGGGAACGTTGCCCCCCTGCCAGTGGCGCAAACGCACGCCTGCCCCAAGACTGCCGAGTGCGGCCTGCACCTGTACCTGCACGCCATTGTGCACGATGTTGGCGTGCGCGGCTTGGATGGCGAGGGTATCGTTGTCGAGGGCGAGCACGGCCCCTGCCCCGTATTTGGCGGCGGCAATAGCAAGGATGGCACTGCCGGTGCCCAGATCAAGCACACGCATACCGGCGTGCGTGTACCGCTCCAGCAGCGTAATGCACAGTTGGGTGGTGGGGTGCAAGCCAGTCCCGAAGGCCATACCGGGATCGAGGTGCAGCACCACCTCATCGGGAGCGGGCGTGTAGGTAAGCCACGAGGGCACCACGAGCGTGCGCGTGCCCATGCGCTGCACGCTATAGAACTGCTTCCACGCATGGGCCCAATCCTGTTCGGCAATGATCTGCGTCTGCACCGCTCCTATCGGGCGCATCTGGCCCAAGTGCCACAAAGCCTGCTCAATGCGCTGGCGTTGCTCCTCCGCGTGGGCATCAAGGGGCAGATAGGTGCGTAGCGTGACGGGGTAGGTCGGGTCGCGTTCGAGTGGATAGGGCATACCCGGCTCATCGCCGCATGCATCCGGATGGGGCGTCGCTTCCATCGCTACGCCGCCTTGATAGCCGTACTGGGCCAGTAGCTCCGCGACCGCCTCCGCCGCTTCCTGATCTACGGCAACACTCAGTTCCAGCCACGCATCAGGGCGAGCATGCTCAGGTGTCCCGATTGTATCCATAACCTTAATCCACTTTCCAGCGGGTTCCCTGTGGCGTATCTTCGAGCACCACGCCCAATGCCGCGAGCCGTTCGCGCACGCTATCGGCTAAGCCAAACTGCTTTGCCGCCCGCAGCTCACTCCGTAATGTGACCAGCAGGTCAATAAAGGGCGCGGCTTCGTGCTGCGTGGTAGCGTTCGGATCAGCCAGCCGCAAGCCCAACACGCCCGCCAGATCGCGCAACGTCTGCTGGGCAGCGGCGAGCGGCTCTTGGGCCACGCCGAGATCGCGGGCAATGTTGATCGCCCGCACCAGCTCGAAGAGTGCGGCAAGTGCGCCCGATGTGTTCAGGTCGTCGCGCATTGCCACCAGAAAATCTTGCTCGGCAGTACGGCTTGCGTGGGCCAGTGTGGCGACTGCGGGACTGTTCGTATCTGTGCCGGTGGCCGGCAGCAAGGCCCCGCGCAAGCGTTCAAAGCGGCGCGTATTGTCGGCGAGCACTTCAGCATTGTAGGTAAGCGGTTTGCGGTAGTGGCTCCCAAGAACAATCAAGCGCAGCACATCGGCGGGGTGCTGGCTGAGGAAAGCTTTGATCGTCACCAGATTGCCCAGCGATTTGGACATCTTCTCGACGTTGCCCGTGTGCGGGTTGACCAGTTGCACCATGCCATTATGCACCCAGAAGCGGGCGAAGGGCACTTTGCCAGTCAAGCTCTCACTCTGGATGATCTCATTCTCGTGATGCGGAAAGATCAAGTCGTTGCCGCCGCCGTGAATATCCATCTGCTCACCGAGATGCTTCAGGCTCATAGCACTGCACTCAATATGCCAACCCGGTCGCCCGCGCCCCCACGGGCTATCCCAATACGGCTCACCCGGCTTGGCGGCTTTCCACAGGGCAAAATCGGCGGGCGATTCTTTGTACTCGGCAACTTCGACTCGGGTGCCACTGAGCATCTCATCAAGGCTGCGCCGGGAGAGCTTGCCATAGTCATTCGCCTTGGCGACGCGGAAGTAGACATCCTGATCAGGCAGCTCGGCGTGGGCAGCGGCGGGGTAGGCAAAGCCTTTTGCGATCAGCTGCTTAATAAAGTTGATGATCTCCGGCATGGTCTGGGTGGCACGCGGGTAGAAGGTGGCTGGCAACACATTGAGCGCGGCGAGCTGCTGGAGGAACTCGCTGATGTAGTGTTCCGTCAATTCGTGCGGATCGCATCCGAGAGCGTTCGCCCGATTGATAATCTTATCATCCACATCCGTAAAGTTGACGATATGCAAGACGCGGTAGCCACGCCATTCGAGGAAGCGGCGCAGGATGTCGAACACAATCGCCGACATCGCATGCCCGATGTGGGCATCATCGTAGACCGTCACACCACAGACATACATGCGTACCAGCCCCGGCTCTAGCGTCTCAAACGGCTCAGTGCGGCGAGTCAGGGTATTGTACAAGAATAGCTCAGGGGCAACACTCATGCGGCATCCTTTGGCGGCGTAAAGGGATTAAATTCCTGTACCGTGCATAAATTCTTCATCATATGGAACTTTACGTCCATTTGGATCATCGAGAATGCGCCAGAGTTGTTCGGGCAAGGGCAGATGGGCTGTGCGGTTGTGCAGTTCAGTCTCGGTCTCAAGGTCATTTAGGCGAGCTTCCAACTCCATCATCTTGTCGTGCAAGCTCCGCAGCATCGCCCCTTCGGGGTCTGGCAAATTCTCAAGGCGGCGAGTCTGGCCAGTGTGGGGATCACGCCATGCCACGACACGGGCTGGCACACCAACGGCGGTGGTGTAGGGCGGCACATCCTTCACTACCACCGCCCCACCACCGACCCGTGCGCCACGCCCGATGGTAATATCGCCCAACACAATTGCGCCCACACCGACCACGGCATCATCCTCAACCGTCGGATGACGTTTGCCGCGTTGCTTGCCTGTGCCACCGAGCGTCACGCCTTGATACAGCGTCACCCGATTCCCGATCACCGCCGTTTCACCGATCACGACACCCATGCCGTGATCAATGAAAAAGCCGCATCCGATCTGTGCGCCGGGGTGAATTTCGATCCCCGTCAGAAACCGATTGATCTGCGAGATCAGGCGCGGCACAAACGGCACACGCCGATTCCACAGGTGATGCGCGACACGGTGCATCAAGATGGCATGCAAGCCCGGATAGAGCAACACTTCGGCAATATTGCGAGCCGCCGGGTCGTTGCGAAAAATTGAACGCACATCGTCGCGTAGGGATAAGAGCGCCTCGCGGATCGTCATGGGCGCACTCCTTGTGCCGGTTGCCCTCAGGGTAAGGGGCGCGACCAGCACATGCTTGATTTGTCCGGGAGCGATACAACCCTGACTCGGGCCTACGCCGCCGATTTGGTCATATCGCTGCTGCGTGCCGGTGTTGTTGACGATGTGCGCGTGCTGCTGGTGCTGGTACTAGCGGTGCTGCTCACGGCACTGCTGTCACTCGTATCCACCTTTGCGGGACTGTCGTCGCTGCTCGCGCTAGCAGCATCCTTGCCCGTATTGCCGGCAACGGTGGCACTCTCGCCGTTGCGGCTATCAGTAATATACCAGCCCGACCCTTTAAAGACAATCCCTACTGGCTGGAAGACGCGCCGCACTGCGCCTTCTTGGCCACACACACAGACGGTTAAGGCATCATCTTTTATGCTCTGGAACTGCTCAAATTGTTTACCGCACATATCACAGGCATAGACATAGGTTGGCATCGTTTTTCCTCCATAGGCTTTGATTTTCGATTTGCTTTGAGAAAAAGGTTGAACCACCGTTGATTATTGTACTCCAATCGCGGGTACGGCGCAACGGGGGAATGTGAGTAACTGGCCAAGTGACACCCCACCGTCTGGTACAAACGCTGGGTGCAATGAGAAAGGCGTGGCTGTTGTGACCCAGCCAACCTAGCTTGCAAACGGCTCGTCCGACGGCGGCGCGGGCAGGCCCGTTGCCACTGCACCGCGTGAGCAGATCGTGTGATATGATTGAACTTTAAACCTAAAACAATAGACGGAGAATACCATGACATCGGCTGTACATGTTTCACTGTTTGCAACCTTGCAGCGTGACTTGGGGCAAAGCGTGCCGACGTTTACAGCCTCAAAGGCGACGCTTGTTGATGTGAGCCATACACTAGAAGATTGCATTATTGAAAATCGCTTGCCTTCAGTTTTGTTCACCGGCTTTCAGGAGAGTAGCCACTGGCGTGAAGAGACCGAACGTTATCTTGAGCTTGCGGGCATTGCGAACCAGATTTGCATCTTTGCCGGGGGGGTTCCACCCATGCCCGAAGAATACCACATTGCGGTAACTCTGACCGGCGATGATCCCCTGCGCCAAGAGTGGTTTCTGCTCGTGCTCACCCAGCACTTCTCGGCTGTGCTATGCGGGCAAGATAATCTTGCAGCAGTAGACCATGAGGCTGAGCGGACCTTCACGACCTTGCTCTCCTTCGAGCCTGAGGTCGTGCGGGCGGCTGTTACCGCGATTATGCCCATCGTGTACCGCTACCGCCCAGACCGTGCGGTCGAATTGCAGGGGGGGCTTAGCATGTTTCCACCGCGCCAGCCGAATGGAACGTACATGACCAAACTGATGACCAAGATTATTGCCCATCTGCAATACCGCTATGATCACCACTTTAACCAGATACGCGAACTCCAACGCCAAAGCTCCAGCTTGCGGGACATGGTGAGCGAGCTAGCCGTGCCCGTAGTACCGCTCTTTGAGGGCGTGATTGTTGTGCCCCTCGTTGGTGCATTGGATACTGGGCGAGCGCAACAGGTGTTAGAGCGCGTGCTCGAAGGGGTGAGTCAGTACCAAGCCGATATTGTCATTCTTGACATCACAGGGGTCGCCACTGTAGATACGAATGTCGCCAACTACTTGATCCAAACGTTTCGGGCCACGAGCTTGCTCGGAGCGCGGATGATTCTTACTGGGATCAGTACCCAGATTGCCCAAGCCATCGTGCGTCTTGGGCTGAACTTTAGCACCATTGTGACGAGCAGTAATTTGCAAAGTGGCATTCAGATTGCCTTAGGGCTACGCGGGCACCGGATCACTCCGGTGCGCTAAGAGCAGCCGGGCAGTGCTGTTCACTTGCTACGTTCCCTTGAAGCCCAGCACAACGCGGATTGTGCGGAGCAGAATGAGGATGTCAAGCACGATAGATTGGTGTTTGATGTAATACAGATCATATTGCAACTTGATCAGTGCGTCTTCGGTCGTGTTGCCGTAGCGATACTTCACCTGTGCCCAACCTGTCAAGCCGGGCTTGACACTCAGGCGAGCGCGATAGAAGGGGATCTCCTCTTGCAACTGGGCCACAAATTGGGGCCGTTCAGGGCGTGGGCCAACGATACTCATCTCGCCACGTAACACATTGACGAATTGGGGCAGCTCATCAAGGCGTGTGCGGCGCATAACCTTGCCAACCCGTGTGATGCGTGGGTCATCGCGGGTGGCCCATACCGCTTTGCCGGCACGTTCGGCATCAGCTACCATCGAGCGAAACTTGATGATCCGAAACCGTCGTCCGCCGCGCCCCTCACGCTCCTGCGTGTAGAAGACGCTGCCGGGGCTATCGAGCCGAATCGCAAGCGCAATAAACGGCAGCAAGATGGCCAGCAGCAGCAAGCCTACGAGCGCAAAGGCGAGATCAACCAAACGTTTCAGCATGGCTTGCACACCACGCATACGGGGGGCATTCCAAAACGGGGTCGGGAACCAGTGCTGCCCTAGATGCTCGACCGGAATGCGCCCAAGCACTTCTTCTGCGATCAACACCATTGGCTTCACCGGAATGCCCTGCTCATAGCACTGCATCAATACCTGCAATAGATCGCTGTGGAGATCGTGGGTAATAGCCAGAATTACTTCTTGAGCCTGCGTCTGATGCACTTGCTCAAGCAGATCGTAGCGTGTGCCTAAGACGGGAACCCCCTCCACAAGGCTGTGCTGGAGCGTGGGCTTATCATCAATAAATCCAACGACTTCGTAATCGTGGGCGGCTTGCTGCAAGGCCTGCACTAGCGTGCGCCCCGAACGCCCGGCCCCCACTACGAGCGCACGACGGCGGCGGGTTGCCTGCTCAAAGATCGCTCCGTAGGCTAGCCACCAGCCACTGGCCAGCCCCCCTACAATGAGCAGATAGATTGTAGTAAACAGACGGGGTGGATCAGTTAGCTCAAACATATCAGGAATATCAAACGTAAAGACGGGGAAGCTGAACACGAAAAAGAGAACAAGGTACAGTACGCCTGTTTCGAGTGTCGTGGAGGCAATACTCCGCAGGGACTGGTAGGGGCTAGCAATATGGGCAAGGCTGAAGCTGTCATTGATGAAGGCCAATACCAGCCAGCTGGTGGCAACAAGCAGCAGCCACCAGCGATGGGGATCAAGGATTGGCTGCGGCGAAAAGGTAAGGGTGAGCCACCACGTTAAGGCGGCCGATATGCCGAGCAGCACCACAGCACCAAAGATGAGGATGAGGCGGCGTTCCGCAGCGGGCAGCGCGGAGGGATGCCAGCTGCGCTGTGGCTCTTCAGGCAATGCGGGCGTGTGCGGGTTGAAGTTGGGCAGCAGCGTGCGAAGGGTGTAAAGCAGAGTGGCGGTATCATTCTGGCGGGCAGCGGTAGCAAGCCCACTGATATGTGTTTCAAGGTGCGCGAGCGGGGTTGCCCGCCCGACAAAGATGCGCTCATCGGCGTGGTAGTGATATGTTTCATGCAGCGCAAAGCCATCGTGCCCATCCCCTGACCGACAGTCACTTGACAACTGCGATTGCCGATCTAGGGGAAACGATTCAGGCACGAAGATTTCACCGCCACGGCACAAGCGTAAGGCCTGCATTACTTGCTGTGCTGCGGTATCACTTGCTACGCGATAGGCTTGATTGTGGGGGGCATTGGCGCGGAGCGGGCTACGGACAGCATGTGGACGATCCGGTTGGGCCGCAGCTGATTCCTGTAGCAGATGGCCTAGCCGGATCACGCCATACGCGACCGTATCGCAGGTCGCCGTGTGTAACACGAGTTGCTCCGCAAGGGCGTTGCTCGCCGCCACCACTGAGGTCGGCTGAATCGTATCTGTGGATGAGATCAGCAGGAGGCGGGCAACGTGCCACTCCCGCGCCACACGTAGGAGGGTATGCGTCGCTAGCACCGTATGGCTGACCACTTCGGCCACATTTTGGCGACTGATCGAGGTGACTTGCTGGGGCGTGGTGTGGATGATGATGTCTGGGCGATAGCGTTCAAAGATTTGCCGCAGGCGGTGTTCAAAGCGCAGATCAGCAACGATCACATGCATCGCCGTGCTCATCTTGCCATTCTCTGGCAGGACTAGACTTGTCTGCCAGAGCTGCTGGAGCGAGGCTAACTCTGCTTCACTACGGCCCAGCACAATCACGGCTTCGGGATGATAGAGGCGTAGCTCCTGCACCAGTGCCTGCGTGAGCAGGTCATCATTGCTAATTAGCATAACCCGTCGTCTCTGGAAAAGTTCTACCAGCGCATGGGGTTGCTTTTTGGTGCGTATGTGCGATTCGGCCAAATCAGGGGTAGCTGTGCGTGGTGCAGGCAGTGTTGCAGTGGGCGCATCCGGTGCAAGCGTATGCCCATTGCGCTCAGTTGGGAAATGACGGATCATCATCGGTAGCCCCACAATGCCTAAAAGGGGAAGCACACTCCCCACGCCCATTATAGCCACTTCGGCAGTGCACCCAAATGTAGCCCACAATAGACCTATCCCGACACCTACGGATAGCAACAACAGCATCATCACCATATGCCTGAGTTGGGCACGGTGCCTCCGTTGCGCTGATCCGAGCTGTGTGCCCCACACGCTACGTTTATGTTGCATTCGCCCCCCCTGTTTTCTTGCATTTATCAAACGCTGATTGGATCACGCTGTAGCTTGATCCACAGGCATAATGCTGTCGGATGCCCATGTATCAAGTACGCCCCCACTTCCTCTTTCATCCTATCCGAAAAGCACAGCAAGGTCAAGCATGGCTGTTGTCTAAATAGTGTTACAATAGCGCAACAGGAGTGTTGCCTGAGCCTATTGCTGTGGCGCATGGGATGTTGAGGTAGGCCTGCTGTGATGTGTCTACAAGCAGTGCTCCACAGGCTGCACAGCGTGGAGCCGCAGGAATGCACCGGGTACGCAGCGCAAGCGAAAGAAAGGGGGCTGTAGGTTTTGCAATGGCAATGATGCGGATTGTCGAACCGATAGCAAGATGATGAGCCATGCAGAGCAATTGTTAGACCGAATTGAGCATCGCTCAGCCCATCTTGTGGTGATTGGCATGGGCTATGTTGGCTTGCCGTTGGCAGTGGTCTTTGCGGAAGCCGGGTTCCGCGTGACCGGGCTTGATCTCGACCCGCAGCGGGTTGCCCAGCTCAATGCGGGACATTCGCACATCGAAGATATTCCGGCGGCACAGATTGCCGAGCTGGTTGCCCACGAACGGCTAACGGCGACTACTGACCCAGCCGTGCTCCGCACTGCCGATGCCGTTAGTATTTGTGTGCCCACACCACTTCGCAAAACCCGCGACCCCGACATCTCCGCTATTATTAGCACTGCAAACGCAATTGGTGCACACATCCACCGCGGTATGCTGGTGGTGCTGGAAAGTACCACCTATCCCGGCACCACCACCGAAATCCTCCTCCCGCGTTTGCAAGCGGGCGCACCACACTTGACGGTTGGCGAGGATTTCTTCCTGTGTTTCTCACCCGAACGGGTTGACCCCGGCCGCAAAGACTGGACGACCGCCAATACGCCAAAGGTGATTGGCGGGGTCACTCCGGCGTGCCTGCACGTTGGGACGGCCCTGTACCACACCGCCATGCAGAACCTTGTGCCGGTCTCTTCGCCCGAAGCAGCCGAGATGACCAAGCTGCTGGAGAATACGTTCCGTGCCGTCAATATTGGCTTAGTTAATGAAGTGATGTTGATGTGCGACAAACTTGGCTTGGATGTGTGGGAGGTGATTGATGCCGCCGCCACGAAGCCTTTCGGCTTTATGAAGTTCACCCCCGGACCCGGCTTGGG
>CALCJV010000041.1 GCA_937967405.1 uncultured Chloroflexales bacterium | reverse complement strand
GGAGCGAATCGGCAAGCTGAGTTGTCCTTCGCAGAGCCAAGAGCACAGGCTCTAGTGGAGCCTGCCCGCGCACGCTACCTTTCGATGGGTGTGCGCTAGGTTCAGTGCAGCATCATTGCACGGGGATGAGGTCTGGCACGGCATCGGCCACCTGCACCTGATTGCGCCCATTGCGTTTGGCATGGTAGAGGGCTGCATCAGCCGCAACGAGACACTGCTCGGCGGTGTGGCCGTGCTGTGGAAAGCTGGATACCCCGATGGAGGTTGTGACTGGCGGCAGGGCTTGCCCAGCTTGGCTGACGCTAAGGTCGCTTATGGCAAGGCGTAGCAGATCGGCCTGCTTGGCGGCAATTTCGAGCGATGCGCCCGGCATCACTACCAGAAACTCCTCGCCCCCAAGCCGGAACGCAAGATCATCGTGTTGGCGGATATTAATTCGCAGGATATGCCCCATCTCCGTGAGGAGCGCATCGCCAACCGCGTGGCCATGCGTATCATTGAGCCGTTTGAAGTGATCCACATCAAGGATCAAGAAGCTCACAGGGGTGCTGCTCACTTGGGCCTGCGCCACCATTGGGGGGAGGTGATCTTCAAGATACCGCCGATTGTGTAACCGCGTCAAAGGATCGTGGTAGGCGTGGTGCAGGGCTTGCTGGGCATCGTCTGCAAGCTGTTCAGCATGTTGCAGGCTAGTGAGTAGCGTGTGCGTCAAGTTGATGATCAGCGTGCTGACCATCACAGTGAGTAGGACGAAAATACTGATGTTGATGGCCGTTCCTAAGGGATCGTACAGGGGCAGACGAACGACCAAGATTGCGAGCAGGGCCGCACTAGCTAAGCCACCGCTTACGAACAGACCTGTGGTTCCAAACAATAACACGGATAGTACGACTGTGGCTTGGATCCAGAGCAAGCCAGACGGCCCAAAGCCCGTCTGGAATAGCTCTAACGAGCCAATAACAAACGTTATCCCGATGACGGTTATGCTGCGCCAGAGGTGGGGCATGAGTTTCGTAAACGTCATCCAGAGTGTCACTAGATAGAACCCGATGTATAACAGCGTTGGCAGAGGCCCATAGTTAGGATTAACGAAAGCAGAGATAATGTCGAGGATGAGCACTGGCGCAGCAAAGAGAATAATGACATACAATAGAGTTTGGATCGCCTGCTGCCGCCACAAGCGTAACAACTGAGTATCAGCGTTGTCTTGCTGGCTCGCTTGGGCAAGGTTCTCGAAGATGTGCCACAGCATGGCTATCATAGGAGTAGTTTAGGAACATATGTTAGTATGCCAACTATGCACAGGATGTAGAGATAGCGTGTGTCAGGAATTACACAGGTATTATAACATGAACCAGATCAAGATGACAATGGGTGTCTCCCGCAGCGAGGTGGAGTGTGGTATGCTACCATACAAACGATCCGCCTAGTGTATAGACTGGAAGACTAGCAAAGGATTGTGAAAGAGATACATCCATGCCCGGAAATAGCTTTGGACATACCTTTCGCCTGACCACCTTCGGCGAATCGCACGGAGTGGCGGTGGGCTGTATCGTGGATGGCTGCCCGGCGGGCTTGCCGCTCAGTGTTGCCGACATTCAGCACGAACTAGATCGCCGCCGCGTGGGGCAGAGCAAAGTCAGCTCGCAGCGCAAAGAAGCTGATCAAGTGCAAATCCTCTCCGGTGTATTTGAGGGGCGCACCACAGGTACGCCGATTATGCTGGTGGTGTACAACAGCGATGCGAAATCAGCGCACTACGAGAACATCAAGCATCTGTACCGTCCCGGCCATGCCGATTTTACGTGGGATGTCAAATACGGCTTCCGCGACTGGCGCGGCGGGGGGCGGAGCAGTGCCCGCGAAACGATTGGGCGCGTGGCGGCGGGCGCAGTCGCTAAGCTGCTGCTTGCCACCGTCGGGGTGCAGATTGTCGGCTATACGCTAGCACTCGGCGAGTTGCGGGCGCAGATGTATGATGAAGCCGAGATCGAACGCAACATTATGCGCTGCCCTGATCCAGTCGTGGCAGCGCAGATGATTGAGCGGGTCGAAGCGGCCCGCCGCTCACTCGACTCGCTCGGCGGCATTGTCGAGGTGCGGGCGCGGGGCGTGCCGGCTGGCTTGGGCGAGCCAGTCTTCGATAAATTGCAAGCTGATATTGGCAAAGCCATGTTCAGCATTCCAGCGATCAAAGGGGTAGAGTTTGGGGTAGGCTTTGATGTCATCCATCTGCGCGGCTCGGAGAACAACGATGCGTTTGTGCGCCGCGCCGATGGTAGCATCGGCACGGCCAGCAACCGGCACGGCGGCATTCTCGGTGGGATCAGCACTGGCGAAGAGATTACGGTGCGCCTTGCGGCCAAGCCGCCCGCCTCGATTGCCCAACCCCAACAGACGGTAGACCAGCAGGGCAATCCGGCTGAGATTGAAGTCAAGGGTCGCCACGATCCGACGGTGCTGCCGCGCCTCGTGCCGATTGCTGAAGCAATGCTGGCCCTCGTGCTAGCCGATCACTGGTTGCGTCAGCGCACGTCCCGTGTTGAGCCGCAACCAGATGTGAGCAGCTATCCTAACGAGTATGTTTAAGCTGCGGGCAACACGCCGCAAACCGGCCGCTACCGCTAGCCCAGCTAGCCCCAACGACTCGACAACATCGCGCCTGAATGCGAAGACGTGGGCTTACATTGGTGCGCTGGCGGCGGTGCTATGCTGGGCTGGTGCACTTGCGCTCCTCTTTCTGGGCAACCTTGCCAGCGAAGCTAGCCCCCTCGCGCCGCAACGGGTGCTGTTCTACCTGCTGATTGTTGGGGCGGGCTTGCTCACGTTTCTGCCGCTCGAAATTCGTATGCAGCTGCGGGGCATTACGCTCGAAGGTACGGCGGGCTTCTTCCTGCTGCTGTACACGCTCGCTTTCGTGCCACCGCCAACCCAATGGTTGCTGCACCTGCCGGATACACCCGTGTATGCCTTGTTCCTGTTGGCATTCTTTTGGAGTGTTTCGGCATTAGTGTTGCCGTTTGTATATGTGTTGGGGCGGCTCGTGTTCACCCAGCGTATGCGTCAGAACGATGTGCCCCGTGCGCGGCGGCAGGCTCATCTGCTTGGCTTGCTGTTTACGTGCATCGTTATACTGAGCACCCTCAATGCCTTGAGCATCGTAAGTATGCTGATCTTAGTATTTATGGTGATGCTGGCTGAGTTGCTGTTTCTGGCGCGGCTTGATCTGCGCCCCACCCAGACATAGGTGTCAGGTGCTAGGTGTTCGGTGTCAGATGTAAGGCACGCAAGCGCAGCGGTTCGGTATGTGGCGGTAAACCCTCTGCTTAGTCCCTGACACCCGCCACCTGATACCTGAAACCTGACCAAAGGAGTATGACGATGCTACAGATTGCCGTGATTGGGATGGGCTTGATCGGAACCTCATTGGCGGGCGCAATCCGCACCGCCGTGCGGCCCGTGCCGCCCTTCGATGCGGTGCAGGTGCGCGGCTATGATACCAACGCGGCGATGCTGCACGAGGCTCGCGGGCGGCTGGCGATTGATGTGCCCGCCAAAACATTGGCGGAAGCGGTCCACGGGGCGCAGCTGGTGATCCTCGCTACGCCCGTTGGCGTACTGCCCACCGTCATGGCCCAGCTTGCGCCTGTGCTGGCGGCAGATGCAGTGGTGACCGATGTCGCCAGCACGAAGGCACAGGTGCTGGCATGGGCGCAGGAACTGCTCCCGCCCCAGACGGCCTTTGTCGGGGGGCATCCGATGGCGGGCAAATCCCAGCATGGCGCACACGCCGCCGATTACACCCTGTTTCAGGAGGCGATCTACTGCCTCATGCCCGCCGCGCACACGCCGATGGCGGCAGTGGCACTAGTCGAGGCGATGGTGGCGACTATCGGTGCGAAAGTCTACTACCTTGATCCGGCGGAACACGATAGCTACGTCGCGGCGATTTCGCATATGCCCTTCCTCACCGCTGCGCTCCTTGTTGAGCTAGCCCGCCGTAGCCCGGCGTGGCGCGAACTGGCTCTCCTCGCGGCGACCGGCTTCCGTGACACGACCCGGCTCGCCTCCGGCGATGTGGCAATGCACCGCGACATTTGCCTGAGTAACCGTGCCGCGCTGATCCAGCGCATTGATGAGTTTGCGCTGCTGCTAGAGGAGACCCGCGCCGCGCTTGCACAGCCCGATGCTGATGCGCTGGAAGCCCTGTTTGCACGATCCCACGCGGCCCGTGCGGAGTGGCTGGCGCAACGCCCCAATATGCGCCCCGGCGAGGAACAGCTCGACACGATGCAGCACCTGCCGCAGCGCAACTTGTTTGGGCTAGGCGGGCTGCTGGGGCGCAAGCGTGATGGGTGAGGGTGTTAGGTGTTAGGGGTCAGGTGTTACCCCCCCCCCCACACCGCCGCTACCAGCTGGGGCAGGATCACGCCCGCCGCGCCTTGCAGCAGATACACGTCGTTGCGCGGCACGAGCGTGGCTTCGGGATTGACCACCACCAGCGTTGCTCCCACGTGGAGCGCAAGGCGTGGTAACGATGCAGCTGGCTCAACCAAGCCAGACGTGCCAATCGAGAAGAATACGTCGCACGTCCGGGCCGCCACCCGCGCTGCATCGAGGGCATCGGGTGGCAGCATCTCGCCAAACCAGACTACATCTGGGCGCAGCAGGCTACCGGTCTGGGGGCAGCGCACGGGTTCGCCTTCGGTCTCGGTCCACGCCGTCACTATCACGCCATCGTCGGCCCGCTTGATGCGGCGGATATTGCCATGCAGCTCAATCACATCGGTGTTGCCCGCCTGTTGGTGCAGCCCGTCTACGTTCTGGGTAATCAGCGTAAACTGCGGAACCAGCCGTTGCATCGCTACCAAAGCCTGATGACCTGCATTCGGCTGGGCGTGCGCTACCAGCTGCCGTCGCCACGCATACCAATCCCATACAAGGCGCGGGTTGCGCTGGAAGGCCTGCGGCGTGGCCAACTCCAGCGGATCATACTGGGCCCACAAGCCGGTCTGGGCATCGCGGAAGGTCGGGATGCCACTCTCGGCCGAGATGCCCGCTCCCGTCAGCACAGCAATGTGGCGGGCGTGGCGCAGGCGGTGCAGCAGTGTCGCAGGAAAATCAAGCGTGGTCATGGGGTCGTTCCCCCGGTCTGCTCGACAAGCCACGCCAGATATGCGGGCAGGCCTGCCTGCACCGGCAGCATCAAGATTTCGGGTACGTCGTAGCTGTGCTGCTCACGGATGCAGGCTTCCAGCGCGGCATACAGCGCACGGCGGGTCTTAAACAGCAGCAGCAGTTCGGGGTCGTCGTGGATCTGGCCCTGCCACATGTAGATGGAGCGGATCGGCAGGAGCTGCACGCACGCAGCCAGTTGCCGCTCGACTGCTGCTCGTGCAAGGTGGACTGCTTCAGCTTCGCTGCCCGCTGTGGCGATGACCAGCACGGCATCAAGGTCATTCGGGATAGCATGATCCATGTGTGACTCCTGTGGTGGTTGTAGTGGCAATCAAGCGACGGTGAAGACCGTGTATTCTTGCCAATCGCATCTGGGATAATCGTGAGTATCCCAAAAAAACTTCCGAAGAATTGCTTGTCGGATTTAGATGTTTTGGTATAGCCATATAGCAGTATTTTTGTTATACTGTGAACATAGTACCATAAACCTCAAATAATATGGTACTATGCCAAACCCTGACGAATGTACTATATAGAATCCATCCATTCGTACAGCTCGCACATTGGTTATTTCTGAAACACACACGCCAAAACCATGCAAAGGGTTTTATCTATGAACCATATGAACCAATCACCAATACCATTGGTCTTCTGCGTCCCCTGCACGCTCCTAACGGCTCTGCTTGCTACGATCATTGTTGTCCTTGCTGATTTGCAGCTCGTTGACGAAAGCACCGTATACACGCGCAGCTGCACGTTGCCCTTGGTCCAGCGCAGCATGCTGATTACCCTTATGGTCGATCAGTGGGTACGCTGTGAGCTGCTGTTTGCACCGCTTGCCGCGCCCGCCCCAACTGATGAGCACGTCGTGTAAGCTAAGTGCCGCGCCAACCAAGCTGCGGATTACTCGTCCTCTGGCATGTCCTGCGTGCTAGCATACACACGCCCCGCGAAAAACGCCACCCCTAGCAAGAGGGCAAAGAAGGTGATGTTCAGCAGGAGGTTGTTGCCCATCACGAAGAAGATGACCACCGTGATCAGGGCTAGGGCAACGGCAACAATCACATCGGGGCGGAGCAGCCGTTTGTCCATTGGCCTTATTCCTTCCTAGAGTCGTCCGCGCAAGGCTACTGCGGGTTTCCTCATCTTTTGCAAATGTTCTTCGGTTATAGTGTACACGATGTCTGGCTTGTGTTGCACCGTTGCACTCGGTACAATAGAGCAGGCAGAAGTTTCTAACAGCTTCCCGCACGGGACAGAAACGAGCGCGTGTGTCTATTGCATTGCTCTATCCGGCGGCACTCGTGTTGCTGCTGCTCATACCGTTGCTATGGTGGGTTACGTTGAGTGCCACCCACCTTGCTGCGCCGCACCGGGCGCGTGCCCGCCCTGCGCCGCGCAACCGCGCCCTGCTTTATAGCCGCCTGATGCTCCGTAGTGCGATCATACTGGCACTGGTGCTCGCCCTCGCAGGCTTACGGATCGCCCGTCCGGTAGATCAACTGACCGCCGTATTCTTGATTGACGGCAGTGACTCGATCAGCCCCGCGCAACGCCAGCAAGCCCTTGACTACATCAATGCAACATTAGAGACGCGGCGCGACAACGATCTGGCAGCGGTGATTGTCTTTGGCGAGAATGCGCTCGTTGAGTGGGCTCCCACTGCACTCGCCCGCCTTGATGCGCTTGCCTCAACTCCGTTGGCGAGCCGTACCAACCTCGCCGAAGCAATCCAGCTTGGGTTAGCCCTATTTCCCGCCGATACCCAGAAACGCTTGGTACTGCTGAGCGATGGCAACGAGAATAGCGGCGTTGCCCGCGAAGCGGCCCAGCTTGCTGCCGCCCGCCAGATTCCGCTCGACGTGGTTCCGTTGCGGGGAGTTGCAGGGCCAGATGCTCTTGTGACGGCACTGGTTGCCCCCGATACCGCCCGCGAGGGGCAAGATATTGCCCTGCAAGCCAACCTGACCAGCAGCTTTGCCACAACCGGACGGCTCCAAGTCTTTGCCGATGGCGAACTGATTGAGGTGTTGGAGGTTGAT
>CALCJV010000040.1 GCA_937967405.1 uncultured Chloroflexales bacterium | reverse complement strand
AGCCAATGGCTTCCGGAAGCGGGAGACTGGAGGCTACACGCACTGCCATTATACCGCCTACAGCGAAGGATAGAATTGAGACGCAATGGTGTACAGCAACTTCCAACGCCGCCTGCGTGCAGGCCAGCTCGTCGTGACGGGCGAGATTGCCCCACCGAAGGGGGCAGATCGCACCCACGTCGAGAAGCTCGTCAAAGGCTTGCTGGGCTACGTAGATGCAATCAACTTCACCGATAACCAGCGCGGCATTGCGCGGATGTCTGCGCTCGGAGCTGGGCTGATCGCGCAACAGCTCGGCGCAGAAGCGATTGTCCAAGTTACCTGCCAAAACCGCAACCGCCTCGCGTTGCAAGGTGATATTCTCAGTGGCAGCGCACTTGGCATCCGCAACTATCTGTGTATGACGGGCGATCATCCCAACAATGGCGATCATCCCCAATGCAAGAATGTGCTTGACCTGAACTCATTCAAGCTGCTTCAGATGATGCGAACCATGCGCGATCAGCAGACGTTCGAGTCGGGCAAAGAGTTACACCCCGCCCCTACGTTTTTTGTGGGTGGGGTAGCCAATCCCAACATCGAGAAGATCAGCCGCCTTGAAAAGAAGATCAGCGCGGGCGCGGAGTTTATCCAGACCCAGATCATCTATGATGTGCCCCGCTTTGCGGAGTGGATGCGCGAAGCCCGCACGCTTGGCTTGCACCAGCACGCCGCGATTATCGCTGGGGTGATGATCCCCCGCACGGCTCGGACTGTCCATTTTCTGCGCGAGAACTTGCCCGGTATGTGCGTGCCCGATGCGATCATAGAGCGTATGGAGCGGGCCGCCGATGCCGAAGCTGAAGGTATCCACCTTGCCGCTGAGCTGGTCCAGCAGTTGCTGGAGGTTGAAGGCGTAGCAGGCGTACACCTCATGTCCGTCGGCTGGACGCGCGCGATGGCACGGGTCGTGGAGCACGCTGGCTTGTTACCGCGTCCAGCTATCCCTGATCCTGAACCAGCTGCGGCTCTGGTCTGACCATGCCGGTAGAAAGAATAGGTGGTGCGATGCCACTCGTGTTGAAATCCCGTTCGCAGATTGCCTTGCTGCAAGCCGCCGGAACGTTGGTTGCCGATACGTTTCGCATGCTGGAGCGGTATGTGCGCCCCGGCGTGACAACCGCCGAACTTGATGCAATCGCTGAAGACTACATTCGCAGCCACAATGCCGAGCCAGTCTTCAAGGGCTATCGCGGCGCACGCGGGCGACAAGGTGCCCGCACCCCGTTTCCCGGCTCGATCTGCGCTTCTGTCAACGATGTGATCTGTCACGGCATCCCTAGCCCAAAGGTGCGCCTGCGGCAGGGCGACATCATCAGCATTGACATCGGGTTGCGCCTGAATGGGTGGATTGGTGATGCATGCATGACATATGCCGTCGGGAAGATTGACGCACCAAGCCAACGCCTACTAGATGTGACCCACCAAGCCATGATGCTTGGAATTGAGCAAGCCCGCATCGGCAATACGCTCGGTGATATTGGTGCGGCGATCCAGAGCCACGCTGAAAGGCACGGCTTCTCAGTGGTGCGCGAATACACCGGTCACGGTATTGGGCGCAACCTTCACGAAGAACCGACCGTCTTACACTATGGAGAGCCGGGCAAAGGGCGACGCTTGGTAAGCGGCATGGTCTTTACGATTGAGCCAATGATCAATGTCGGCACCGCCGAAACACGCCTTGATCCTGATCAGTGGACAGTGCGGACGGCAGACGGGCAGCGTTCGGCGCAATTTGAACACGCCCTCGTGATCACCGATAGTGGGCCGCTGATCCTATCCCAGTGAACATGCTTGCTATGCTGGGGCAGCGTTGGCTGCCATCCCTGCTTGGTGGCATGCTCGCCCTGCTCGTAGCTCGCCTACTGCTGCGCCTCATGGCGGCCCGCCCCGACAATCCGGGCGTGGCCAGCATCTATCGCCTGACGCAGCCGCTAGTGCAGCCGTTGCAGTTCCTTGATGCAGGGCAGCCACGCTTCGGGGCCAGCCTCGAACTCTCCACCCTGACACTGGTGCTCGCGCTGCTGGTGATCGGGTATCTGGTGTGGCGGCTTGCGGCTGCACACACGGCGGGCACGCCCGCACCAGAATCAGCCTTTGGGAAGGAATAAACTGAGATGCAAGACCTGTTGCTCCAATTCTTTGGAACGCTCGCGGTGATTATGCTGATCGCGGCAACTATCGGCTTGGTGGGCTTACTGGCAATGATTCGCAGCATCCGCGCCATGCGAGTTCCGCCGCATGCCGATTTCTTTACCACGTTGCGCTATGTTCCGCTTGGCTTGGTCATTCTGATTGATCTGCTTGACTTCGGGCTAGATATGCTCTCAGCTCCGATTGTGTGGATCGTGCTGGATCGCATGGGCTTGCACGCCCTCCGCGACCGCGCTGCCATCGAGGGCTTGTTGCCCTTCACCGGCTCAATTCCCGTCTTTACCATCGCGTGGGTGGTGACGCGCATGTTCAATCTTGGCACGCCCGACATCTACTACGCCCGCCCAACCTCGCGCATGCCACCACTCGATGCAGAGCCACACACAGCCCACCCGCGCCGCCCACGCCCACCCGCATACGAGTACGATGAGCAGGAACAACACGGCGGACGCTCCAACTATGCACCCGCCCCGCACCGCCCCCAGCCCAAGATCATAGATATGGAGTAGGCTGCATCAGAAGCCAAATGCGCGTGGTATAATCTATACAGCAATGTTTGCAGCCTGTAACGAAAGCGAGGCAAGTGTGGACACATCATCAACTGCGGCAACTCAGACAGCATCCGCTGATATCGCCCTAACGTGTACGTGGGGGCGCATGCCGATTCCCGTCAGCCCCAATCCGCAGATCAACTATCTGCTTGTTGAAGCCCAACCAACACATCCACCCGCCCGCCCAATCCCGCTCAACTTCTGTATGGTGCTGGATCGCTCTGGCTCAATGCAGGGTGCAAAGCTGGCCCAGCTCAAGGCGGCTACGCACCGCTTGATTGACACGCTCACGCCTGATGATGTGGTTGCGCTGGTCATCTTCGACGATACCGTAGATGTCGTTATTCCTGCCCAGCCCGCCACTGATCCGCAACTCTTGCACCATGCCGTTGAGGGGATTCAGGAGCAAGGCGGCACGGCCATGTCGCTTGGGCTAGAGGCGGGGCAACGCGAACTCCAGAAATATGCCAGCCCAGATCGCTTCGGAGCAATGCTGGTTCTCACCGATGGGCAGACGTGGGGCGACGAAGATACCTGCCGCTTTATTGCGGCTGCCCTTGGCCAAGCAGGCATCCGCATCACCGCGCTCGGCTTGGGCGAAGAGTGGAACGAGACGCTGCTCGATGACCTTGCAGAGGCGACGCAGGGCACGTCTGACTATATCGCCAAGCCAGAGCAGATCGGGAGCTTCTTCCAGCGGGCGATGCAGCACGTGCAAGGCCTTGCCATTACCGAAGCGCGGCTACTGCTGCGCCTCGTGCGGGATGCCGTGCCGCGTGCAGTGCATCGGGTTATCCCCAAAATTGCCAATCTTGGCGTAGCTCCGATGGGCGCACACGAGGTCTCGGTGAAGCTCGGCGATCTGACCTACGAGGTCGGTGGCAGTGTGCTGATCGAGCTGATGCTGCCCACTCGCACTACCGGCAGCTTTCGGATTGCCCAAGCTGAACTGCACTACACGCCAGTTGGGGCGAGCACGCAGCTGCTCAAACACGATGTGATGCTCGATTTTGTGGGCAATCCAAATGATGCCCACTACATCCCACAAGTGATGAATACAGTCGAGAAGGTGATCGCGTTTAAGCTCCAGACCCGCGCCCTTGAAGAAGCCGAAGTGGGCAATATCGTTGGCGCAACCCAAAAGCTCCGCGCTGCTGCTACACGCCTGCTTGATATGGGCGAACTCGAATTGGCGACGGTCAGCAATCAACAAGCGGATGAACTAGAGCGCGGAGCCGGACTGAATACGCAAGCCCGCAAAGAGCTGCGCTATGCCACGCGCCGCCTCACACAACGCCTGCCGGATGCGTAAGGCAGCAAACAGGCCGATAATGGCCGCCCAGAGACAGCTGATCGGAACTATCGCTATCGTGCGTGTGTGCGCTGTGAAACAAAGGAAAAAGCAATGGCTGATACAATAACGTGTGTCGTGTGTGGCGCAGTCAATGATGCCGCCAACCATTTCTGCGATCAGTGTGGCGCAAGCCTGAAACCCGCTCTCACTCGTGATGTGGGCTATGTGGGTGCGCCGCCTATAGTCCCCGATCCGCTTCAGTCCGTATCGCCTGTTCCGGCGGTCGCCCCAGCTGATGATCTCGTATGTGCGGTGTGTGGGGCGGCAGTTTTGCCCGGTCAAGCCTTCTGCGACAACTGCGGCGCAAATCTGATCGAAAACCCACCCATTCCGGCTGGTGGCGTGCCTGCGGCGTATGCCCCAACGCTGCCCGATCTCTCATCCGCAGCATTCCCCGCTACGCCCGTAATGCCGTCGGCATCTGCGCCGACAGCTCCCGATCTGTCCCAGACGGCCCCCACTGGATCCAATCTCGAACAGTTTCCGCTGCCAACTGATCCCAATGCGGATACGCAAGTCGAAGAGCTGCCCGAAGATGTCGCGCCAACTGTGCTAGCACCACCACCCGCTGTCACCCTATCGGCAGGTGGCAAAACCCGCACGGAGTTAGAGACCGAGATCGAACGCCACACGGCCAGTATCGCCCAATTGGAGCAACTGCTTGCCCTGCAAGGCGGCGCAGCCCCTGCATACCTCACGGCCGCACTAGATGATGCCCGCACGGCACTGGCCCACGCCGAAGCTGATCTGGCGACACTTACGCCACCTGCACCGCCCGCACCCGATCCAGCTGAAGTTGCGCGGCTGACGGCAGAAGTCGAACGCCACACGGCCAGTATCGCCCAATTGGAGCAGCTGCTTGCCCTGCAAGGTGGCGCAGCCCCTGCATACCTCACGGCCGCACTAGATGATGCCCGCACTGCGCGGATGCAGGCTGAAGTTGAACTGCAAGAGCTACTTGCGGGGGCAGTCGCTCCCGCTGCCCCACCCGCACCGCTGCCCCCAATCGAGCCACCTGCACCGGTGGTTCCGCATCCACGCCTGACCTTCGCCGATGGGCGGGTGGTCTATCTGCCGATTGACAAAACCGAGATCATCGTTGGGCGCGAAGACCCAGTGAGCGATATTTATCCAGAAGTAGACCTGACCCCTTTTGGTGGCGAGACAGGCGGTGTGAGCCGCCAGCACGCCCGCATGCACTACACCAATGGGCAGTGGTCCGTAACCGACCTGAACAGCACCAACTTCACCAAAGTGAACGGCAAACGGCTCGAACCACACACGCCTGAGCCGCTTGAGGATGGAGCACAGATCCATTTCGGGCGGATCGTGGTAACCCTGACGCTGAGCTAGCACGTACATCGGTGGAACCTATTGCAGGGCTGTAGCTAGAGGTAGGCTAGTTCGCACTAACCCAGCTACAGCCGCCCACGAGACTTCAGTTCTAGGTAGCGATTAATGACGCTGATCGTGAGCTTATCGGCGGGCACATCCAGCGTCAGCACACCATTGCGCTGTAACGTATCAAGTACTACTTGTCGCTCGGCAAGCAGCATCTCAGCCGTCGCCCGCTGGTATACATCGTCGCTCAGACGCGGCTTCTGCCCCACGTAGCGGGTGATATTCGGGTCGCTGATCGTGACCACCAACGGCAAGTGTCGCCGCGCTAGGCGGGCCGTGCTCGCAATCAACGGGCGGGCCGCGTCCAGCGTGACTAGATCCGTGAAGATCACCACCAGCGAGCGGCGGCGATGCCTCACCCCTAAGTAACTCAGGGCGTGGGTGTAGCTTGCTTCAACCGGCTGAAACTGCACATTGTAGAGTGTCTCCAGCATCACATAGAACTGCTGGCGATTGCTGCGCGGTGCGAGGTAGCTCTGCACCTGATCAGCAAACGTCAGCAGGCCAACATGGTCGCCCTTGAGCAGTGCCACATACGAAAGCAAGAGCGTGGTATTAATCACATAATCGAGCTTAGCGAGATCACCTATCGGGGGGCGCATCAGCCGCCCTGTATCCAGCGCACACACCACATACTGGCTGCGCTCGGTCTGATACTCTACGGTCACAGGCTTGCCGCGCCGCGCCGTCGCTTTCCAATTGATGCGCCGGAACTCATCATCGGGGCGATACTCACGCAGCCGCTCAAATTCCGTACCCACGCCGTGCATGCGGTTCTGACGCAGCCCTAACTCAAACAGCAAGCCTTTCTGGGCCAACAGATCGTACTTTCGCACTTCCAGCACATTTGGGTAAACCCGCACCACAGCCGCCGCCGGATAGCGGGCTTGGCGCACGAAGGTCTGCAACACACTCTGGTAGCGCACATTGATGTCGCCAAAGTGGTAATCACCGCGCTGCACCGGACGGACGTGGTAGGTCGCTTCGAGGATGTCGTAGGGCGGCAGCGTCCCCGTCAGGGTCATGCTATCGGCGGGGAACTGATAGGGGTACTCATCGCGCAGCGTGACGTGGAGCACCCGTGGCGAACGATTCGCCAGCAACACCGTAATCAGGTTCTCGGTTCCGAGTGAGAGGCGCGTATCGTTCAGCCGTTCCGCTTCGATCAACTCTGGGCGCGGGGTCACAATCACATCCAGCAGCACCAAGCCAATCACGGCCAACACATAGACCAACGCCAGCCAGCGCAAGGGCGGCACAAGCGTGGCCCCCGCAAGCGGCACCGCACCGAGCAGCATAAGCAGCAGCAGGCGCGGCGTAGGGATCATAGCGGAATCACAGGGGTGGGCACACCATTGGCGGCGAGCAGCAGGGGCGTAATCCGCACGACTGCCGTCACGGGAATCGGGCCATAGACGTGGGGAAAGCGTTCGGCTGAGGCCGGAGCTTCGGCGGGGGCTTCATAGCGTACTTCGGCCTCAATCCGCGTCGGCTCCAGCGTAAGCAGCACCAGATCAGCCATACCGCGATAGAAACGCGCCGCTACACCCGCCACCTGCGTCACTGTCGCGCAGTGAATGAACCCTTCGCTGGCGAGGCTATCTGCCGTATAGCTTCCAGTTTGTTGGGCTGCCTGCCACGCGGCAGCAGTTGTGATATGGTAAATCATATTGCTATGATAAACGATACGTGCCGCGTGTGCAAACACGGCATGCTGCTTGCGCCTCACGCAACATCGGGATACACTTTTTCCATTTTGTGGTATGCTGTAGATACATCACAGCCATATTGCTCTGACACAAAATATGCTGAATAATAGTTGCGTATGACGAAGACCCTGCAAGTGGCTCGGCGCATTGCACCCTCGCGCTCCATTGGGCGGATCTCCTCAACCAGTCTACGCGCACTGGCTATCAAGCATCGGCACGCGGTGGCACGGTGCGGGTTCAGCATGCGGACGAGCGGGTCTCCATCAAGAGGCAAGCGGTGAGGGTGCTGCATGGCGACTTCCTCACGCAGAGAGGAGAAAGGGTACTTTCATCTATTCGGCGGGGAGTTCTAGAAGTAGACGTATGATCACACTGCATTGGTTCCGGCGCGATCTGCGCCTCGACGACAACACCGCCCTGACGGCGGCCGCTCTGGCGAGTCGTGGGATGGTGATCCCGCTCTTCATCTTCGACCCAATTCTGGTAGCTCCCGAACGCCGCTTTACCAGTGCAGCGCGGGTGCACTTCCTGCTCGCATCGCTGGCTGAGCTAGACCACAGTCTGCGCCAATGGAACAGCCGCTTGGTACTTCAGCGCGGCGATCCACTGGAAGTGTTACCGCGTTTGGTGCAGACCCACCACGTCACCGCCGTCTATTGGAATAGCGACTACAGCCCCTATGCCATGCGCCGCGACGCACAGATGCAGCAGGCTCTGGCTGCACTTGGGGTACAATGCTACAGCTTCAAGGATGGGGTGATCTACGAGTATCCCGAACTTGTGACCAAAAGTGGCACGCCCTACACCGTCTACACCCCGTATGCCCGCCAGTGGTGGCAACGCCTCGCCGCACAGCCGTTGCAGGTGCTGCCTGCGCCCGTATTGCAACTGCCCGCCGAGCAACTCCCCGCCAGTGAGCCGCTGCCTACCCTTGCCGAATTTGGCTTGGCTACTGACCAGCAGTTGCCGGCCGGCGGATCGCGGGCCGCGCAACACCTGTTGCAGCAGTTCCTCGATCCACAGCAGCCGAGCAACATCGGCACGTATGCCAGCCACCGAGATCGCCCCGACCTGATGGGCACGTCGCGCCTCTCGCCGCACTTCCGCTTCGGCACACTCTCGGTGCGGGCAGCCGTCCTTGCCGCCCAGCACTACGCGGAACAGCACGGGCGTGAGGATAATACGGTTGCGTTGGGGGTGCGTACATGGATTGGAGAACTGGCGTGGCGCGATTTCTACGTGCAAATCTTAGCGCACTTCCCCCACGTCCTGCAACGCGCCTTTCGCCCGCAATACGATGCGATTGTGTGGGGCAATGATCCCGCCCTTTTTGCGGCGTGGAGCAGTGGGCACACGGGCTACCCAATTGTGGATGCGGCGATGCGCCAACTGCGCCGCGAGGGCTGGATGCACAACCGCGCCCGCATGATTGTTGCATCCTTCCTGACCAAAGACCTGCTGATTGATTGGCGCAAGGGCGAACGCCTGTTTATGCAACTCTTGGTAGACGGTGATCCCGCCGCCAATAATGGCGGCTGGCAGTGGGCAGCCGGCACAGGCACCGATGCCCAGCCCTACTTTCGCATCTTCAATCCGGTCAGTCAAGGGCAGAAGTTTGACCCCGATGGGGCCTACGTGCGCCGCTATCTCCCCGAACTTGCGGATGTGCCCGCCAGCTTTATTCACGAGCCGCACAAGATGTCGGCGCAGCTGCAACGCCAGTGTGGGGTGCAGATCGGCCACGACTACCCACTGCCTATCGTAGACCACGCCACCCAACGCAAACGCGCCCTAGATATGTATGCAGTGGTGAAGCAGCAAGGGTAGTCGCTACATACTATCGCTCGCCCCGTGCCTGCTCAGCGTTGGCTCAGGAACTGAACCCGCTCCTCGGCCGTGATCGGGCGAAATGCCCCATCTTGGTTGATGTAGATGAGCTTCTCATTCTTCACCTTGACCACCAGATCAAGCATGGCATCACTGTTGTAGTCGTGCAGTTCAAGCAACACGGGGGTCAGGTTCTCATTGGCTCCAAACAGATAGGGCCCAACGATAGTGCGAGTTTGGGCTGGATCACTGCCGGGAATGTCAATCACGACTACTTGCCGATCCAGATTGAGCGCAATCAGATGTGATGGTTGCCCATTGCCACCGTGCCCAACATGTTGTGTCAAATGAAAGGCGCGGGTCGGCCCATAGCGCAAATCGTCGAGGCGAGCTTGCCCAAACGACCACAGCGATGTGAACACCATTGAGAGGGCAATCAAGAATAGCCCCCACGCGAACAAGCTGAACCCTCGATACATGGGCAGCTGTGGAAATACAAGCGAGGGGTGCAGATAGACTCTCGGTGTCCAACGGTGGCGATTCAGATCACGGCGCGTCACAGCCATAACATGGTCTCCTTTTCCAGTCTTATACGCGGCAGTTTTCAGGCTAGACAGAACACTTGTTTGTTAGCTACATCCGTGCTAATAGTATATGCCGAGTTAAGTAGTTTGTCAAGAACATGTGAGCTGCAATTTTAAACTCGCTGCAACGCGCCGTGCAAGGCCCCATTAGGGGTAGGTTAGGCCTCCATCCACAGCAACGGGAGCGCATCCCAGAAACGATAGCTGCCCAGCGGCGTGAGGGTACGCTGGGTTAGATCAAACCGATATAGCCCATATTGACAACGGGCTTCATACACCCACGGCTTCACATTTACGGGCGGGGTTGCCACGGCAAAACAATCATCGCCTGCTGCCGCTAGCACGGCCACGCTGCCCCCATCCGACGCACCAAGCAGCACGGCTGGGGCAGCATCCGGCCTGAGGTAGCGTTCCCAGCCTTCCGGTTGCGGCGCACGCGCTAGCAAGGGCGTATCTTCCGCGAAGGTGTGCAGGACGGTTGCCCCTCCACCGCCAAAGGGCACCAGTGTGAGTGTACCGGCGGGCCCGGGCCCGCGCTCTTCGAGCAGCACGCCTTGCACCGCTGTTGGCTGGGCCAGTGCGTAGCGGGCAAACTGATCGGACACGCTGAGCAGCCCATCCAGATCGGTGCGTGTCCCATCGGCAAGGGCGATCTGCTGGATCAGCTGATCTTCGATTGCCACAATCGCCACTGCGCCGGTTGGATCAACCCCGACAAACTGCGTGGTGCGATACTGCTCACCCTCCGCGAGGACACGCACATCCGCCCCATCGCGGCTGAGGCTAATCACTTCGCGCCCATTGGCAAAGACGATTCCGGTCTCATCCGGCAGCCACGCCGCCTCAAGCGGGGTGGTTGCACTAATATCTGCCGGATTCATCGCCCAGATCGGCGTGGCTTGCCCGCTTTGCAGATCAAACACATGGAGCGCAGAATCAGTATCGGCATGCGCCACGAGCAACACCTGCGTCTGCGCGGGAGCTACCGCCAGTGCCCGCAGGAAAGTGTGCCTGCCCGTCGTGGGCGCGGGCAGTTGCGGCTGCACCACCACATACCGCCCATCTTGGGCAACCACCAGCAAGCGCGGCTGGGTGAAATCAGGATCGGGCAGGATCACGGTGCGGGCTGGCGGTGGGAAGTCGGAGGGCAGGGCCGGAGCCGTGAATTGGGTGAAATCTGGCTGCCAGCGCGAGAACGCATCAGTTTGCAGCTCATACACCAGATAGCCCTGCTCGCGCCCATTATCGGCAGTGCGGAGCGTGGCATCCAGCAGCAGCCACTCGCCTTGCGCGGGCAAGTCGGTGCGGGTAGGCAACGTCGGCGGAATTGATGGCTGTGGTTGGGGCGGCAGGGGACTCGGCGAAGTGGTGTAGCTCTGGCCACACGCCACAAACAATAGCACCATCCCCAAGCTCAAGACATTCAGGGGGCAACGCGATCTCATCATCCGGTTCCTTTCTGTTCTAGATCACATTTATTCAATCAGGAAAAAATTAACGGAGCTAAGCCTGAAAGTATCATAACATACCCCGCCGCCCCAATCTACTGGTATAATAGCCCCGCAAAGCAAATCCTGATTCCCACAGCCCATATCGCGTGTGCTGTGGGCTAGAATGAACTGAGGATCGTAATGTTATCATTGTTCGCTCGGATACGGCACTGCAACCGCCTTGCGCTCTTAATCCTATTCGTCACGCTACTGCCACTAACCGCTAGCCCTCCTGCTACCACTGCTCATGCTCAGAGTGGGGAACGTTGCTTTGCCGAGACCGGCTTCTGCATCTCCGGACGCATCCGCGCATACTGGGAGCAGAACGGCGGCTTGCCCGTGTTTGGCTTGCCGATCACCCCGCAACGGACCGAAGTGATCGAAGGGCAGGCGTTACAAGTCCAATGGTTTGAGCGCAACCGGCTTGAACTGCACCCCGACAATGATGCCCCCTTCGACGTGCTGCTAGGGCGGCTCGGCGCAGATATGCTGGCGGCGCAGGGGCGCGATTGGTTCGACTTCCCGCAAGAGATGGCTCCCCGCGCCGGGTGTCGCTACTTTACGGAGACACGTCAGAATGTGTGCGGCTCGATCCTTGCGGCGTGGCAGGCGCAGGGGCTAAACCTTGACGGGCAGCCCGGCTTCAGCGAATTTGAGAACCTCGCCCTATGGGGCTTGCCGCTTAGCCCCGTGCAAACCGAAGTGATCGAGGGGCGCGAGTATCAGGTACAGTGGTTTGAGCGGGCCCGCTTCGAGCTGCACCCCGAAAACGCCCCGCCCTTCGATGTCCTGTTGGGGCTACTCGGCACAGACCTGCTGGCGGGCAACACGAGCCAACCAAGCGCACCAACCACGCCCGAACCACCCCGCCCTCCAGACATTACCAGCCCCAACTGGCCCCAGCTCCGCGCTGATCTCTTCGCAGGTGGCTTGGTGCGCCCCGTTGCCCTCACCCACGCGGGCGACAATAGCGGGCGGCTGTTTGTCATTGAGCAGGAAGGGCGCATCCGCATCATAGACCGCAACGGCAACCTCCTGCCGGAGCCGTTCCTCGATCTGACAGACCGCGTGAGCTGCTGCGGCGAGCGCGGCTTGCTCAGTGTCGCTTTCCCACCCACGTATGCCCGCTTCGGTGAGTTCTTCGTCAACTACACGACGCTCGATAAAAAAACCCACATCGCCCGCTTTCGCGTAAGCACTGATCCCAACCGCGCAGATCGCAACAGCGAACAGGTGATCCTCGCCTTCGATCAGCCCTTCGCCAACCACAATGGCGGCCAACTCGCCTTTGGCCCCAACGATGGCTACCTCTACATTGGCACTGGCGATGGCGGCTCCGGCGGCGATCCCGACAACCACGCCCAACGCCTGAACACGCTACTCGGCAAAATCCTCCGGATTGATGTGCAGATTGGCGCAACCTACACCATCCCGCCTGACAATCCCTTTGTGAATACCCCCGATGCCCGCCCCGAAATCTGGGCACTGGGGCTACGCAATCCGTGGCGCTTCAGCTTCGATCCCGCCAACGGCAACCTGTTCATCGCCGATGTAGGCCAAGATATGTATGAAGAGATCAACTTCCAAGCGGGCACAAGTCGTGGCGGTGAAAACTACGGCTGGAAGATTCTGGAAGGCAATGAATGCTTTGGCACACGCACCTGCGACCGCACCGGCTTGACCATGCCGATCATCACGTATGATCACAGCGACGATGATTGCTCCGTCACCGGCGGCTACGTCTATCGCGGCACGGCTTCGCAGAATATGCAGGGCATCTACTTCTACGGCGATTTCTGCTCTGGTCGCATTTGGGGGCTACGCAACACGAGCGGACGCTGGGAAACCCGGATGCTGCTCCGTGAACCAATCACCATTTCATCATTCGGCACCGATCAAGCGGGTAATCTCTATGTGGTTGGCTACAACGACGGGACAATCTACCGCTTGACCGAGTAGCACCAACGGAGGTTGGGGAGCCAGCGTAATATTCTGGCCCCCATGTCTAAATGGCAGGGCACAAGCGTAAGATATTAGGAGGAAGCTAACGTGGAGCTACTTGGGCTAAGTATCCCCGTCTGGGTGATCCAGCTGAGCATCGCTCTGATTGTCCTATTTGGGGCGTTTGTTGTGGGGCAAATCCTCAACCGACTCGTGATCGGCCGACTGGCGCAGCTTGCTCAGCGCACGGCGTGGGATTTCGATGACTTGCTGGTCGGGACAGTGCGCGGGGTGCCAATCGCGCTCACCATGATGCTCGGCATTTACATTGTGCTGGCCATCATGCCGATTGAGCCAGCCTTGCGCGTCATTGGCGAGAAAGCCCTCACCGTCATTCTGGGCATGACCCTCACCCTCGTCGTCTCGCGGATCGCCGTCGTAGCCGTCAATACCTACTTCTCAGCCAGTTTCTCCAAAGAGCACAATCTGCCCCCGCCAGCCCTCTTCTCGAATGTGCTGCGGAGCATCGTCTTTCTGTTCGGTATCATCATTGTGCTTGAGTCAATTGGCGTGCCTGTCGGGCCGGCCCTCGCAGCACTCGGTGTGGCTGGCTTGGCCGTATCGCTGGCCTTGCAGGATACGCTCTCGAACATCTTCGCTGGGGCCCAACTGATTATCGCCCAACAGATTCGGACAGGCCACTACATTCGGGTAGATGACAGCATCGAGGGCTATCTGGAAGACATCAACTGGCGTTCAAGCCAGATTCGCCAAGTGCCCACCAACAACACCTACATTGTGCCCAATTCCAAAATTCTGAATGCGATTACGCTCAAATTCCACGACCGCGACCAAGAAGGCACGAGCTTTGCGGTTCTGGTGGGAGTAAGCTATGCCAGCGATCTCCAGCATGTCGAGCGGGTGGTGCTCGAAGAAGCACGGCAGCTTCAAGCTGATTTCGCCGAAGCCGAGCCGAGCAGTGAGCCGTTTGTGCGCTTCTACGAATTTGGCGACTCCAGCATCAATCTGCGCGTGTTCATCCGCGCTACCACCTACGGCAATGCCGCCGCGATGCGCCACGAACTGATCAAGCGGCTGCACCGCCGCTTCGATCACGAGGGGATCGAAATTCCTTTTCCCCAACGCACGGTGCATATGCGCCAAGAAGTGCCCAACCAACGGGTCTACCTCAATGACGCGGACACGCTGAGCTAGGGCCCAACCGGAACCGGCGACCAGACCGGCATCAGATCGGCAGCCGGATCGGTAGTCAGGCGGCGTATATCAGTGCCGTCCGCATTAACGAGAAAGATGTCATAGTTGGGTTGTGCGCCGGGCGCAAAGCGCAGCGAGTGGAAGATCACGGCGCGACTATCAGGCGACCACGACGGGAAGCCGTCATCGTCCGGCGAATTGGTCAGGTTGCGCTGGTTGCGCCCGTCGGCATCCATCACAAACACTTCCCAATCGCCGGCCCGATTCGATACAAACGTAATCCGCATGCCATCCGGCGACCAGACCGGATCGCGGTCATCTTCAGGGGTACGGGTGATATTCTGCTGCCCGCTCCCGTCAGCATTCATCACATACACTTCCCAATCGCCATTCTCGCGGTTGGCCGAGAAGGCGAGGCGCGTCCCATCCGGCGACCATGTAGGCGACTCGTTGATCGCAAAGGCACTGCTCAAGTTAGTCAAGCCAGCCCCAAACAGATTGATCGTGTAGATGTCGGTTTTGCCGCGTCGCTCGGCGGCAAAGGCCAAGCGGCGACCATCTGGCGACCAGACCGGACGCTGCGTGGCCGCATTCCCAAAAAAGGTCAATTGATACATATTGCGGCCGTCGGCATCCATCACAAACACTTCTGGGTTGCCCGTGCGATCCGACACAAAAGCGATCTTGGTGGCATCGGGCGACCACGCCGGAAAGCGATCATTGGCGCGACTGAAGGTCAGATTCTGCACATCGCTGCCGTCGGTATTCATCAGATAGATGTCGTTGAAGCCAGTGCGATCTGACACAAAGGCGATCTTGTGGCGCGGTGCAGCTGGCACTGGCGGGCCCTGCGCGGCATCATCCGCCTCGCCGCGCAACAACCCATTGCCGAGCAGCCCCAGCAGCACATCGTTAGGCGGGGCATTATCGGGGTGCAACTCAAAGCGGGCCCGCTCAAACCACTGCACCTGATACTCGCGCCCTTCGAGCACTTCGGTTTGCACGGGGCTAAGGGGCAAGCCCCACAGGGCGAGATTCTCGGCTACGCTAAAGCCAGCGATCCCATCTAGCTCAAGCCCCTGCGCCTGCCATGCCGCAAGGATCGGGCCGCACACATTCTGCCGTGTCTCCGTAAAGTAGCGACACCCAGCGCGGGGAGCCATCTCTTGCGGGAAGGCAACCCAATCGCGCCCCTGCGCCGCGAGCGTGTCTGCGCCAAGCCGTCCCAGCAGGACATCGAAAGGGGGATTGTTTTCGGGATGCAGCTCAAGCCGGTTGCGCTCAAACCACTGCACCTGCAACCGCTGCCCTTCGATCACGTCGGCCCGTTGCGGCGTGATCGGCAAGCCAAACACCGGCAAGCCGCCATTCTGCTCCCAATATGCGCGGATGCGCCCAGCGATACAGAATCCGGTCTCGGCAAAGCAGCGTTCCCCACTCTGGGCAGTGGCAGGTGCGAGCGGGAGGGTCAACAGTACGGCAAGCAATCCAAGGGCGCACAGATCGCGGTAGGCTCTCAACATGACAACGCTCACTCTCCAGATGCTTCGGCACGATAAACGCAGGCAGATTGCCCCAAGCGCAAACGGCTCAAGGCCCGTTCCGGCTTGCATTATAGCACGGGAACAGGCCGCAGCTGCCACAGCATTTGACGGCAAGCCCACACACCGCTACAATAAGAAAGGACAGCGAGGCTACTGGCACGCAGGGGCACAGTGTTCCGTGTACCCTGCCTTTTGTTGTAACACCTGATTACGACTGAACGGCGAAAGCAACGCTCATGTTTGAAAGTCTTTCGGATCGTCTCCAGACAGTTTTTCAAAGATTTAGCGGCAAAGGCATCTTGACCGAAGCAGACGTGCGCGAGGGCATGAAGCAGGTGCGCCTTGCCCTGCTCGAAGCCGATGTGAACTACAAAGTGGTGAAGGATTTTGTCGCTCGCGTTACGGAGCAAGCGGTAGGCGAGGAGGTGCTGAAAAGCCTCTCGCCCCACCAGCAGGTAGTTAAGATTGTCCACCAAGAGCTAATCAGTTTGCTCGGCGATACCAACGCGCCGCTTGTAGAAGCGCGTCCGGGGCCGACCATCATTATGCTAGTTGGGCTACAAGGGACGGGGAAAACAACGCTCGCCGCCAAGCTCGCGCTGCTGCTCCGCAAACAGGGCAAGCGTGTGATGCTCGTGGCGTGCGACGTATACCGTCCAGCCGCCATCAAGCAACTCGAAACTCTCGGCAAGCAGATCAATGTGCCCGTCTACAGTGAAAGCATTGACTCGCGCCCGCCAGAGATTGCCCAGCGTGCGCTAGCCCACGCCCGCCAAGAGCTGATCAACGTGGTCATTTTGGATACGGCTGGGCGGCTCCAAATTGATCAGGCCTTGATGGATGAACTCAAGCAGATCCAAGCCGCTGTCAATGCCACCGAACGCTTGCTGGTCGTGGATGCGATGACGGGGCAAGAAGCCGTCAAAGTTGCCGAAACCTTCAATGCTGAGATTGACCTGACGGGCGTGGTCATGTCCAAAATGGACGGCGATGCCCGCGGCGGGGCCGCCCTCTCGGTGCGCTCGGTGACGGGCTTGCCGATCAAGTTTATGAGCACGGGTGAGAAGGTAGACGGCAATACGCTGGAGCCGTTCCACCCAGATCGGCTCGCTTCGCGCATCTTGGGCATGGGCGATATGCTCTCCCTCATTGAGCGAGCCGAGCATCTGTATGATGCCGAGCAAGCCAAGCAGATGGAGAAGAAGCTGAGCAAAGGGAAATTCGACTTTGAGGATTTTCTCGATGCGATGAACCAAATGCGGAAGCTAGGCCCATTCCAGCAGATTCTCGGTATGATTCCCGGCATGAGCCAATTTGCCCAGAACGAAGAACTTATTAATGAGAAGCGGATCAAGCGGGTCGAGGCGATCATCCTCTCGATGACCCCCTACGAACGGCGCAACCCGGACATCATTAAGCGGAGCCGCCGCGAACGCATTGCACGCGGCAGTGGCACAACTATCGAGGACGTGAATGCGCTGATTAAACAATTCACGCAGATGCAACGCATGATGAAGCAAATGATGGGCAACGCCAAAACCAAACGCGGCAAACGTGGCGGTGGCGGGGGAGCTGACATTGATCCACAGGAACTCCTGCGGATGCTGAATCGCTAGCAAGATTGGCAACGGATAAAGATTTCACAACACTTATGCAGAGTTCGGCTCTGCTACACATGAGGAGGAAAACGACACCTATGGTAAGAATTCGTCTGCGTCGCACGGGTAAAACCAAGCAGCCGAGCTATCGGATAGTGGTAGCAGACTCCCGCGCTCCCCGCGATGGTCGCTTTATTGAGATTATTGGCCACTACAATCCAGTGCGGCAGCCGAAAATCCTTGAGATCAAGCAAGACCGCGCCCGCTATTGGCTTAGCGTCGGCGCACAGCCCTCAGATACGGTGACCTACCTGTTCAAGAAGGTTCAGATTCTGGATCAGAATGGGCAGCTTGTGCCCGCTAGCGAGCCAGATGGCCATACGGTAGCACCTGTCGCTGTGCCGGATGATGTTACGCTGGCTCAGCCTATAGCCGAAGCACCTGAGGCAACCGAAGCAACCGAAGCAATGGAAACGGTATCCTAACTTGCAAGCATGGGCAGCGCAACCAGCCGTACCCGTCAGTCAACGCTGAGCACAACCACCTGATCAGCGGGGCGGCTCCCACCCAATTCACCAATTCACCCACGCTGCTGCGGACAGCATTGAGAGAACGGTAGCCCTATGAAAGAACTGCTTGAGTACATTGCCAGTACCCTCGTAGACAATCCGGACGAGATTGTGATTAAAGAGCGTACTAGCCGACATAATGTCACCTTCGATCTGATCGTCGCCCAAGCTGATACGGGCAAAGTGATCGGGCGCAATGGGCGCGTAGCACGGTCCATCCGCGATATGATGAGTGTTGCTGCTGCCCGCCAAAACAAGCGCGTCCATGTAGACATTAAGAGCTAGACCAGAAATGCCGAGAAATCTATGACCATCGCTCCGGATGATCTGCTGCTCGTGGGGCGCATCGTTGCCCCGTTTGGCGTGAACGGGCAACTGAAGATGCGGGCGTTCACAGATCGGCCCGATCATTTCGTGCGCCACGTGCGTACCGTCTACATTGGCAAGCAGTCCACCGCCTACACGATCAGCCACAGTTTCGAGCACAAGCCGGGCTTGCTGATCCTGACCCTGCACAACATTAGCACCCGCGCAGCTGCTGAGGAGCTATGCAACCGCGATGTCTCGATCCGCGCACAGGATGCCGCCCCGCTTGCCCCAGATGAATACTACTTGCACGATCTTTACGGCATGCGGGTCGAAACCGATACAGGCGAGCTGATCGGTACGGTGCGCGAGGTGCTCGAGACGGGTGCGAGTAATGTCATTATTGTGACGCGGGCTGGACAACCAGACGCACTCATCCCGATGATTCACGAATTTGTCGTGGCATTGGATCAGGCCGATAAACGCATTGTGGTTCGTGTCGTTGAGGGGTTACTTTAGCTCTCCAAGCGAGCGGGGAATGTGACTCGAAAGCGTGTTCCTTGACCGGGCACGCTTTCCGCCGTTAATGTTCCATTGTGCTTCTCCACAATAGTATAACAGATCGCCAAGCCCAAACCACGCCCCTCGCTGCGGGTTGAATAGAACGGCTCGAAGACCTTCGCAAGTTCATCCGGTGCGATGCCCACACCAGTATCGTGAATCTCTAGCACGACACACACCTCACACGGCTGCGAGGCATACTTCAGCAGCACATCATTGATCAGGCTCAGGTTTGGGTCAGGAATGATCTGCTGCTCATGGCAATCGAGCAGCACATAGCTCTTGATCGTCAATACGCCACCATGTGGCATCGCCTCAATCGCATTCAACAGCAGATTGAGCACAACTTGCTTAAGCAAGCTGGGCACACCCGCAATCGGCGGCAGGTGCGGGTACAGATCGTAGCTCAAGGTCACCTGTGCGTCATGCATCTGTTGGGTCGTTAACTCTACGACACTCTCCACCACCCGATCCAGATAGATCGGGCGCATGGCTTCTGGCTCAGCGCGATGAATATCAAGAAGCTTCTGCACGATGGCAATAAGCCGTTCTACCTCACCATTGGCTAGCATCAGATAGCGTTGCTGCTTTTCACTTTCAAGGCTACGACCGAGCAGCAGCGTGAGCGAATTATGCAGGGCTTGGAGCGGATTGTTAACTTCGTGGGCCACACACGCGGTTAGGCGTTGCAGGGCCGCTTGTTTTTCGCGCTGCACCATCTGTTGGGTGCGCTTCCACTGGCGGCTACTGTCCCGGATGACGACCAGATAGAGCAGCTTGCGCTCATACGGAAACTGGCTCACACTGAGCGAAACCGGCAACGTCCGCCCATCGGCACGGGTCAGATACACGTCTTGCTCGCCATCGGCCAGCCACGCCGCCACCGGCACAACCCCGTGCCGCCGCAGGGCCCGCTCCACCGCACGGTGCTCCTCTGCATTCTGCGTGGTGTGTGGCAGCAATGTGCCAATCTCCATCCGCAACAAATCTTCTCGGCAATAGCCCGTCAGCGTCTCGGCCGCCGGGTTAGCATCCACCACTATACGCCCCTTTGCATCCAGCAGCAACACCGCATCGTTGAAGTGCTGCCATGCCAGCCGCGTGCGCCGATCTAGCTCACGCTGGCGGGTCAAGACCGTTTCCACTGTCGTTTGCAACTCATTGCCATCGCAGGTGCGCGGCAGCATGCCCGCAATTCCTAGCTCTACCGCCGCAGGCAGCTGCTTGTGGATCACTTCCGGGCGGAGCAGAGCCTGCGGATCGTAAACTACCACCACCGGAATATCCAGCGATTGCTCACGGATACGGCGCAAGAGCGCAAGGTTGGCATCACTGAAATCACCCAGATCAATCAGGAGCAACTCCGATTGCTCATAAATGCTTGGCTCAGCATTGGCCCGTCCGGAGCCATCGTGGTAACAGGTAATCCCCGCCGCCGTGAGAATATCCTGACACCACGCACTGAAATCAGCATCACCATCTACGATGATCTCATACGGCACACACCCAAAAACAAGGCGGGTGAGATTCAGGACACGGCTGATCTGATACGGAGAAGTGACTGGTTCGCGTGAGCGTCGGATGTGTGACATGGGCGTAGATCATTTCCTTGTAAGCCGTGCCTCAGCGCACGCGCCGCTGCAATTCGGCCCAGATCGATTCGAGTGCAACCTGTTGTTGTTCAAGTAATACCAGTGTATGATAAAGGAGATCGGCAACCTCGTAGGTAATTTCAGCTGGAGCGTGGTTCTTCGCGGCAATCACCACTTCGGTAGCCTCCTCGCCAAGCTTCTTCGCAATCCGATCTACCCCACCACGCAGCAAGCGTACCGTGTAAGATTCGGTGTCATCACTCTGGCTCCGAGCGTGGATGGTATCGTGCAGGCGAGCTAAGACCCCACTTGCAGGCCGACGTTGCTCTAGCAGCGTCCCATCGAGGCTGCGGTGGAAGCACGTGGGCTGCCCCGTGTGGCATGTTGGGCCGACTGGCTCAGCTTGCACCAGCAACGCATCGCCATCGCAATCTTGGCGCACCTCAACGAGGTGCAGCAGGTTGCCACTTGTTTCGCCCTTACGCCACAAGGCTTGACGGCTGCGGCTCCAAAATGTCACCAAGCCCGACTCGAGCGTGGCGTGCAAGGCAGCTTCATTCATATAGCCCAGCATCAACACTTCACCACTACGGGCGTGCTGCACAATCGCAGGAATTAAGCCATTGCTGTCAAACTGTAGCATGCGGTATTCCCACCTGTTCTGCACTCATCATTCACTGGCTTAATGCCAGAAGTGCCGCTGCCCCGTAAAGATCATCGCTGCCCCAGCCTTATTCGCTGCGGCAATCACTTCAGCATCGCGTACCGAGCCACCCGGCTGAATAATCGCTGTCGCCCCAGCTGCAATCGCCGCCTCAACCCCATCCGCGAATGGGAACAGCGCATCACTCGCTACCGCCGAACCCACCAGCGACAAGCCTGCCTGCTGGGCCTTCCAAACCGCCAAGCGCGAACTGTCCACCCGGCTCATCTGGCCGGCCCCAATCCCCAGCGTGCGATCTTCACGGCTATACACAATCGCATTCGATTTGACATGCTTGACGACCCGCCACGCGAAGCGTAACGCTTGTAGTTCGGCATCAGTCGGGGCCCGCTCCGTCACGACCTGATACGGCTCCGCATCCAGAGGCGCAATGTCGGCCGCTTGCACGAGTACCCCACCCGGCACACTCTGCAACACGTGCAGCCCCGTGCGGCTGGCTGGCGTGATCGGCTGGCGGATGCGGATCAGGCGACGGTTCTTTTTCTGTTGGAGTAGGGCTAGTGCCTCTGGCGTAAAGTCGGGAGCCAGCACAATCTCGGAGAAGATTTCGTTAATCGCTTGGGCAAGAGCCAAATCACACAGCGCATTCACGCCAATCACCCCGCCAAAGGGCGATTGCGGATCAGTGGCGAGGGCTTTGTGCCACGCTTCCAGTGCCGTCGGGGCCACGCCCACTCCACACGGATTGGTATGCTTCAAGATCGCCAGCGTCACCCCAGCCCCCGTATCTGGAGTCGGGAAATCTTCTAACAGGCTTAAAGCCGCACTAATGTCGAGCACGTTGGTATAGGACAACTCCTTGCCGTGCAGGTGTTCAACATACTCGAAGAAGCTGCCATAGAGGGCGGCCGGCTGGTGCGGGTTCTCGCCGTAGCGAAGCACCTGTGCCCGCTCCCACGCCAGCGGCAGCACCGCCGGAAAGGGATCATCGGCTTCGCGGGTGAGGTAGGTGGCAATCGCCGTATCATAAGCGGCCGTATGCGCGAAGGCTTTCGCGGCAAGCCGCAGCCGCAGCTCATGGGGGATGTGGCCCGCTTCAAGAGCCGCCAGCACAGCGGCATAATCGGCTGGATCTACCAGTGCAAGAACATGCGCGAAGTTCTTGGCGGCTGCCCGCAGCAACGCAACTCCGCCAATATCAATCTGCTCAATCGCCGCCGCGAGGGTCACGTTCGGATCGGCAACCGTGCGGGCAAATGGATACAGATTGACAACGACCAGATCAATTTGCCCAATGGCATGCGCGGCCAGCTGCTGCATATGGCTATCGCAATCACGGCGGGCCAGAATCCCCGCATGGATGGCCGGATGCAGGGTCTTGACACGCCCATCCAGAATCTCTGGAAACCCAGTGACATCCTCTACACGCTGCACCACCAAGCCCGCCTCAGTCAGGACGCGATGGGTCTTGCCGGTCGAGATTAGCCCTACGCCCAGATCGTTCAAAGCTCGTGCAAACGGTTCGATCTGCTGTTTATCAAATACACTAATTAGGGCACGCACGCTGCTGGACTCCTCGCCCACTTATGTTTAGTGCTGCAAAGCATTCACCCGTTCATTCAGTTGTTGCACAATGGACGGAATTTGGTCTGAAGCAACCAGCGTTCGCAGTGATTGGGCGAGATAGCCCACCGCCTGTACAAACTGTTCGTGGGTGGCACTTTCGGGATCAAAGATTTTAGCTTGATGCAACGCATCTTGCACCAGCGCGTCGGCTCCCGCCCCAACTGCATTCGCCACAATATGCTCTAGCTCCGGCAAGAGGCGTTCCGCTGGGGTGGTTTCGCGCTCCTCGATCAACCCACTCCGGAGCAGCGTAGCAATGATCTCACAGGCACGGAACTCACCCAAGCCACTGCGCTGGGCAATCTGGCTGACGGTATTCTTCCCGTTGACCATCGTCAGCACCCGCCATTCTTCAGCTTCGAGGTTAATCTCCGTTGTGCCCGATGGGTTGGGCACAAGGCGGGGGATCATCATCAGCGAGGGCACTTGCTCTTGAATCGTTGCCCATGCATCTTGGCGCATAATCCCTTCCATAATGATCACTTCGTTACTCACAGTGATCGTCGGGTGTTCCAGCACCACATCATCATAGAAGCGGAAAGGCCCAGCGGAGAAGGTGAAGAAGGTATACACCGCTTCGAGCGGAGCCATACCGGGCATCTCTGCCCCAATAATTCGCCCATCGCGGAAATATAGCCAGCCTTCCATCCGCTGCGTGCCCCGCTCACCTTGCAGGTGAACTGCGCCAGTTTTCTTACTCAAATCAACTAATTGGATAATATCGGTGAGAGGAAACTCTTGCAGATTCCCTTCGAGTGCACGTGATTTCATAAGCGTTAGAGCTTGCTAATAACGAGGCGACTGATCGACTTTAGGGTATCGAACACGCCTACGCCCGTTGTGGCGATGGCCTCATGGCGCGTCCAATTCATGCCATTCAAATACCTATCCATCACGGCGACAGGGAGCGCATTGGGCATATCGCGTTTATTGTACTGCAAAACGATGGGGAACTCTTGGAACTTTTTGTTCTGGCGGGTGATATTCATCGCCAGTTCTTTGAGGCTCTTGATATTCTCTTCGAGCTTCTCTTTCTGCGAGTCGGCCACAAACACCACCCCATCCGAGCCATTCAGCACTGCCACCCGTGTACGCTCATACAACACCTGCCCGGGCACGGTGTAGAGGTGGAAGCGCGTCTGAAAACCGCGTACTTTGCCGAGATCGAGCGGCAAGAAGTCAAAGAACAGGGTGCGTTCGGTTTCAGTTGCAATGGAGAGCAGATCACCCTTTACATCCGGAGACACGGATTCATGAATATACTGCAAGTTCGTCGTCTTGCCACACATGCCCGGACCATAGTACACAATTTTACAGTGGATTTCTCGCGCTGCAACATTGATCAGAGCCATAACTGTTTTACACCTGCTCAGGCAGCTCTACTGCCTCAGACTATGCTGCCAACCCCGCCACCGTTAATCCTTAAACAGCAGATCAATCGTATCTTCCATTGAGGTGCGGAACGATGAACCAAGCACCTCATCACGCGACTTGTGCTGCTGTCGGACACGCTCCAACACCGCCGCGAGTTCATCAGTCGCTTTCTTCGTCAACACCTTGACCAAGCCGATGTGCGTGCCTTTATTAAAGATAACACATAAAATCCACTGCTCTTCAATCAAGGCGATAAAAATATTCTCGCGCACCCCTTGCTGAAACAGCATCCGAAAGTCTTTCTCACGGAGCAACTTCGCAACTTCACGGGAGGAGGCAAACGTCCCCGCAATCAAGGCTCCCAGCGCGGTAATATCCTGACGGATACCATCCCCCTGCGAGACAATCACCTGCCCGCTTTTATCGAGCAGCAGGGCATAGTTTCCACCCGTGTCTTCGACTAGATGGCTCAAGCATTCTTCAATTTGAGCTGCTTCTTCAGCGGGTACAATCAGGCTCGTCAGTTGTGGATCCATCGTTACCTACCTTACGGTCTTATGTCACTAGCAGTCGTTCCCTGCATCTCACTGTGCATTATAGCACACCTCGTTGCTAAATCGCTTCCAACGCATCGAGCAATTCATCCCGATGCAAGGCAATCAAGAAGCGCACCTGCCCCAGCTGCTCTTGATTATTCGTAACCAGCAGCAGCATCGCTTCGCGGTTGATCGGCTCAATCACCACAAAGCCCTCGCCATACTCAAGAATCACTTGCAGCGTTTGCCCTTTATTGATCTCACGCCCTAAGGAATCGGCCATCGCCAAGCTGTTCGAAGCAACCGCACAGATCGCGTCTACGTCAATCTCCGCTTGGACCATACTCTCAATCAGCAGCCCATCGTTGGCAACTACGGCCGCCAATTCGATTCCCTCCAGCACCCCAAAGCGGTGCAGCCGTGCGCTAAGGGCCGTTTCACCCATGTTGTAATCAGTTTCGAGGAACGCACTCGCCTCATCGTCATAGGGTGGATATCCTGTATTCATACCCTTTCCTTCGCTTCGCTCCGTGCTGGAAGCAGTTCTGGCCCCGCTGTCATCTCGCTCCCAACCCAGTCTGCCCAGTCCACTTCAGCCTCTCAGCCCTCACGCCCCACGCGCTCCTTCGGCGGGCGACCAGTGCGAATCTTCCGTAGCGATTGCACCGTTGCCGCCAAAGCCCGATCCGCCCAGCCATAAACAGTTGGGCGGCTCTTGTGCAGATCACCTGCAATCTGGGTCACGTTGGCCCGATACTCCGGATCGAAGGTGGCCAGATTGATACGCGCTGACGCAACAATCTGGCGGACTTCTTCTTCCGTTAAGCCATACGCTTGTATCAGTTTTTGGGCACGTTTACTCGTCAGGTCAAGTTGCATAGGGTTATCGCTAGAGATGGATACCCAGATTGGCGACTTCACGGGTTGAAGTCGCTGCAAAGTGTAAATACTTCTCTCTCTATGATAGGGCATGTTATCCGTTAGATCAAGAGGTTTTGTAAACAACTTTTTTCGCCTTCGGTTCAGCCAGTCACAGCCAGCTAGCCCACCTCACCCCGCTCTTTCCGGCAAAATCGTTTCCGATCTGACTATACGATTATGTATCGTCTGCAGCCCGCTCGTAGACATGCAGCGTCTCCTCTGCCACTCGCCGCCACGTAAACAGAGCCGCTCGCCGCAGCCCCTGCTGGCGGTAGTACTGGTGCAGGGCCGGTGCAGTCAGCAGGCCCAACAGGGCCCGCGCCCACGCCGCCGGATCGTCTGGGTCGGCGAGCAAGGCGGCATCGCCCACCACTTCGGGCAGGCTGCTGGCGGTGCTGCATACCACCGGCGTGCCACACGCCATTGCTTCAAGCGGCGGCAAGCCAAAGCCTTCGTAGCGACTTGGAAAGGCAAACACACGCGCTGTCTGGTAGAGCAACGGCCCATCGGCATGGGGCACGTTGATGCGGAATACTCCCGCCTGCATCCCTAGCGCGGCAATTAGCTGATCCAGATCAGGGAACAGGCGGCTACTTGCTCCAAGCGGCTGGCCCGCTATCACGAGCGGCACGGGCAGCTGATCCTGCTGATGCAGCAGCGCAACGGCACGGATCAGCGTGGCTACGTTCTTACGCGCATCTAGCCCACCAACATAGTAGATAAACGATGGATGAATACCATAACGGGCCTGTAACAGCGTGGCGGCGGTAGGGGCATCGGCGGCAGGGTGGTAGCGTTCATCGGCGGCTAACAATATTGGTATAATCTTAGTTAAAGGCAATGGTACGATTTTGGCGATCTCCTGCCGACTGTACGCTGAAAATGTGATAACATGATTACTCCGTTGTGCGGCACGGCAAACCAAACGCATGTAGCCGCGGACATGGAGGCTTCCCCGATATTCCGGCAGAATAAGCGGAATAACGTCGGGGATCGTGGTCACTACTGGTACGATACACTGTAGTGGCGGGGCAAAGTAGGGCACATGCAAAAGAACTTGTTCGGCTACCCGTCTATTTCGGGCCATCAGGTGGGCATACACGGGCACACTGATCTGCTCAAACCAGAGCTTGGCAAGGTTGGCATGCCACCGATCAAACGGCGTGCGGACGAGCAGCATCTGGATTGGGGCGGGCAAGGGCGGCAACGGCGCACGCACTTGTGCGGCGGGGATCAATACCGTATAGCGATGTTGGGGGGCAACGATAGGGAGCCAGCGCAGCAGGCCATGCAGATATTGCCCACTGCCGACGGTGGGTTGCGTCCAGAAGCTCCCATTGAACAGAATATGCATCGGTGGTGTTGCCATACGAAAAGAGGAACCATACAATGGACGAATCATCTGCCACACCTATTGTAGCACTCTATGAACGCCTGCTTACCCTCAAGCTGCTGCCCCGCACGGGCTGGTTGCAGCGCGGGCAAGCCGCCCCAGAGAGTGTTGCCGAACACACCTTTGGCGTTGCGAGCCTCGCGCTGTTGGTCAGTGAGCAGATCCCCGATCTGGATCGGGGCAAACTGCTCGCACTCGCCCTTGTGCATGATATGGCCGAAGTCCTGTTTGGCGATCTGCCCATCGGCGCACGCCGCTTCTTTGGGGCAGCCGCCAAGCACGAAGCCGAACGCCGTGCGATGCAAGAACTCCTCGCCGTGTTGCCCGATAGTACCATCTATCTCGATCTGTGGGATGAGTATGCCAACCGTAGTTCCCGCGAAGCTCGCCTCATCAAACAGCTAGATCGGCTCGAAATGCTGCTCCAAGCCCTTGCCTACAAACGCGCAGGCAACCAAGCGATGAGCGAGTTCTGGGAAGATATAGACAACGGCTGGAGCGATGAGTTCCCGCTTGTTGCGGCAATGGCAGCCGAACTCCGCACCCAGATTATGGCGATGCAAGCGTAGGGCGGCGGGTGCACCGCCCAGCCAACGGCTGACACGTTGGGCACAGATGGGTACTGCGTTGCCCCACCACTATCCGCTCAATCGGCGTGCCACAACGTGGGCAGGGCACGCCTGTGCGCCCATAGGCGCGGAAGTATTCCTGCTGCTCACCACGCTGCCCGTAACCCGTGCGATAGTCGCGCAGGGTGCTGCCGTTATGCGCTATCGCCTGTGTCAAAATACATTGGATCGCACTATGGAGGGCAGTGATCTCACTGCGGTTCAGACTATCCGAGTGGCGCAGGGGATGCAGGTACGCCTGCCACAACGACTCATCTACGTAGATGTTGCCCAAGCCCGCAATGATCGTCTGATCAAGCAGCAACGGCTTCAGGTAGCGGTGGCGGCGGGTGAGTAGCTCGCCCAAAACGTGCGGCGTGAACGCTGCGCTGAGCGGCTCAATCCCATGTGCCGCATCGAGCGCGTGCACCCCCGCCGGATCGAGCAGGCGCACGCGCCCAAATTTACGCGGATCGTGGAAGAACACCCGCCGCCCATCATCCAGCATCAGCACCAGATGGGTATGTTTATCAGCGGACACATCAGGCCCATGCACACTGAGATTGCCCGACATTCGGAGGTGGATCGCCAGTGTCCAATCGGCATCCAGCGTGGCCACCACCCACTTCGCCCGCCGCCCAATCTGAAGCAACTGCCGGCCCGGAAGCAGCGCGTGCAGTGTGGCAGGGGTTGGCGTTTCCACCATCCGCTCCCAATCCAGCTTCTCAATCGCCACAATCCGGCAGCCTGTGATCTGCGCGGCGAGATCACGCGCAGCCGTCTCAACTTCGGGAAGTTCAGGCATGCCCTACTCACGCCATTCTTCAGTACCGTCAGCCCAATGCTCACGTTTCCAGATCGGGGCGATCTCCTTGATCCGATCCATAATGTACTCTGCCGCCGCGAATGCAGCGTGACGATGCGGCGCAGCCACCACCACCAACACCGCCGTCGCGCCAATCTCAAGCACGCCGATCCGGTGATGCACCGCCACCCGCCCAATCTCCCACCGTGCTTGGGCCTCACCTGCGATCTGGCCCAGCACCGCAACCGCCATGTCGGTGTAGGCTTCGTAGCTCAGGCGGGCGGTCGCTCGCCCACCGAAGTTGTCGCGGGCTACCCCTGCAAAGGTCACCACTGCACCATCAGCGGGGGTTTGCACCAGTGCCACCAACGGAGCCGGATCAAGCGGCTGGGTCGTAATCACAAATGGCTCTGGCAGATCGCTACTGCCCCCGCTCACCGGCGGAATGAACACCACCTCATCGCCATCATGAAGCTCCGTCGCCGGCGTGCCAAATTCCTGATTGACGGCCAGCAACACGCGCCCAGTGTAGCCCTGCAAACGGGGGTACTCGCTGATCAGCTGCTCCCAGAGCATGCCCAGCGTGGTGCCCGGCTCCAGCGTGCGGGTCTGCTCTGCCACCCCGACAATCTCACGATGATTGGCAAAGAAGCGTATCGTAATCTGCATCTGTGGCCCTCCTTTGGGTTCTGCAAACACCTAGCCCCGTAGCTCAGGCGGCCCTTCGCCTGTCGGGCGCATCGCTTCTGCCTCCACCTTGCGCCAGAACTGGCTGAAGCGACGCGGGGCAGCTCCACTCCACCTGACGAGCGGCTGCGGCGTGTGGATGGTTACCCGTGCCACCTTGCGTAGCTCGGCGAGGTAGCTCTGAAAGCGGGGCGCAACCGTCGCGGTCACGTGAATCGCTGAGGCGGCGCGGCTGTGCATAAAGTCCAGCACCTCATCCACCACCACTCCCCGCCGTAGCTCGCAATCGCGTCCCTGCAAGGCTTCGCTGGCACTCTCGTAGAGAAACAGCAGGCGTTTGAAGCTGAGCTGAGCTTGCAGCAAGAACGGCTCATCAAAGACAAATACCGCCGGTGCATGCGGATTGGCGACAAGCGCAGGATCGTGTGGACTGAGACTATCGCCGTGCAGCCACACAATCGCCGGATCGGTAGGCATACGCCCTCATCCCTGTTCTAGTATGCTGTTGACCTAGGTTGAACGTTGCAAATGGACTCTCATCAATACGCGGCTGCATCAGCCCCATCAGCGATTAGAGAATGCGCTTGCCCAATGCTGACAGCACCAGTGCCGCCGCGAGTTGGGCGGTGATGTTGCGCTCATCTAGAATGGGGTTAACCTCGACGACATCGAGGCTGACCAGCTTAGCCGATTGCGCGATCATCTCCATCGCAAGGTGGGCCTCACGGTAGGAGATGCCACCGGGCACAGGCGTACCCACACCGGGAGCTTCGTGCGGGTCTACCACATCCAGATCAAAGCTGACGTGGATGGCCTCCGTGCCGCGTGCGACCACCCGGATCGCCTGCTCCATGATAGTAGCGATGCCCTGCCGGTCAATATCGTGCATGGTGAAGGCGTGAATACCGGCGGTGAGGAGAGCTTCGCGTTCGAGCGGATCAACATCGCGGATGCCAATCAGGGCAACGTGCGCGGGCTGGATAATCGGCACCCGCTGCGCGAAGCCGTTCACGCTTGTCAAGCGGGGATGCCCGCGCCCCGTCAACGCGGCGAGCGGCATCCCGTGAATGTTGCCACTTGGCGAAGTCTCCGCCGAATTGAAATCGGGGTGCGCGTCAATCCAGATCAAGCCCAGTGTGCGCCCTTGCGCGGCTCCAGCAACTGTCCCTAGCGCAACGCTGTGGTCGCCGCCGAGCACCAGCGGAAACGCTCCCGCCGCACGGTGCGCCGCGACAGTCTCGGCGACATCGGCACACACCGCCGCAATCGGTGCAAGGTGGTGCAGCCGGTTCGCCGCTTCCGCCGGATCGGTTGGATCGGGGGCAGCCAGCCCTGCGACCATTTCGGCTAGGGGCACGGTGAGATTGCCATAATCGGTGACGCGGTGGCCCAGCGCACGCAGATCACGCTGCAAGCCAGCATAGCGGATCGCACTCGGCCCCATATCCACGCCACGCCGCCCTGCCCCTAGATCAAGCGGCACCCCAAGAATCGCAATCTCACGCGGCTGGATCATCGCTCCTCCACCGGCTGCGTTGGGCTAGGCGCGGTTGGGGTAGTATCAGGCGCACCGAAGCGCACTTCGAGCATGCCATTGCGGAAGGCGGCTTTCTTCGCCGGACGTTCGGCCAACGTCATCGGGAGAATCATATCGCGGCGGAAGTTGCCAATCTCAACAAATAACTCATCCCCACGCTTGACCAGCGAAACTTTGCCGATCTCGACATGCGGGAGCGGCAGGCGCAGGATATAATCATCGCCCTCGTGGATAATCTCCTGCACCTTGCCCCGAAACTGCACCTGCACCGGATCAATATCTTTGAACAGGGACTTGCCAATCAGCGAGAGGTCATCCACACCGCGCAGATCACGCGGATAGTAGGGCGACTCCCAGATTGGCAGGGGGCGGAAGGTATCGTACACCAGCTGGCGATAGCCCTGCTGCACGCGGGCTAGCTCCTGCATAAACGCCCCCTCCGCCGCTTCAGGCGGGATTACCCGGTTCAGCACCACGCCATCAATCGGGTAGCCAAACAGCGATAGGTAGGTGGCGGCGCGTTGCGCCTCTTTGAGCACCATGCGCTCTGGATTGACAACCAGCCGATACGACGACACTTCCGGATCGGTGAGAGTTTCGCGCAATACCTCTACGCCGCGGGTCAGGCGTTGCAGCGTTTCAAACAGATCAACTTCAGGCATCAGCGATTTGACGAGCGGGCGGGCCGCCTTGAGCGTCCCCGGCTCCCAATCAGCAATCCGAGTAGCATACCACTGGAACGTCTCCGGCATCGTCAGCAGACGCACCGTTTCGCCAGTTGGGGCGGCATCTACAATCACCGCATCGAAGTTGCCATTACGAGCTTGTCGCCGAATGTGCAGGAGGCTAACCACTTCTTCCATACCGGGGATGATCGAGAGTTCTTCGGCCGCCACATCATCCACGCCCTTGCGGCGCAGGAAGGTAGCGAGGTAGGCCCGCAATTCACCCCAGTGTTCACGAATCTCATCGAGAACGTTGATCTCTTGACCCCAAAGCCGCTCCGTAATCTGGGTCGGGGCTGATCCCAGCGGGAGATCGAGGGCATCGGCGAGGCTGTGGGCAACATCGGTGCTAACCACCAGCGTGCGATAGCCGAGTTCGCTAGCACGCACTGCCGTTGCCGCCGAAGTGGTCGTTTTGCCTACGCCACCTTTGCCCAGATACAGGATTAGACGCATCGAGCCGGTTCCTTCTCTATGTGTTGCCTTCTGTGCTACCGCAGAGCCAGTGAGGAGTTGGGTTGTTTAGCTAGTATGACGCTACTGGTATTGTACCTGTTGCATGGAACAGCGTCAACACGGGGGGCAGCACCCGAATGAGGAACGCAATTGGGCGAGACAGCCCGGACGAAAAGCTGCATCAATAACACCGCTTGCGAAACTTCAGCCGTCCTCCACGCTCCGAGCTTTGGGCATCACCGATGTAGCCCATCGCCTATGCTTCTGCATCAACTCACCGACTCACATCGCCCGCGCATATTTGGTTTTACAGCGAATGTGCTTGAGGGCCCGCCGATTGCGGTAGGCCGTAATCAAGATAGGCCCCTCGTAGCCATTGTCCACCACCAATACCGTGCCTTCCAGCCGCTCGAATTGGCGCCGCAGATTTCGATCTTCGGGCAAATCGCGCCGGGCCAGAAAGACATGCTCAGCTCCACCACTCCAAATCCGACGGCCATGCTGCAAGACAAACGCTATATCGCTCGCTGATAGATTGCGTTGGGCCCCTCGATGGCGAGCGTGATGCGTAACAATAAGTGTGTCTGACATTCACTGCCTCCTTTCGATTTTACTGTTGTGTTCGCTTGATAATGTTGGTGTACCGCGTCTCAATCGCTTTGACTACCTCCATTATAGCTACGATAGGGACAGCGTGAATGTTTCGGGTTTAGAGCCTCCCTGAAGCTTGGCTGATACGTTTTTCAGCTTGCCCTACGGCATACCCCCATACCAGCTAGGGCATACCGCAGGGCGATCAGCCGCTCGCGTTAGCGTCACGGATTGGGTGTTCGGTGGCAAGGCAACCCAAGCCCCATGTAGCTACACCGCCAAGGCCAGCGCATCCTCGCGGATCACCCCTTCGGCAATCGCGGCTTCGGCAACGGCGGCGGCGACACGCGGCACGACATCGCGGTTGAACACACTGGGCACAATGTAATCGGCGGAGACCTCATCGGGCGGGATCGTAGTGGCAATCGCTTTGGCTGCGGCAAGGCGCATGCCCGGCGTGATCTCCCGCGCTTGGGCATCCAGCGCACCACGAAAGATGCCCGGAAACGCCAGCACATTGTTGATCTGGTTGGGATAATCAGAACGCCCAGTGGCAACCACCCGTGCATACAGGCTCAGCATCTCTGGTGCACCTTCGGGGGTTGGATTCGCCATCGCAAACACAATCGGATCAGTACTCATACTCTGGATCATGGCTGGGGTCAGGATGTTCGCCACCGACACCCCGATAAATACATCTGCACCACGCATCGCCGTATCTAGCCCACCACGCAGATTGTCGCCGTTCGTCTGGGCTGCAATCTGCTGCTTGATGCTGTTCAGAGAAGCATCGCTGCGGTGGATAATCCCCCGACTATCACACGCGATGATCTCGCCCACATCGGCATCCAGCAGGCTATGAATGATTGCCGTGCCCGCCGCACCCACACCGTTCACCACCACGCGAATATCCTGCATGCGCTTGCCCACCAGAGCTAGCGCGTTCCACAGGGCCGCCATCGTCACCACCGCTGTACCATGCTGATCATCATGCATCACCGGAATGCCCAGCGTGCGCTTCAGATGCTCCTCAATCTCGAAGCACTTTGGTGCGGCAATATCTTCGAGGTTGATCCCGCCGAAGCCCGCCGCAATCTGCTTCACAGTTTCAATGATCGTCTGCGGGTCTTGGCTGCGAATCGCAATCGGGTAGGCATCAATATTAGCAAACTCCTTAAACAGCATCGCTTTACCTTCCATCACCGGCAGCGAGGCTTCCGCGCCGAGATTGCCCAAGCCCAACACCGCACTCCCATCCGTGACGACGGCCACGCTGTTGCGCTTGATCGTCAGCTCATACACTCGCGCCGGGTCTTCCGCAATCGCCGTGCACACGCGAGCAACACCGGGCGTGTACGCCACCGACAGATCGGCACGATTGCGGAGCGGAATGCGCGACTGGATCGCAATCTTGCCGCCTTGATGGGCTTGAAAGATCAGATCAGCGGCATGCACAACCGTTACGCCATCAATGGCCGCAATGTTGGCCACCACATGGTTGCCGTGTTCAGCGTTCTGCACCGTTACGGTAATATCGCGCACGGCCTTCTCGCTATCGCTATGCACCAGATCAACGCCGCCGATCTCGCCATGTGCCGTATCAATCGCCGTCGTGACTTTGCCAAGCATGCCTGCCCGCTTCACGATCTCGCACCGGATTGTCATCATATAGCCGCCAGTTGACATGAATTTGGTTCTCCTTCACATTCTCGTGGATAGGTTTCGTTGTGCCGTTACATTCCGATCAACACCCTGAGCAAGGCCAGTATGCCAAAGCCCCCCATGATGATGCCCGCTCCGCGTTGCACCCGCACCAGCCAGTGCGCGTGCAGGCGCGTGCCTACTCCTGCGGTGAGGCTACTGAGGAGCACCCACCACAGCGCAGACCCGATGAATACGCCACAGACCAGTAGCCATCCGCGTGTGCCTGTGGCTGTGCCTAGCCCAGCAAAGATCGCCGCAAAGGCGAGGATCGTCGCCGGATTGGTGAGGGTCAAGCAAAAGGTCGTGAGATAGGTCCGCCCTAAGCCGTACCTGCATTCTGCCGTTATCGGTGCGCTGGTCAGGGGTGCTGGGGCGGCCCGCAGCGTGCTGATACCGAGCCAGAGCAGGAACAGCCCGCCCCCAAACTGGAGCCACGCCTGTACCCCCATCAAGGTGCTGGTGATGATGCCCAAGCCGGATACGGCTAGCCCACCATAGAGCGCATCGGCTGTGGCTGCACCCAGCCCGGCCGCCACACCCGCCCACCAGCCTGCGTGCAACGTGCGCCGGATGCACAGCAGCCCGATAGGCCCCACCGGCGCAGCAATCGCCACGCCCAAGCTGATCCCCTATAGCAGCAGGGCAAAGGTCGCACTGGGTAAGGCTGCACTGGGCATCGTTGCCATCCTGTCTTCTCGTTGTCTGCGTGGTATGGTGCATCGGTTCGCTCCTGTGTCATCCGCTCGGCGATCTGCCAAAAAACAAGACCCGCTAGCCTTTCTGGGGACTAGCGGGTCAGCTGCTTGCGCTTGCTGTTTGTCTGTGGGCTATCGCACCAGCACCATACAGACCCCCGCACCCCGAAGGGCAAGCTGGAGGGCTACAAGTACGAGTGCAAGTTGGGCGATAGCGACGATAGTCATAATACGATGTTTAGAACCTTTATTAGAGCAATAAAACCAACATGATGTAGGATAGCAGGATTATCAGGTTTGTCAAGGGGTGTTTTGAGATTTGTGCAAAAGATCACCCCAAGCGGCGTGGTATTCCTGCTACAATACTCCTGTAGCCTACAGCGCATGTAGCTCACCCGCTGAGCATGCATACCCGTCAAAAGTTAGCGCAGAAAGGACAAGACGTTCATGGCAAAAGCCGTTTATAAAGGGATTGTATTGGCTGAAAGCGATCAGGGGCATGTGGTCGAAGGCAACTACTACTTCCCGCCGGATGCGATCAAGCGCGAGTTCTTCCGTGAGAACAGCCGCCAAACGACGTGTGCATGGAAGGGAGTAGCGAGCTACTATGATATTGTCGTGGGCGATGAGACCCTCGATGCGGCAGCGTGGTACTACCCCACGCCTAAAGAGGCGGCGAAGCAGATTGCTGGGCACGTCGCCTTTTATACCAACCGCGTGCAGGTGGAACGCTAGCCGCTCCTCGGCCCACCGCAGCCACCGCAGACCCACTATGAGGTATGCGAAGAACACAGAATTCGGAGCAGGGGGATAAGCATATTTGAGGATCAGGAGGTTGGCGTGTTCTTCGTGGTAGGTCTGCTCATCCCCCATGTCATCTACTACCTGCCACCTCACCCCTAATCCCCTGATACCATCGAGGATGTTATGCGCGTGAACTTGCCCCGCCGTGCCCCATCCATCGCTGGCCCGCACCTGTGGCGTTGGCTCGCTTGGGCGATCTTTGCGACGCTGGTGGCGGGTGCGGCGATCCTCTTGGCCACTGCCCCACTGGTGCTAGCAGTGGGCGTAGTGGTTGCGCCACTCGTGTTGGTGCTCGCCTTGATTGACCCAATCTGGGCTTTGTATCTCGCAGTGCTTGCCGTACCCGTGCAAGCGGTAGTGACGTTGCCGGGCGGGCTGAGCTTCGTCCAAGCGGCCTTTCTGCTAGCACTGGCAACATGGTCCCTGCACAGCCTCAGCACGCCCCACCACCCGATCCGCTTGGGCTTGCCCGGCTACGGGTTGCTCGCGTTGCTGTGGGCGTTACTGCTTGCGGCCACCTTCACCCGCTACGATCAAGCTGCCGCCCTCACCGAGACGTTGCGCTGGGCTACGGTGCTGTTGATCTACCTCCTTGCGGTCAATCGGCTCGTGCCCGTTGCAGCCGGATGGCCCGCCGTGCAGCACAGCGCATGGCGATTTGCGGGGCTGGCGGCGTGCCTCCTGCTGGCAACGGCCCTCAATGGCATGTTGGGGGTAGGGCAGTTTTTCACGGGGCTAGGCCCCCTCAGCTTTCTGGTCGGCGATGATTTCGCCCGCGCCTACGGTACTATCGGGCAGCCCAATTCGTTTGCAGGCTACATGAATATGGGCTGGCCCCTCGCGGCCGCCCTGACGGGCGGGGGTAGCGTGGCGTTACTCACCTACGTCTATCAGTGCAGCACACACCAGCCATGCCCCTACCCGCGTGGGGTGCTCCTCACCATAGGTGGCGCAGGCATCGCCTTGAGCTTGCAGTTTGGAGCCTTGCTGCTCTCGCTCTCACGCGGCGGGTGGGTGGGCGCGGCGGGCGGCATGCTCGGTTTGCTATTGGCAACCTTGATCGTCAATTGGCGCAACGTGCAAGCCTATCTCGGCTATGCGCTGGCGGGCACGCTAGGGATCATCGGGATCATCGTGGGACTAGGCACAAGCGATCTGCTGCCCGATTTCTTTACGCGCCGCTTCCTCAGCATCTTCAACAGCCTGCGCCTGTTCGATGCCCGCACGGCCATGATTGATGCCGACAACTTCGCGGTGGTCGAGCGCATGGCCCAGATGCAGGCGGCATGGTATATGTTCCTCAACGAGCCACTCACTGGCGTAGGCCCCGGCAACTTCCCCATCGCCTACCAATCGCAAGCGAGCGGCTTTGCCTACCTGATCCACCCATGGTATGCGCCGCAGCAGCACGCCCACAACTACTACCTGCACATTGCCGCCGAAGCAGGCGTGATCGGGCTAGCCGCCTATCTGCTGCTGCTCAGCTTGCTCGCCGTGCAGGCATGGCGCACCCTGCGCGGGGTGCACGGCTGGTTCTGGCAGAGCCTAGCCATTGGCAGTTGTGGTATTATAGCAGCTATTGCAGTACACAACCTGTTTGAGAATCTACACGTCTTGAATATGGGGGTTCAGCTTGGCTCAGTGTGGGCCATGCTTGTTGCCCTTGACTATCGCCAGCACCTGATCGCAAGGCTAGATCAGATGCTACCGCAGGAATCGGTATGAATGAAGAAGGGCAGATGCGCCTGCCACGCGAGATTGTCGGTGAGCGTTCGGAACCCAGCCCCGTGCATGCGGATACAGACTCAAGCCCGGATGACCTAAATGAGGTGCTGGCTGAGGAGCTAGCCACCAGTGGCGATGGCTTCGTGCTGACGCGCCGCTTGTTCAGCCCGCGCACGCTGCTATCGTTTCTGTTTGCGCTCGCGTTGATCGTCTTCGTCTTTCGCAGCCTCAATATTGATATTGGGCAGACGTTCTACCACATGCGGAATGCCAATCCGTTCTGGTTACTGACTGCGTTTGGGGTCTTCTACCTAACCTTCCCGCTACGGGCGATCCGTTGGCGCATCCTGCTGCTCAATGCCGATGTACCAATTGCCGCTGGGCGCACGAGCTGGGCTTCGCTGCCCGCCCTGATGGAATACATCTACCTCTCGTGGTTCGTCAACTGTATCGTGCCCGCCAAGCTCGGTGATGCGTATCGCGGCTACCTGCTCAAGCACAATGGGCAGGTTTCGTTTTCAGCCACCTTCGGGACGATCTTTGCCGAGCGGCTGCTCGATATGCTGGCCCTGTTTGCGTTGTTAGTATTGTCGGGCTGGTTTACCTTCGGCACGCACCTGCCCGAAGGCACGCAGATCGTCTTTGCCTTCGGGGGCCTGCTGGTGCTGGCGATCATTGCTGGCTTAGCCAGTATGCGCTGGCTCAGTCCACTCATTCACCGCATCCTGCCGCAGCGGGCCCATCGGGTCTATGGCAACTTTGAACACGCCGCGCTGCGCTCGTTCCGCCCCGCCGTGTTGCCGCAGCTGATCGGCTTGACGGCGGCAGTGTGGCTGCTGGAAGGGTTCCGGCTGTACTTCGTGATCCTTGCGCTCGCGCAAGAAGGGCTGATCCTGAGCGTGCCCACGATCATCTTTGTGGCGTTGGCCTCCTCACTGCTGACCGCCCTCCCGATCACCCCGGCCGGCTTGGGCGTAGTCGAAAGCACCGTCACCGGCGTGCTGATCCTGTTTGGCGTGGATCGCAACTTGGGCAGTGCGGTGACGTTGCTGGATCGCCTGATTAACTTCTGGAGCCTGATTGTGTTCGGCTTCTTACTCTATCTTGTCAGCAAGCGAAAGTAAGCCGCATGCGCGTCGGCATTGATTACACCGCCGCCGCGTGGCAAGGCGCAGGCATTGGCCGCTACACCCGCGAGCTGGTGCGAGCGACGGTGGCGATGCGCGGCGGCTTCGAGTATGTGCTGTTCTATGCGGCGGGCGGCATCCCGCGCAACAGCCCCTACCTCGCCGATCTGGATGAGCTGTGCGCCACCTACGCCAATGTCCGCGCCGTGCCGATCCCGCTCAGCCCGCGCCTGCTCACGATCCTGTGGCAACGCCTCCGCCTACCGCTCTATGCCGAGTGGTTCACGGGGGCGATAGATGTGCTACACGCCCCCGATTTTGTGTTGCCCCCCACCCGCGCCCGCACCCTGCTCACGGTGCATGACTTGACCTTCTTGGTGCACCCGCATACCGCCGAGCCAAAGCTGCAACGCTACCTTACACAGGTGTTGCCGCGTAGCCTACGCCGCGCCGATCTCGTGCTGGTAGACTCGCAGGCTACGCGGCAGGATTTGATGCGCCTGCAAGGCGTTCCCGCTGAGCGCATCGCGGTGGTCTATCCGGGCGTGAGTTCGGCATTCCGCCCGCTGCCCGCCGCCGCGCTGGCCGCTGTGCGCGAACGCCTGCACCTGCCCGCCCAGTTTCTCCTGTTTGTGGGCACACTCGAACCACGCAAGAATATCCCGCGCCTGCTCGAAGCCCTTGCCCTGCTGCCCGCTGCCCCCCCACTGGTGATCGCCGGACGCAAAGGCTGGCTCTACACCGATATATTTGTCACCCTCGAACGGCTCGGCTTGCAACCGCGGGTGCGCTTTCTCGATTTTGTCGCCGATGCCGATCTACCTGCGCTCTACAATCTGGCGCAGGTATTTGTCTACCCCTCGCTGTATGAGGGCTTTGGCTTGCCCGTGGCCGAGGCCCTTGCGTGCGGCACGCCCGTTGTCACCACTGCCGCTGGCAGCCTGCCCGAAGTGAGTGGCACGGCAGCCATCATTGCCGATCCGTTTGACCCGGCGAGCATCGCCGCAGCGATCCAGCAGGCCCAACAGCTGGCCCCGCAGCAGCGGGCGGCCGGCATGCGCCACGCGCAGCGGTTCCCGTGGGAGCAATCAGCGCGGGCGTTGCTGGCGTGCTACCTTGCCCTGCGCTAGGCCGCCGGGCTGGATAACGAGACCCTGCCCAGCGTAGCCCGTATGTATCACCTGCAATAAAATTTCTCTTAAAAACAATCTCAACCCGAAAGTTGTCGAATCACCACTTGAAAGTAGTGCTTTACCTCTTTATGAAGCAACAGAAGGTGTTACCATAGGCTATGTAGGAAACCCGCATCCTGCTTGGCGTAAGCACGATCAGCAGCTAGGAGCTTGCCTTGCCAGCTCAACACATCCATATCGTTGACAATGATGCTATGGCAGCACTCGTGACTCAGCTAGGGTTGCAATCTCGTTTACAGGACGAAGCGATGATCACCTTCACCGCTGATCTGAGCCGCGATGTCCAAACGGCAGTGACGAATCCGGTAGATTTATTCATCGTGGACCCGGGCGCACAGAGCCAAGCGGCCACATCCTTGATTCGGCAGGTGCAACGGTGTTTCCCCGATACTCCCGTGCTAGTCTTGACAGCGTATGACTCACCGATGCTACGGGCCCAGATGCGTCAGCTAGGGGTGCAGTCATACCTTGCCAAACCAGTCGGGGTGATTGATCTAGAAATGGTGGTACGAACTATGATGGCGAGCAAGCGAAAGGAGGCTCTCATTGACGCAGGACACTAACCTCGTTTCTTCGGCTACGGTAGCCTCAGAAGACACGAGCGGCTACAAGTGGGCAAGCGATGCGGAAGCTCTTGCCACAGCACCCGTGGGCAGTGCTGCGGCAGCAGGCACACCGCCTCGATCCGCAAGTGCAAAGGGCGAGACGGCAGGCTATTTGTTTGCGACGGAAGAAAGCAACGAATCACTGGATCATACCGGCTTTGCCGCACGCGGCACGTTGCTGTTTGTGATGATTATGTTGCTAGGATATGCGATCTACTGGGCGTATCTATGGTTCATTGTGGTCATTGAGCGTGGAGTAGGAGGTTTCTAGTGCATATTGATGAACTAGAGCGGTATTGGCTGATCGCGGTCTCAGTCACGCTTGGCGTGTTTACGGCTGCGCTGCTAGCCAGCGTGTTTATCTTTGGGGTTCGGCTCCCCAGTCCGGTAGGGCGGATTGACCCGACCGATTTAGCCAATACGGAGTTTGCCGAGCCGGGCTTGCGCGATATGGGCAATGGACAATATACCGCGCACATTGTCGCCCAGATGTGGAACTTCATGCCGCGTGAGATCCGGGTACCAGTCGGATCGGAAGTGCTGTTTAACGTGACCAGCCGCGACATTTCGCACGGCTTCTTCATTGAGGCGCATAATGCGAACCTGATGTTGCTGCCGGGCCAGATTGCCCAAGTGCGCGTGAAGTTTGACCGCCCCGGAGAATTTCACATCATCTGCCACGAATACTGTGGCCCCGGTCACCAGAATATGTTCGGGGTGATTATCGTTGAAGGCCCAGCCACTGCCGGGCTTTCGGAATAAGGTGTTTGCCGCCCGCCTGTCGTAAATTCAGAGAAGAGCATGATAATACAGGCAGGCTCTATTGACGAGCTAGAAGGAGTTGTGTGAATGCAAGCCGTCCAGTTGCCCCAGCGGAGTTCTGCACCGATGGTCTTTCCGCGTGTGGGAATGCTCACCAGCGAACGCTGGCTGATCGGGGTCCACATTATCAGTGCCCTGTTTGCCCTTTCGTTTGGAATCCTTATGGGGCCATTCCAAACCTTTCGGCGTGCGCCCGCCTTTGTGCATGCATTTCCCGAATGGCAAATCCCAGTCTTTTCATATTACTATCAAGCCTTGACCATGCACGGCGTAATGAATGCGTTGTTCTTTACCACCTTCTTCATTGTCGGCTTTAGCTACTTTGTCACCCAGCGTTCGCTGCAACGCCCGATCAACCAAACCATGGGCTGGATCGCCTTTGGGCTGATGTTTCTCGGCTTGGGCTTGATCCTGTATGCCATCTCAACCAATCAGGCGAATGTGCTGTACACCTTCTATTCGCCGATGCTTGCCCACGCCACCTTCTACATCGGCTTGGTGCTGCTTGCGGTTGGCTCGTGGGTGGCAGGGGCAGCCATTTTTATGACCTACTTGGCATGGAAGAAAGAGCACCCCGGTGAGCGCGTGCCGTTGGCGGTGTTTGCGATCATCGTGAACCAGATCATGTGGCAGATCTGTACGATTGGGGTGGCCATCGAAATCCTCACGCTGCTGCTACCGGCTTCCTTGGGCTTCCTGTTCGTCACCGACGTGCAGGTGGGGCGTGCGCTGTTCTGGTTCTTTGGCCACCCGCTGGTCTACTTCTGGCTGATCCCAGCCTATGTCTCGTGGTATACGATGTTGCCGACTCAAGCGGGCGGCAAGCTGTTCAGTGACTCGCTTGGGCGGGTAGCGTTCATAATGCTGCTGATCTTCTCGCTGCCCGTCGGCGTGCACCACCTCTACGCCGATCCCGGCGTGAGTGCCGTCTCGAAGGGCATCCACACCGTGCTTACCTTTGTGGTGGCCATTCCGAGCTTTATGACCGCATTCAATGTCGGTGCATCGCTTGAATATGCTGCCCGCAAGCGTGGCGCACGCGGACCGCTCGGCTGGCTGTTCCGCCAGAAGTGGAGTGATCCAGTAGTCGTTGCCCAGCTCGGCGGCATGATCCTGTTCATCATGGGCGGCTTTAGCGGGCTAATCAACGCCTCCCTGACGCTGAACATCGCCCTGCACAATACAGCGTGGATCCCAGCCCACTTCCACATGACGCTCGGTGGCGCAGTGACGCTAACCTACATCGGGATCACCTACTGGCTGCTCCCGATGCTGCGCGGGCGGGCCCTGTTCAGCAACAAGATGGCTCTCGCGCAAGTCTGGACGTGGGTGGTGGGCATGCTGATCTTTGGGCACGGCATGGGCACAGCGGGCATTGCCGGTGCGCCGCGCCGTACCGATGTCGGGATGAGTCCGTACTTGAATGAAACCGCGACGTTCTGGCTGAACAGCTCGGCAATTGGCGGCTTCGTGCTGCTGATTAGCTCGATCCTGCTGTACGCTAATGTGGTTGGCACGCTCGCTTTCTCCACCAAACCGTATGACTACGAGCCACCGATTGCCCATCGCGGCGATCCCAATTCGCCGCTCTGGTTGGAGCGGTGGGGCTTGTGGATTGGCATCACGCTCTTCCTGATCCTGATCGCGTGGGCCCCCGTGTTTGTCGAATCACTGAACTTCGTGGATGGCTTCAATGCACCGTTCTTCAACCCAGCCCGCCCATCCCCGATCACGCCGTAGGCAAGCTCAGTAGGTTTGGCTGGTACGCAGTGCCGTTTCGCTAGAAGACGGGCTGCGTACCACGTTTCATTTGATTGGAGAGACAGATTATGACACCTTCAGCGCATTCTTCACCCCCAACCCGTGCCGCGCATCCGGCTGCACACCCACGTGTGGACCACCCGTTCCCCTATGTGGGGATCGCTGGGGCATTGCTCGTGAGCTTTGGCTTCACCTTCATTGTGATGGCAGCGGCATATGTCGAGGACATCGCCGCACTCGCATCGGCTCCAGCCGATCTGTGGGCCGCGATCTGTGGCATTCCCGTCCAGAATTCGCTGACGTTCCCGCTGCTGTTGCTCACCGGCAGCATCATCATGCTTGCGGGCATGGCGATCCTGATGATTGATTGGTGGCGCAAACGCTAAAGGGCAGCTGGCCCTAGCCAGTGCTGCGGGGGATCACAACCCAATCGCGCCAAGCAAGACGTGCTGCGGGCACGTCTTGGTGTATATCAGCGACGTGCGCCACTGTGCCCAACTTTCAGCACCTCGACGAGTTCTTCAAGACTGAGCTGCGACGGATTGCGCGGCGGGGCTTTGGACGTGCCACACAGCAGCAGCCGCCGATTGGGGTGCAAGTACCAATCCGCGTGCGGATCACGCTGTTGCAAATCTACGTAGATTGGCTCCAGATCAACCGGCGAACGGCTCTGGGCGGCAATGCCCATGTGGCCGCGCCCGTCGCGGTAGGCATACAGCACCGCGCCGCGCTCATAGGCGAGGCGGCTTGATCCACCATCGTCGCTCTGCATGGCAATCCCCAAACCCCACCGAGTGGGGAATTCGAGCCGCCGCGCAAACGCCGCTTCGAGACGCAGCAGGCGTTGCTCATGCTCATACCACGCATCGAAGTTGGCCAGCATCGCTTGAGCCACATGATGCGGGCGATTGGGGAAGAGGGCATTGTAGCCCGCGATGAGATCATTAATATTGAAGAACATTGTGTCGCGCCCGGTAGCCCGCGCATTGTCGAGGCGATTGACTTGATCCACCATCCGCATCAGCGCACGATCATCGGGGGCAATCTCACGCCGCACAAGCTCGGCCGCGCACAGGTATTGATCAGCGACTTGGTGGTGATCGTAGCGACCACCGCCCGTATCTACGTGGACGATGCGTGGGTCATCATCCGGCGGGCGATTGGCTAGCGTGCTGCCCGCCGCCACAAACAGCAACTCGGCATCAGTTGCGCCGCCTTTGCGAATCAGAATCCAGATTGCGATCAGGCAATCGAGATCGGGAGCCAAATGCCCGACAATAATGGAAGGTGGCTGTTGGGGCTGCACAAGTACCCACTAACTTTCTAGCTACTCCTATCAAAACTCGACTTCTCAAGTTACCAAGTATAACAAAGAGAGCAAGGCTTCGTCAACGGCTGCGTTGCACCCCGTTGCGGGCGCACCACTGGGCAACGGGGCAGATGCTACAACGGGGCGAGGTAGGGTGACAGATATTCTGCCCCAGCATCACCAGCAAGCCGTTGATCGGAAGCCAGTATTCGGCGGGCAGTTGCTGGCGTAGGACCAGTTCGGTTTCGTCGGGAGTTTTCGTGTGCACGTAGCCCCAGCGATTGCAGATGCGGTGGACGTGGGTATCTACGCAGATGCCGGGCAAGCCGAAGCCGGCTGTCAGCACGAGATTGGCCGTCTTGCGGCCTACGCCGGGCAGCGCGAGCAGGGCCTCCAGATCGGCGGGTACGTGGCCATCATAGTCGCGCAGCAGGATCGTGCTGATCTGGCGCAGGTTGCGGGCTTTGGTGCGGTAGAAGCCGACGGGGTAGATCAACTGGGCGAGCTGTTGCTCATCCAGATTCACTATCGCTTGGGGGGTATCGGCAACGGCAAACAGGCGCGGTGCAACCACCATAGTCAGGGTATCTTTCGTTCGCAGGCTCAGGATCGTGGCGACGAGTACCCGAAAGGGGGTGCTTGCCCCCGTTGCCCCTAGCTCGTCAATCATCGGCAGGGTATAGCCCTGCATCGCCGTTTGCAGGGTGGTCATCACTGGATGGATCGGGAAATCGGTGGGGGCGGGCATCTTAGGCGTGGCTCGCTCGGTGCGGCGTGAACAGGTAGGAGCGTAGTTCGGCGGCATCAGCAACAATGGCATCGGGGGCGGCGGCTTCTAGTTCACCCTCAGGAGCGTAGCCATGCCGTACCGCAATGACCGGCAGGTGGTAGTCGCGTGCGCCTGCTACATCGTGCAGGCGATCCCCAATCATCACGCACTGCGCTGGATCGGGGTTGCCGAGCTGGTGCAGCACATCACCAATCACCTCAGCTTTGGTGGTGATGCGCCCATCAAGGGTGGCTCCGCCCACATAGGTGAAGTAGGGCCGCAGCCCGAAATGGGCAACTATTGGCTGGGCATACACCTGCGGCTTGGATGTGGCGAGGGCGATCTGCACACCAGCCGCATGCAAGTCGGCGAGGAGTTCGGGCATGCCCGCATAGACGCTGTTCTCATACATCCCGATGGGGATGTAGCGTTCACGGTAGCGCAGAAGCATCTGCTGGGCAGCTTCGGCACTGCCCAGATGTGCGGTGAGCGTATCGTTCAGCGGCGGGCCTAGCCACGCATACAGCGTGCTTTCGGGCGGCACGGGCACGCCGCTCTGCACAAAGGCGTAGACCAGCGAACGCACGATGCCGGGCGCGGAGTCAGTGAGGGTTCCATCCAGATCAAACAGGACATACGGGTAGGTTGGTTGGTATTTCATACTGGCAAGTATAGCACAGGTACTAGGGGTATCGGGGCGGGTGGCGGGCAAGTCTGAAGCACATACCACGAAGAACACGAAGGGCACGAAGAACACGAAGGGATGGACAGGGCTAGGAAGTAGGCGGAGCAGGCCAGTGGCATATCGGCATTGCCACCCAATCGCTACCACCTAACACCTGTCACCGTCACCCCAAACCTACGCCCAGACTCCTAGCTGCGCCACTTGATCGTACAGCCGACCGGTGCAGTCTGGGCAGGTTCGGGGCAACTACCCGCGAGCAGGGCATCCAGTGCTTGGCGTAGGTAGGGGACACTCACTGCCGCTGGATCGTCATAGTTATCGTCAATTGCGCCATGATAGGCGAGGGTGCGGGCGTGATCGAAAACAAATACTTCGGGGGTGCGCTGTGCGCCATAAGTCCGGGCTACCTCCTGCGTGGTGTCGTGCAGGTAGGGGAAATTGAACTGCTTGCGAGCAGCTCGTTCGCACATTGCGTCGAAGTTATCGGCGGGATACTTCACAGCGTCATTCGCATTGATCGCCACAAACTGGACTCCGCGTGGGGCATACGCTGCTTGGAGCGCAATCATTCGGTCTTCCCACGCCTGCACATACGGGCAGTGGTTGCAGCTAAAAATGACCACCAGAACCGCCGCGTCCGCAAAATCTGCCAATGCGTGCTGTTGCCCATCTACGCCCAGCAAGGCGAAATCAGGGGCGAGTGTACCCAATGTGAGTGCCATAGGGTGGTTGCTCCTTCCTCTTAAGAATAGACTCAATTGCCTGAAATCGTGTCACCCGATACCAGTGATCCATCTATCGGGCCGTCTGGCGAGCCTTCTGCCGCACGGAGATGAGACAGTTCAAGCGCGTGCTGGAGAGCCGTGCGGATCAGGTCTATCGAAGGGAGTGGCGTAATCCGCCCATCGGGGTGGCGATAGGCACGACACGCAAGGGCGTAGGGCGTAGCGGCGGGCAGCGCGTCAATATCGTGCCCATTGATACGGATGGTGGGCGAGCCGAGAAACTGCCACTGCTGGGCGGCCGCATCCGTCTCGACAGCAATCACCTGCACGGGCAGGTCTAGCCCCAATTCTGCTAAGACGCGGTGCAGCCGTTCCAGTGCAGCGGTGTGCGAAGGGCAGCCATCAAAATAGAGCAACTGAATGTGCATCGGCTATGCTCCTACGAATTGGGCCTGCCCCTGCCGCACAATCTGTTCGCTAAGCTGTTCGAGCGCGTAGCGCGCCGACGTAGCGGGTAGCCCAGCAAGGTGGGCCCGCGCTTCGCTAGCAAGCTGGCGGGCCACCCGGTAGGCATGGGGTACCCCATGCTGCTGCACGAGTGCCCATGCCTGCGCCAGCACCGCCGGATCGTCGCTATCTATCGCCGCCGCAAGGGTGCTATCGGCGGCGTGTTCAACAGCATAAATGAATGGCAGGGTGATGATCCCACGCCGCAGATCGGAGCCGCCCAACCCAGCCGCAGATGCACCATTGGTGCTGTCCGACAAGCTATAATCAAGCGCATCATCCATTACCTGAAACGCCAACCCAAGCTGGTAGCCAAATTCACCGACGCGCTCAATCTGTTCATCATCGCCACCTGCGAGAGCCACGCCCGCCCGACACGCCGCCGCGAACAGCGCAGCGGTGCGGCAGCCGATCTTGTAGAAGTATTGCGTCAGAGCCAGATCAAGTGGGGTAGCTTGCAGCACCGGAGCCAAGCCCCCTTCGCTAATCCGCATCACCGCTTGCGAGTAGTAGGTAATCACTCGCGGATCGGGGGCGCGTGCCATCTCGCCTGCTGCGAGCGCAAAGAAATAATCGCCCAGCATCAAGGCCGGCCCATGCTCCCATTGATTCGTGTTGCTCGCTTGCCCGCGTCGCCGCTGGGCATCATTCACGAGGTCTTTGTGCACCAGCGCGGCAAGGTGGATCAGCTCGGCGGCGGCAGCGGCATGCTGCACTCGCTCCAATTGGTAGTTACCCAATTGGGCGGCAAGCAGCACCAGTGCAGCACGATACTGGCGGTCGGCGACATCGCCCAGATATTTGCGGGTGAGGTGAACAACCGCTTGGCGTGCGTTTAGCCGAGCTTGGACAATCGTTTCTACATGGGCGAGGTCGTGAATGATTGGGGTGGGCAGCGTGAATTGCTGGATCATGCGGCTTTCCTAATTGCTTGGTATGCTGCTGGTATTGTACCGAGAATAGCAGCGCAGCGCAAGGTGATGCCGGTATGGCTTGCGCTTGCCTGAGTCCCACCGATCTGCGCGAGCCATACCGGCACTGACACGCAGGCCACATTACGTGCAAAGGGCAGCCGGTACGCAATCAGGAGCCGACGCGAGGATCCATCCCACTGGGACAGAATTCTGCTATACTGTAATGTACGAATAATACTTACGCTGTAGCCGCGCCCAAGTTCAACTGAGCTAAATCAGTGCAGATAGAAAGAACATGCCCATGTCGGCCAAACCCACTAACACGCTAACAATTGAAGCCCTCCAAGCTGAAATCCAACAGTTGCGAGCCGAACTTGCGATGAAAAACTCGTTGCTGGACAACTACCCCGGCATAGTCTATCGTTGCTACAACGATGCGTATTGGACGACGATCTATGCGAGTCCGGGCATAAAAGCCCTCACCGGCTACAGCCGTGATGATCTCATGCTGAATGGCAAGATTAACTACGCAGCCCTGATCCACCCCGATGATCGGGAACTGGTAGACGAAGCTGTCCAGCATGCGCTCGCAATGAATCAGCCCTTCGACCTGACCTACCGGATCATCACTGCGACGGGCGAGCAGAAGTGGGTGTTTGAGCATGGCTGGCGCACGCAAGCCGGTGACAGCGGCGACGATATGATTGAGGGCTACATCACCGATGTGACGAGCCGCAGACAGGCCGAACTCGACTCGCAGCGGCGGGAAGGAATTTTCCAAGCTGTTGCAGCGGCCCGCCACTTCCTCGAAGGCGGCGATCTCAGTAAAGGCATAGAGCGACTCCTTGCCGATCTCGGCGAAGTGACCCAAGTCAGCCGGGTCTACATCTTTGCCAATGACTATCACCCTGACGGCAGGCTCACCATGAGCCAA